>DASQGX010000032.1:0-15589 GCA_035632395.1 Allostellaceae bacterium
GGCCAGCGCGATCCAGAAGAACAGCGCCGGGAAGCCGTTCTCGCCCAGCACTTCGAACCAGATGCTGTGCACTGCGCGCGCCGTAGTGCCCGGCGAGTACTGGTCCATCACCGACTGGATATAAGGACCCTTGAAGCCGACGCCGACCAACGGCCGTGCCAGCGCCATCTTAGTCGCCGCTTCCCACATCTCAATGCGGCCTTCGGCCGACGAGTCCTGCTGATACGTCTGAATGGTCTGAATACGCTCGACCCATTGCGCTGGCATGAAGCTGATCGAAAATGCCAGCACGACAACGATGACGACGCCGGAAACCACCTTCCGCCTCGAGTGCTGCAGCAGGAACGGTAGCATCGCGATCAGCGCCAGGAACGAGCCGCGCGAATAAGACGCCAGCACCGACAGCAGGCACAGACCCATGGCCACGCGCGAGCCCATGCGCAGTAAATCGTTCTTCGATTGGCGGCCAAGGTAATTGATCAGCGGAAGGAGCACGACGAGTGCCGCGGCGATCTGGTTGTTGTCGCCGATCACGGTCTGTGGCGGACCCCAGATGCGGTAATTGCCGCCAGTCACCAGTGCGAACAATCCGCCTTTGATGCCGTAGAATGCGACCGCGATCACCATCACCCACATCAGCGCGTGGATGCGCACGCGGTTGGTGAGCAGCGCGGCGGTGACGAAGACGTAGATCATCGCCTTGGTGGTCAGCCACCATTTCGGCCAGGCTTCGTCCGGCACGATCGCGAAATAGGTCGCGATGGTGTAGGCGACGATGAATCCCACGAGCAGCCAAGTCGTCGGATCGTTCGGAAATTTGCGCCGTTCGACCACCAGCCAGCCGAGGATGCCGGTCAATCCGACGACAAGCGCGAACGGGATCGCGTCGCTAATTCCCCAGGTCAAGCGCTGTGGGCTGCCGAACGAGATGTAGGACCACAGGAGCACGGCGACGAACGGCGAGAAGAACGCCGCCGGCAGCATGGCGAAGATCGCGGTGGTGAAGAACAGTGAGCGCATGTACGGGTCCTCAGCTCCTGGCGTGCAGCGAGCCGTGCGGCATGAAACGGCCCGCCGCTTCGGCGGCGGTCTTGATCAGATGATGTTCGGCGCCAGTGGGCTCGCCGGAGAGGCGCCAGACAACGAACTGTGTGCCGATGTGCGTCAGACAGCCGGTAAGCACCAGCGCGAAGAAGCGCGCTAGGCCGGCGGCGAATTCGCGCGGCTCAGGCCACAATTGGCCGAACCAGAGCACGATGGCGGCCATCACTAGCGCGGCGAATGCGGTACGCCAGACGCCGGCCAGCGCGGTGCGGAATGCGATCCCGGCGAGCGGGAAGATGTTCGCCGACCACAGCACCATGTTGAACATCGCCGTCACCATCATCGCGAACGCGGCGCCGTTGATGCCGTCGAGCCAGGCGCCGGCGATGATTGCTGGAATGCGCACCGCGAGCGCGACCGCGAAAACGCCGACGAAGCGGCGCTGGCGGTGGGTGACGAGGTAGAGATTGTGCGTGTAATGGCCGACGGCATCGAATAAGGCCGCCAGCGCACACAGGCGGACCAGCGGTATCGCGGCGACCCATTTCCAGCCGAAGAATAGGTCGACGATCGGCTGAGCCAGCAGCGCAATGCCGACAGCCATCGGCGTCACCACGGCGACGCTGAGGAACAAGCCGTCAAGCGTCTGCCGGCGTAGCTGCGGCATGTCATGCGCTGTGCGCGACATGCCCGCATACATCGGGCCGCGGATCGGCGCGGCGACTTCGCTTGCGGGCAGAGATGCGACGCGGTTGGCGACCTGGTAAAGGCCGATTGCCGCTGGTCCGGCGACACGCCCGGTCAGGAAGGTCATGGCGTAGGAATCGACGACCCATTCGATGTTGGCGACCAGCAGCCACTTGGAGAAATCGAACAGATCGCGCCAGCCGGCCAGGCTCAGCCGCGGCCGATAGGGGCTCATCGCATAGCTCAGCGCGGTCATCGACAGACGGGTCGCCGCGATGCCGGCCATCAGCGCCCAGTAGTTGCGCAGGGCGAACGCGAGCGGCAGCGCGACACAGAAGCCGGCGAGCTTGCCGAAGATCTGGAAGCGAAAGAAGCGGTCGTATTCGAGACGGCGCTGGAAATCGACGACGCCGACATTCTGCAGGCCCTGCAGCAGCGTGATGCCGGCGAGGACGTAGGCGAGGGAAACCACTCGCGGATCGGCGATGAATGCCGCCAGCCAGGGACCCGACAGCACGACCGCCAGCGCCATGATCGCGTTGCGCATCAGGCCGAGGGTCCACGCGGTGTCGTAGTGGATGCGCGCGGGCGCGGCCATGCGCACGAGGCCGGCTTCGAACGACAATTCGGCGAGAATCTCGAGTATGGCGAGCGCAGCGGTGACCAAGCCAACGACGCCGAAATCCGACGGCGCCAGCAGCCGCAGCAGGATCAGCGAGCTGACCAAACCGATGAGGCGGAACGCGCCACGCAACGCGATCATGAAAACGGCACTGCGCGCCATCTTGCGGCCGAGTGACGCTTCGGCCGACGCGGCAACGGCGACGGAGACCGGCGCGTCAGTCATGGCGTGCGCACGGACCAACCGGCCGGTGCGCCGATTTTCGCCGTCATCGAAGGCATCGAATCCCCTGGCAAACCCAGGCTTTTCATACCCTGAAAGCCCTAAATTTCCGGTTACTGCCAGAGGGTTAATGGGCGTCGCGGTCAACGCTCCATTAACTGGAAATTCGTCGCTAGAGGCGACAATGGCGATGGCGCGGGGACCGGTTTCCGCGCCGGTTTTCGTTTGCGCACGAGAGACCGTTTGTCGATGCCGCAATCAAGTACCGCGCTCTCCGTCCGACCCGCTATCGCGTCCGCTACAGCGCCCCGGCTGGTGTCGGTCGTGATGCCGACGTTTAACGCGGCATTAACCGTACGGCGCGCGCTCGCGTCGGTGCGTGCGCAGACGCATGCCGAATGGGAAGCGATTTGCGTCGACGATGCGAGCACCGATGACACGGTCGCGCGCATCGCGGCCTTTGACGATCCGCGCATCCGTATTATTCGTGTTGATCGCAACGGCGGTCCCGGCCGCGCCCGCAATCTCGGTATCGCTGCCGCTCGCGGTGCGTTCGTCGCGTTTCTCGATGCCGACGACGAGTGGCTGCCCGACAAACTCGCGCGTCAGATCGCGCTGTTCGAGGCCGATGCCGGGCTTGCGCTCGCGGTGACCGACATGCGCGTGAAGACCGTCGAAGGACGCGACGGGAGTTCGGTCTATACGCGGCAACCACCAGTGCCGGGCGCCGAAGCATGGAGGACACTGCTGGCATCGTCGTTCATCGCCACCTCGGCGGTGATGACGCGACGCCGGTTGCTCGACGCCGTCGGCGGCTTTGATCCCGACTTGATCACCGGCGAGGACCAGGACCTGTTCATCCGCCTAGCGATGGCTGGCCGCGTTCATGCAATCCCCGATGCGCTCGCGGTCTATCATTGGATGCCGCGCAGCTATTCGACGGGTCATACTGCACGTCAGGCCGCCGACGTCGTCGCCATGGTGCGCCGGCACTTCGGGCGCCTGGGCGATCGCCTGTCGCCGGCCGATCGGCGTGCGATCCTCGCGCGCCGTTTCGAACGGCTGGGCGCCAACCTGATCGATTCGGGCGCACGGTTTCGTGGCGCGTGGCTCATGTTGCGGGCCGCCGCCCTCGGTCGCGGCGCGCCGTTACGCAATCTTGTCGCCATACTGCGCCGTTTGTTGCTCGGCGCAGGCCGGCAGCGATGAGCACGCAAATCAGCGCCGACCTACGGGCGGAGGACGTCGCCCGTCTCTTCGCTGGTCGCCGGCTCGGCGACGTGCCGCTCGACGATTGCCGCGTCGTCGGACCGGTCCGCGTCAGCCGCACGTCGCGACTGTTCCGGTGCACCGGCGACGAACTTGCTGGCGCCATCGCGCTCAAATTCTGCGTCACCGCGAACGGCGAGCCCGACTTTGCGACGGCGCAACGGCAATATGCCGCGCTCGAGCGCATCGCTGGCCTGGCGTCGCGCAGCGCAACGTCCGTCCGCGTGGTGTGCGCTCTCGGCCTGATCGACGAACACGCCTGTCTGGCGATGGAGTGGATCGAGGGTCGCTCGGTCGCCGCGGCGCTCGCCGGTCCGATGATCGCCGAAACCGAAATCCGCGCCGGATCGAAGGCCGCCGGACGGTGGCTGCACGGATTTCATGCCATGCACCGGCTGGCCGAGCGGCCAATGAGTTGCGCCGTCATGCTGGCCAATCTCGAACTGCAGACGCCGCCAGCCCGAGCCTTAGTGGCAAACCGGCACTTTGCTCGCGGTCTGGCGGCGCTCGAACGCACGGCGCCGACGATCGCGTCGATTCCGGTGCCGATCGCGCACCATCACGGCGACTTCAAGGCCGAGAACCTGATGATGACGGGCGACGGGCTCATCGGGCTCGACATTGCTGCGCACTGGGACGATGCCGTGACGCTCGATCTGGCGAAGTTCATCCGCGACCTGACGTTCGGCGCCTGGCGTCCATCCGGGTGGCTGCTCGGACGTCGCCATCGCCTCATCGCCGATGCGTTCCTCGACGGCTATGGTGCTTCGGGCCATCCGACATGGCAAGGGCCGCTGGGCTGGGCACAGCTGCATGGCCTGCTGCGTTTCTGGATCGAACGCGCCGCCGCTCCGGCCGACAAAATCCGCGAATCCTACGTGCGGCATCGCTTCGAACAATGCGTCGCAGCAGCGTCTGACACGCTACTGGCGGTGACCGGATGAGCGAGATGGACGATCTGCATTACGGCAAAGCATGGGACCCGACGCGCCATTATCAGGACGCGAGCGTCGCCGCGGATTACGACCGGAAGCGGTTCTCGAGCTTGGCCGGCCGCCTGTTCAATTTCCTCGACCGCCGCGCAGTTCGCTTGGCGTTGGCCGACCTGCCGGTGGGCTCGACGATTGCTGACATGCCATGCGGCACCGGCCGGTTGGCCGAGGTCGCGCTGAAATTGGACTGCGCCGTCCACGGCGTCGACATCGCGCCGGCGATGCTGGCCGTCGCACGCCAGCGCCTCGCGCCGTTCGGCGACAGGTTTACCGCCAAAACCGCCGATATCCGGTCCGTCGATCCGGCGCGCCAGTTCGATGTCGTGCTTTCGGCGCGATTCTTGATGCACTTTCCGCCGGCGGAGCAGCAAACGCTGATCGGCGCCATGGCCAGTGTCGCGCGGCGTCGCATGGTGCTGACGCACGGTCTCGATACAAGGCTGCATCGTTGGCGCCGCGCCCTAAAGCGCGCCACCGGCCTGTTCCAGAATCCGGCGGTCTTCCCGGTGACCGAAGATCAATTGGCACAGATGCTCGCGGCCGCCGGTCTGCGCGAAATTCGCCGCTATCGCATTCTGCCGGCGCTGAGCGAGGCGGTCGTGATCGTCGCCGAACGGATGGAGAAGCCGTGAAGCGCCGGTATTTCGCACCTGATGCGGGCGGCGCCGGCGTGGTGCCGAAAATCGGCATCCTGACCTTCACGACGCTTTATCCGAACGCGGCGCAGCCCAATCACGGCGTCTTCGTCGAGAACCGCCTGCGCCAGCTGGTGGCGAGCGGTCGCGTCGCGGCGCGCGTGTTGGCGCCGGTGCCGTGGTTTCCATCGCGCCACCGCGCCTTCGGGGGCTACGCGCGCTATGCCGAGGTGCCGGCGGCGGAAACCCGTCACGATCTGACGATCGTCCATCCACGCTATCTGGTCGTGCCGAAACTCGGCATGAGCCTGACGCCGCTGTCGCTATTTGCCGCGGCGCTGCCAGCGGCGCGGCGTCTCATTGCCGAGCAGGATATCGACCTGATCGACGCGCATTACGCTTATCCCGATGGCGTCGCAGCGGCGATGCTCGGCCGCGCCCTCGGCAAGCCGGTGGTGATTACAGCACGGGGCACCGACGTCAATCTGATCCCGCGCCATGCGCTGCCGCGGCGCATGATCCGCTGGGCGGCCTCTCGCGCCGCCGCGATGATCACCGTTGCCGATGCGCTCAAGGCGCCCCTCATCGAGCTCGGCCTGTCCGCCGACCGCATTACGACGCTGCGCAACGGCGTCGACCTGTCGCTGTTCCGGCCGCAGCATCGCACGCCGGCGCGCCGCGCCTACGGTTTCGAGGGCAAGACGCTGCTCTCGGTCGGCCACCTCATCGAGCGCAAAGGCCATCACCACGTCATTGCGGCGTTGCAGCGGCTGCCGGCTTTCACGCTGGCGATCGCCGGTGAAGGGCCGGAGCGTGCCGTGCTCGAGGCGTTGGCGCAACAGCTTGGCGTCGCCGCACGCGTCCGCTTCCTTGGCGCCTTGCCGCATGATGCGCTGCCGTCGTTCTATTCGGCCGCCGATGCGCTGGTGTTGGCGTCGTCGCGCGAAGGCTGGCCCAATGTCCTGCTCGAGGCGATGGCTTGCGGCACGCCGGTGATCGCGTCGAACGCCTGGGGCAATCCCGAAATCGTCGCCGATCCCGCGGCCGGTGTGCTGATGTGCGAAACCAGCGCCGATGGCGTCGCCGAGGCGGTCTATCGCCTGTTTGCTATGCCGCCGGCACGCGCCGCGACGCGCGCCTATGCCGAGCGCTTTTCTTGGGACGCGACGACCGACGGCCAATTGCGCCTGTTCGACGCCATTCTCGCCGGAGTCGAACGATGAGTCCGGCGCGCCCAGCTGCGGCCGGCACCTTCACGGCCGATTCGCGTCGTGGCCGCGGCGGATCGTTCCAGTTTTTCGACGAGACGATCGTACCGGTATCGCTGCCGTCGGACGGACCGCCGCTGCTCCAGGTTGTCGTCGATACCGAGGAGGAATTCGACTGGTCGCGGCCATTCAGCCGCAAGACCACGGGTGTTCGCAATGTCGCGCATCAGCTCAAGACCCAGGCGGTGTTCGAGCGCTATGGCGTGAAACCCACCTATGTCGTCGACTACCCGGTAGCGAGCCAGAGCATCGGCTACGGTCCGTTGCGCGAGCTGCTGGCAGACGGACGCTGCGATATTGGCGCCCATCTGCAGCCCTGGGTGAATCCGCCGTTTGTCGAGGATGTCAATTACCTGTCGTCCTATCCCGGCAACCTGCCGCCGGAGATCGAGCGCGAAAAGCTCGCCGTCCTCACGGGCACGATCGAACGCAATCTTGGCGTCCGGCCGTCGGTCTATCGCGCCGGCCGTTATGGTCTCGGTCCACGCAGCCTCGGCTTGCTCGATCGCCTCGGCTACGAGATCGATGCGAGCGTTTTGCCTGGCGTCGATCTCAGCCGGCGCTTCGGCCCCGATTTCTCGGCATTCGGCCCGCAGCCGTTCCGCTTTGGCGCAAACGGCCGTCGGCTTGGTATTCCATTGACCGTCGGTCATGTCGGCGCGCTTGCCACCCGCGCGCGCGCGCTCTATCCGTGGCTCGACACCCGCTCGGCCGATCGTTTCATGCTGAAGGCGGCTGCGTCGCGGCTCCGTCTGATGGAGCGCATCCAGCTTTCACCCGAAGGCTTCACCCTCGTCGAGCAGGTGCGGCTCGTGCGCACGCTGCTGGCGCGTGGTCAGCGCATCTTCAATCTGAGTTACCATAGTCCGTCGTTGATGCCGGGCGGCGCGCCCTATGTGCGCGACGACGATGACCTCGCCCATTTTCTCGATCGACTCGAGGGGCTGCTCGACTTCTTCGTCAACCAGGCGAAGGGCCGGTTCACCACGCCGCTCGAGCTCAAGCGGCGCCTCGACCGGTCGGCGGCGGTGCGCATCTAGTTGACGCTGCCGCCGAGGTTTTTCAGCAGGGCGCTCGCCTGCTGCTTGCCGTCGAACGAGCCATGATACGCCACCACCCGCTGTAGCAGCGCGCGCGCCTCGGCGGTATGGCCCGCGCGGCTCAAGGCGACAGCGAAATGATATTGCACCGACGGATCGTCCGCCATGCCGTAGCTCGCCATGCGCAGATACTGCACTGCGCGTGCGGCGTCGCCCTGCGACAGGATAATCCAGCCATAGGTGTCGGCGACCGCCGGCGACAGCGGTGACAAGGCGTAGGCGCGGGCTGCGGTCTGCCGCGCACGCGGATCGCCGTTGCGCGAATAGATCCACGCCAAGTTGTTGAGGACAACGACGTCGTCCGGGCTGCGCGCCACGATGTGTTCAAGCACTTGTTGCGCTGCTGGATAATCGGCCATCGTCATGTCGAGATCGGCCAACGCATGCATTGCCGCAAGGTCGGTCGGGTGACGGCCGATCCAGGACTGAAGCAGCGCCGCGCCCTGGGCCGCTTGGCCCGCTTTGGCAAGCACGGTCGCGTGCTGAACGATCAGGCCTTCAGAAGGTGAGGTCCGTTCGGCTTCGGTCAGGAGAGCGAGGCCATCGTTGACCTTGCCGTCTTTGACCAGCACCGCGGCCATCCATTGCGTCGCGAGCGTCGGACTCTCGCTGGGGGGCGCGAGCTGCTTCGCCAAGGCATAGGCGGCAGTGCGGCCAGCGACCCGATATTCGGCGTAAACCAGCTCTTCGCGGTAGAGCACACTCTGCGGATCGAGCTTGACCGCCGTGCGCAGCTGATCGCGGGCGCCATTCCAGTCGCCGGTGCCGGCCAGAGCGTTGGCGTAGCGATCGAAGGCGATGGCATCGTCGGGTTTCGCTTCGGTCGCGCGGCGATAAGTCGTCACCGCGCCCTTGGTATCGCCGGCGGCGGTCTGAACGCGGCCCATCATATCCAGAACGGCGAAATTGTTCGGGAACTGCTGGACCATCGGCCGCATCGTGTCGGTCGCTTTGTCCCATTGCTGCTGCGATGCGTAGAGATTCGCGATCTTGAGATTGGCCGCCGGATTGGAGGGATCGAGCCCGTTAGCGCGCTGCAGCTCGGCAATCGCGCCGGTGTAATCCTTCGTCGCAATGAGTACGTCGGCGAGAGCCAGGTGCGTGGCGATGTCGTCGCCGTCGCGCGCGATCATCGCGCGATAGATTCCGATTGCATCGTCCGGCCGGCCTTCACCCATGTAGACCTGCGCCAAGTTGCGGCCGGCGACGGTGAATTCTGGATGCTTCCGGTAGATCACGGTGAAGATCTGCTCGGCGTTGGTCAGATTGCCTTGGGCGATCCGCACGAGGCCGAGCAGATTGGCGGCGACCAGATCGTCGGGCCGTGCTTTGGCTAGCGCTTCGGCGTGGCGTTCGGCTTCGGCGATGTGGTGCGCACGCAGGTCGGACAGGATCAGCGCCGGACCAGCGATGCTTGCGCCGCCCTGCTTGTTGAAGATCGATTGAAGCTCCTCGACGCCAAGGCTGGTCTGGCCCGCCGCAATGCGGCCAACCGCAACCTGCGTCCCGAGGCGCGGATTGTTCGCCGTGCTGGTCGAGGCGCGGTCGAGCGCCTGTGACGCCTTGGCGTTGTCGCCGATGGCGAGATAAGCGTCGGCCAACACCGCCCAGGCATCGCCGTCGTCGGGATTGGCGCGCGTAATCGGCTCGAGTAAGGCGATCGCCTGGTGCGGCTCATTCTGGCGCAATGCGATGTCGGCGAGCAGGCGGTTCGCGAGCGGATTGTTCGGCACGCGCGCGACGAAATTCTTCAGGCCGACCGCCGCCTGCGCGTAATTGCCAAGCGAGAATTGCACCGCGCCGGACAGCAGTTGCGCCACCGGCAGGTTTGAGAGTTGCAGGCTCGCCTTCTGCAGGATGTCATTCGCCTTGGCGATATGGCCGCGGCCGACTTCGATCAGCGCCTGAAGGTAGATGTCTTCCGGGCTGTTCGGGAATTCGGCCTGGACCTGCTGGACGTCTTGCGCGGCGGCGTCGAGCTGGCCGAGCGCGATCTTGAGATTGGCGCGGCCGAGCAGCGCGACGGCGTTCTGCGGCTCGTGTTTGACGACGGCGTCGTAACGCGCCAATGCGCCCGGATAGTCGCCGCGCATGCGCAACATATCGCCTTTCAGCATCAGCGCCCGGCTGTTGTTGGGATCAATTGCCAGCGCCGCGTCGATCTGCTTTTCGGCTTCGGCCGATTTGTTTTCGAACATCATCAGCCGCGCCAGGCCCAGCTTGGGTTCGATCGCGTTGGGATCAAGCTGGACCGCTTCGGTGAGCAGCGGCGCCGCTTCGTTTGGCTGATGCAGGCCGAGATAGGCCAGGCCGCGCGCCAAGCGGACCATGCTTTCGGCCTGCGGCGGGCGATGGCCGGCGGGAATTTCATGCAGCACGGCGTTGAACTTGCCGGCGCGAAGCAGGCTTTCGGCCAGCAGCGGCGCGACCTTGGCGTCGTCGACGCCGCGCGTCAGCGCCAGGCGCGCTTCGGCCTCGGCAGCCGGAATGTTGCCGATCTGGAGATAGATCCGCGCCAGGCGCAGATGGATGTCGGCGTTCTGCGGTTCGTTGCGTGCCGCATTACGCAGCTCGATGGCTGCGCCGCGCAGATCACCGCGGTCGATCAGCTGCTGCGCCGTGTCGGCATAACCGGTCGACGCGAAGGTGACCGAAGGCACTGATAGCACGCCGCACGCCAGCACGAAGGGCAGGACGCGGCTGATGAAATCCGAACGCTTGATCATGGGACTCTCCGGGCGATGCGTGCTCACGAATGAACTTCGAGGCCGAGGTCTTCGAGCAGGCCGTAAAGCGTCGGCCGGCTGATGCCGAGCAGTTTCGAAGCGCGCGACAAGTTGCCGCTGCTTTGCGCCAGCGCCATCTGGATGACGCCGCGTTCCGCCCGGGCCCGCGCCTCGCGCAGATCGAGCGAGCCGAACGGCAATTCGGCCGGCGCCAGCTCGAGGTCGGCGGCGCTGACGGTCGCGCCTTCGGCCATGACCACCGCGCGCTTCACCCGGTTTTCGAGCTCGCGCACGTTGCCACGCCACGGATGGACGGCGATCGCGGTCAGCGCATCCGAGCCAAAGCCCTTGATCTTGCGCGCGAACTGTTCGTTGAAGCGTTTGAGGAAGTGGTTGGCGAGCAGCACCGGATCGCCTTCGCGCTCGCGCAGCGGCGGCACCATGACGCGGACCTCGTTGAGCCGATAGTAGAGATCCTCGCGGAACCGGCCGGTGCCGATCATGTGGTCAAGGTCCTGGTTGGTGGCGCAAACGATGCGCACGTCGACCTGGATCGGACGGTGGCCGCCGATGCGCTCGACCACCTGGTCCTGCAGGAAGCGCAGCAGCTTCACCTGCATAGCCAGAGGCACATCGCCGATCTCGTCGAGGAACAGCGTGCCACCATTGGCGCTTTCGATCTTGCCGATGGTCTGCTTGACCGCGCCGGTGAACGCGCCTTTCTCGTGGCCGAACAGTTCGCTTTCGAGCAGGGTTTCCGGAATTGCAGCGCAATTGATGGCGACAAACGGTTTCTTCGCGCGTGGGCTCAGCCGGTGGACCGCCTGAGCGAGCACCTCCTTGCCGGTACCGCTTTCGCCGAGCAGCAGCACGGCGACGTCGGTTGGTGCGATCTTTTCGATGGTGCGGAGCACGCGCGTCATCTGCGGGCTGGCGGCGACGATGCCGTCGATCGGCGACTGCGGCATCAATTCCTGCAGGCGGCGGTTCTCAGCTTCGAGCTCACGCAGCTTGGCGGCGCGCGCGATCATCAGCCGTAGCACGTCGAGATCGACCGGCTTCAGATGGAAATCGTAGGCGCCAAGTTGCACTGCACGTAGCGCGACCTCGCGGCTTTCATTGCCCGAGGCGACGATGATCTTGGTCTCGGGCGCCATCGCCAGCATCGCTTCGAGCGCCGCCATGCCTTCGGCGGCGGTGTCGGCGGCCGGCGGCAAGCCGAGATCGAGCACGACGACGTGCGGCCGCACACGGCGGAATTCGGCGATCGCGTCGTCGCGATTGGCGGCGAACGCCGTGTCACAATCCGACAGGGCCCATTTGTATTGGCGGGCGATGCCGTCGTCGTCCTCGACGATCAGGAGGGAGATTTTGCTGTCTTTCATATTGTTATGCCGCCGAGGAGGCGGCTCCTTCTCGCGCTAGAGGAAGAACGATTCGCATGGTGGTGCCGACGCCGGTTTGGCTGATCACGTCGAGCTCGCCGCCGGCGGCGCGCACGAGCTCGCGGGTCTGGTAGGCGCCAATGCCACTGCCACCTTCCTTGGTCGTGCGGAACGGGCGGAACAGCTCGCGGGCGACGAATTCGGGGTCCATGCCCGGTCCGTGGTCGGTGATTTCGATGATGTATCGGTCGTTCGCGATCGCGCCTGTGATGCTCACGGCGGCACCGGACGGTGAGGCCTCGATCGCATTGCTGAGCACATGGGTCAGCGCCGACCGCAGATCTTCCGCCGGCATCGCGACCAGCGCCATGCCGCCGGGCATTCGCGTCTCAATCGCTACCGCAGCGCCGACGAGCGCGCTGGCGACTTCGGCGACGACGCGCGCGGCGTCGGCCGGCGTGGCGCGGTAAGGCTCCGCGGCGGCGGCGGTCCGTGCATTCAATTGCAGCAGCAGCGCGCTCATGCGCGCGGCCGAACTCTCGACGGTGTGGAAGGCATCGGCACGGAACCCCGGATCGTCGCCGTGCCGCATTGCATTGACGGCAATCAGCCGCAGCTGACTGGCAATGTTCTTGAGGTCATGGCCAAGAAAGGCGAAGCGCTTGCCGTAATCCTCGAGGCGCCGTGCATCGGCCAACTGTTGGGCCGCGCTTTCCTCGCAGATGTAGCTCGCTGCTTGGCGGCTGACGGCGCGCAGCAGATCGAAGCTCTCCCAATTAAGGTCGAGCGGCGCGCGCGGATGCGCAAGGGCGATGAACCCGATCATGCGTCCGCTATGGACAAGTGGCACGGCGAGCCAGAACTGGCCGTCGGCGCGCCAGGGCGCCGGCCTGACTTCGTCGTCGAGCAATTGCGTCCAATGGCCGCCGCGAAATCCAGCGACGAACGCGCCGTTGAGCGGCTCGACCAGCTCGGCCGGCAGACGCATGTTGAAAAACGCTGCGGGCCGGAAGCCGACGCCTTCGTCGATAAGCCACAATGCACCGCGCGGGCTGTCAACGATGTTGGCGACGGCGTGGACGACGCGCTGGCGCAGCTCGGCACCGTCACCCGGCGCCGACAGGATGTCGATGAAGTTCATCCATTCGAGGCGATAGTCGTAGCGCAGCGAAAAGAAGTTGCGCGACACAAGATAATTGATGCGCGCCTTGATCCCGCCGGACGACAGCACGAGAGCCAGGACCAGCGTGCTGCCGAACAGCGACACGATCTGCGCCGCTGGTCCCCAAGCACCGTCCTGCAGCACCACGCCCAGGCTGGCGACGACGAGCAGGAACACACCGCCGACGACAAGGGTGAAGGCATGGAACACCAGGCTGCGCGAGATGTGGTGGTCGATGCGCCAGTCGCGGTTGCGCGCCAGGGTCAGCGCCAGGAACGGCGCCGACAGACAGGTCGCTGCCGGCCGCGCGTCGGCGAACACCGGATTGACGTGGCCGGTAAGCAACGCAGTCGAATAGAGGAACAGCCAATAGGCGAAGAAGCCGCCGATGGCGATGCACAGCGGCACGACGTTCCACAGCCGCTTGGGCTCGATGTTGCGGTAGACGTTCTCGACCAGCAGCAGGCCGGTGATCGACAGCCCGGCGCGGGCGACGATCTGCGACCAGACGAGCGTACTGTCGCCGATGTGGACCAGGTCATTGGCCAGCGCTGCGGCGCAAGCGAGCGCGCCGGCAGCGACCGCTAGGCCGCCCGCGCCGGGCTTGAGGGAATTTGCCGTTTGCGGCCGCAGCAGCCATTCGAGCAGCGCCAGCCAGATCAATGCCTGGATGGTCTCAAGCGGCTGGATAACGCCGCGCGCGACGCCGAACGCCGACGCGCCCGCCCACAGGGCAGTCACGCCCGATGCTGCGAGAATGAAGCGGCCTTCGCGCGACGCTTTGCCGCGCGCCAGCGTGAACAGGAACAGCGCGGCGAATGCCAGCGCGCAGATGCCGGAGGTGACCGCGGCGAACGACATGGATTAGCGCGCGCCCTCGCGAAATAGAATGACGCGCACGGTCTGGATGAGGATTACGATGTCGAGAAACAGCGTGCGATTTTTCACGTAGTACAGGTCGTACGCGAGCTTCTGCCTCGCGTCCTCGAGCGACGCGCCATAGGAATAATTGACCTGGGCCCAGCCGGTGATGCCGGGCTTCACCGAATGGCGCTCGTTGTAGAATGGAATGCATTCAGCGAGCTGATCTACGAAAAACGGCCGCTCCGGTCGCGGACCGACGAAGCTCATATTGCCCTTGAAGACGTTCCACAGCTGCGGCAGCTCGTCGATGCGGAAGCGACGGATGATCGCGCCGACGCGCGTGATGCGCGGATCGCGGTTCGCGGCCCAACGCGGCGCACCGTCGCGCTCGGCGTCGGGGCGCATTGAGCGGAACTTGTAGAGCATGAAGCTGCGGTTGTGATAACCGACGCGTTCCTGCCGATAGAGGACCGGACCCGAGCTTTCGAGACGGATCGCCAGCGCCGTCAGCGCGATCACCGGCAACGTCACCGCCAGGAGCATGAAGCTGACGGTGAGGTCGAACGTGCGCTTGACCAGATTGACGATGCGTCCCTGGCGGAAGCCGTCTGAATAAATGAGCCAGCTCGGTTGCAACGCATCGATGTCGATGCGACCGTTCTCGCGTTCCCAGAAGGTCAGATAATCGACGACTTTGACGCCTTCGATCTTGCAATGAAGCAATTGCTCAACGGGCATGCCGCGGCGCTCGTCGGTCGCGACCACCACCTCGCGGACGCCGAGCTTGCAGGCGAATTTGGCGAGTGCGCGGTTATCTTTGACGTTATCGAGATCGAGCGTCTCGCCGGCGACCATATGCGGATCGGCGCCGATATGGACGTAGGCGCGTGGCACGAAATAGTGGTTGGCGTGGCGGCGCGCGAGGTCGGCGATGCGTTCGGCGCGCACGCCGGTGCCGAGCACGACGACGCCGCGGCGGAACATCTCGATGTCGGAAAAGCGCAACAGCGCCATGCGCGTGACGGCGACGCAGCCCATCCAGGCGGCCGCGCTCTTGAAGCAGAGGGCATGCCAGGAATCGGCGAGGCCGCCGAGCACGTCGCGCGAGAAGAACAGGCCGCCGACGGCCGCCGCCGGGACCACCATCGCGAGCGCAAGCAGCGCTTTGGTGATCATCAGCCGCGAATCGAGAAAGACGTCGTAATTGTAGAGTCCGACGGCGCCCATCGCGCCGGTGGCGATGGCGGATATACCGAGGGAGAACTGGATCGACGAGGTGGCGAAGTGGAAATCCCCGGCCAGGGCCGGGGTCGTTGGTGCGGTTGCGAGGTAGATCGCCGCCGCCGTCAGAAGGATTTCACACAGGCCGATGACAACAGCCGGAACCGGCACAAAGTGCCCGAAGATGCGCAACATTCTCGAACCCGCCCCCGCGGTACCCGTTTCGAGCGGGACGTGCCGTTCTGGTTGCGCCCGTGCTGTTAAACCCGCCGACTTCTGCGCGGCGGTACTGTCAATGGCGTAACCTAGTGGCAAAGAGTTTTCAATATATAAATGAGTATTCGTGATAAAAAACCCGATATTTATCAAAGAAGCCGACGTATATAGTAAAT
>DASQGX010000033.1:0-3224 GCA_035632395.1 Allostellaceae bacterium
GGGCCGACCTCGACATTGGCGACTTTGCGGACTTTCTTGCCGTCGGTCCGCAACACTACCGCGATCGAATGCTCGTTGCGGAAAAACGAGTTGTTCGGCGCCGAACCGCCCGAGCCATTGGTCGCCAGCGCAATCGCTAGGCCGCGCGTCGGACTCACGGCCAATCCCTCCGGTGAGTCGGCAACCATGACCTGATCGATGACGCGCGGCGGGTTCATCTCCAGATCGATCACGGCCACCGAATCCGCTTGGCCGTCGGCCACTCCGGCATTGCCATTGTTGGCGACCAGCCCGAGCTTGCCGTCTGCCGTGATCTGGACGTTGTACGGAAAGACGCCGGTAATCATGTCATAGCCCTTGTAGGTCACAGTCGTTCCGTCGATATCGAGCACCGCCACCTTGTTGATGCCCGTTTTGGCGACTAACGCGTGTTTTCCATCGGGCGTGATCGCCACGGCCGAGAGTTGCTCGCTCGGTGCGCCCGGCGGCGCGAGCGCCACGTTGCCGACGAGCGAGACGCTCTTGCCGCTGATCGTGAGGACGCTGACCGTGTTGTCGGCGCGGTTAGCGACCAGCGCGAGCGTGCCTGCGCGATTGATCGCCAGGCCCGACGGTTGCTTGCCGAGCTCAATCTTGGTGAGCACCGCCGGCGGCGACACGGTCAGATCGATGACGAACAGCGTGGTGTCCGGCACGTTCTTCAGATTGTCGCCGTCTTTGACCACGTCGATCGAATTGGCAACCAGCGCCAGCTTGTTGTCCGGCGTGATCGCAAGATTTGTCGGCGGACCGATGATCGAATTCTCAAGCGGCAGGCTGGCGACAATCTTGGGGTGGGCCGCATCGTGGATGCTGACGATCGTGACCGTATCCTTACCCGGCGGACTCAAGACCGGTTTACCGTCCTTGAACGCCAGTTTCTCGTCATTGCCGACGACCAGAAATTGCGCCTGCGCCGCGCCGGCACAGACCATGACCGCGACCAGCACAGCCGCGCTGAAGATCTTTGGCATGGCAACCCCTTTGGACAGCCGCCCTGTTTTCGGCTGCACGGGCACTATGTCACGCTCCGGTCAGGGCAGCCAGCGCACCTTCCACGCTTGGAACATCAGCACCGCCCACAGCGGATAT
The DNA here is from genome assembly GCA_035632395.1 of Allostellaceae bacterium. Taxonomy (GTDB): domain Bacteria; phylum Pseudomonadota; class Alphaproteobacteria; order ATCC43930; family CGMCC-115725; genus REEB95. The sequence goes on from DASQGX010000033.1 coordinate 1,132, forward strand.
TGCCAGTTGCGCTCGCCCGACAAATGTTCGCGCCACTTGGCGCGGATCGGCGCCGGATCGAAGACGCCTTCGGCGGCGAGGCGGCGTTCGCCGAGCAGATCTTCCGCCCAGTCCTTGAGCGGTCCGCGCAGCCAGGAATCGATCGGCACGCCGAAACCCATCTTCGGTCGATCGATGAGCGCTTTCGGCACGTAGCGGTCGAGCACCCGGCGCAGCACGCGCTTGCCCATGCCGCCGCTCGCCTTGAGCGCCGGCTTCAGGCGCCACGAGAATTCGACGACGCGATGATCGAGCAGCGGCACGCGCGCTTCGAGCGACACCGCCATCGACGCGCGGTCGACCTTGGTGAGGATGTCATCCGGCAGATAGGTGAGGGTGTCGAGATACTGCATGCGTTCGACCGGATCGGGAATGCGCGCAGCGAGACTTTCGTCCCACAGCAGACCCTTGGGCTCGGTGCCGCCGCGCACGATGGCGTCGGGATCATCCCAATGCGTCACCATCAGGCGATAGAAATCGCCCGGCGTGCCGGCGAGCGCGCCAGCGAGCTTGTGCACGCGATCACCGAATTGCGGCATTGCCCACGAGCCGAGCGTGGACCAGGTGCTAGGCGCAATGCTCTTGACCGCGGCGGCAGCGAGGCCGCGCGCACCACGTGGCACTGCATCGAGCACGCGGCGCACGGCTTCGGACCGGAAATAGCGCGTGTAGCCAGCGAACAATTCGTCGCCCCCATCGCCCGACAGCGCGACGGTGACGTGCCGGCGCGTCATCTCCGAAACCAGGAAGGTCGGGATCTGGGATGAATCGGCGAACGGCTCGTCGTACATGTCGGGCAAGCGCGGAATCACGTCGAGCGCATGGCCGGGCTCGACATAAAGCTCGGTGTGGTCGGTGCCAAGATGGCGGGCAACCTGCGCCGCATGCGGCGCTTCGTTGAAGCCTTTCTCGTGAAAGCCGATCGAAAACGAGCGTACCGGACGGTTGCTGCTCTTTTGCATCAACGCCAGAACGGTCGATGAATCGATGCCGCCCGACAGGAATGCACCCAGCGGCACATCGGCGACCATCCGGCGCTTGATGGCGTCGGTGAGCAGCACGTCGAGAATCTGCACCGCTTCGTCCTCGCTGCCGGCGAAGCGGTCGGCCTGACCTTTGGCAGCGACATCGTCGAGCGACCAGAAGGTGCGAATCTCGACCGGCTTTCCCGCGCGCGCCACCAGAACCGTGCCGGGCGCAAGCTGGCGTACCCCTTGATAGATGCCGCGCGATCCCGGCACGTAAGCAAATCGCAGATAAGCGGCGACGGCGTCGCGATCGAGCGTCGGATGCCAATCCTTCACCGCGCGCAAGGCTTTGAGCTCGGAACCGAACAGGATCTGCTCGCCGGTCTCGGTCCAGTACATCGGCTTGATGCCGAGTCGATCGCGAACGAGATAGAGCGCGCGCTCCTTTCGGTCCCAAATCGCCAGCGCAAACATACCAATGAGGCGTTTGATCGTGGCTTCGACGCCCCAAACAGCAAAGCCTTCGACGATCACTTCCGTGTCGCAATGGCCGCGGAACTTGCGGCCGGCGACTTCGAGCTCGGGCTTGAGGGCGTCGGCGTTATAAACTTCGCCATTGTACGAGACGACGAAGCGGCCGCAGGACGACACCATCGGCTGCGCGCCGGCGGGCGAGAGATCGATGATCGACAGGCGCCGATGAGCGAGCGCAATGCCGGCGGCGGCGTCGGACCAGACATCGCCGGCATCGGGTCCGCGATGCAGCAGCGCGTCGGCCATGGCGCGACCCTGTGCCGTCAGCGCCTCGGGCGTCCGCCGGGCGCGATAATCGAACAGGCCAGCAACGCCGCACATCAGGCGGCCTGGCGAAGGCGAAGGGAAAACATCGCGGCGGAGTGTGCCGAGGCAAGGTGCCGCCGTCGAGAGGGCTTTCGACTCGCACAGCCGCCTGGCTGAGGTTGCTTTATCCGGCGCGGACCGTTACATGAAGCGGCGCGTCCCCATCGTCTAGAGGCCCAGGACATCGCCCTTTCACGGCGGTAACGCGGGTTCGAATCCCGCTGGGGACGCCAGTCCTGAACAAAG
>DASQGX010000034.1:0-17454 GCA_035632395.1 Allostellaceae bacterium
CAAGGCGCGCACCATCGTCTGGGAGTTCCCGGATCCAATTCCGATCCATCGGGAGCCGCTCTATACGCCGCGGCGCGACCTGGTGGCGGACTATCCGACGTACAAGGACGTGGCGTCGGCGTGGCGCCTGCCGACGCTCTACCAGTCGATCCAGGAGAAGGACTTCTCCAAGCAGTTCCCGACCATTCTGACATCGGGACGTCTGGTCGAATATGAAGGCGGTGGCGATGAGACGCGGTCCAATCCCTGGCTTGCCGAGCTGCAGCAGGAGATGTTCGTCGAGATCAACCCGCGCGACGCCAACAACACCGGCGTCAAGAACGGCGATCAGGTCTGGGTCTACGGCCCTGAAGGCGGCAAGGTGAAGGTCGCCGCTAAGGTGATCGACCGCGTCGGCCCGGGCGTCGCCTTCATGCCGTTCCATTTCGGCGGCCATTTCGAGGGCAAGGATCTCAGAGGCAAATATCCGAAGGGCGCCGATCCCTACGTCCTCGGCGAATCGACGAATACGGCGCAGACCTACGGCTATGACTCGGTCACCCAGATGCAAGAGACCAAAGTAACTCTCTGCCGCATTGAGAAAGCCTGAGGAGCGGGGCCATGGCGCGAATGAAATTCCTTTGTGATGCCGAGCGCTGCATCGAGTGCAACGCCTGTGTCACCGCGTGCAAGAACGAGAACGGCGTGCCCTGGGGCGTCAACCGTCGCCGCGTGGTCACGCTGAACGACGGCCAACCCGGCGAGCGTTCGATTTCGGTCGCCTGCATGCATTGTTCCGATCCGCCATGCATGGCGGTCTGTCCGGTCGATTGCTTCTATCAGACCGAGCAGGGGCTGGTGCTGCATTCGAAGGATCTCTGCATCGGCTGCGGTTATTGCTTCTATGCGTGCCCGTTCGGCGCGCCGCAATATCCGCAGGCGAGCAATTTCGGCGGCCGCGGCAAGATGGACAAATGCACCTTCTGCGGCGGTGGACCCGATAACGTCGACTACAAGTCGGTGGCCGACGGCGGCTATGGCCGCAACCGCATCGCCGAAGGCAAGCTGCCGCTGTGCGCGGAAATGTGCGCGACCAAGGCGCTCCTTGCCGGCGACGGCAATGTCGTTGCCGACATCTATCGCGAGCGGGTGGTGGCGCGCGGCTTCGGCTCCGGCGCGTGGGGCTGGGGCACGGCGTATCAGCAGAAAGGCTGACGCTGCCAATGAAACGGACCGCGCCGCGCCGCAGCGTCCTGCAAGCGTTTCTCCTGGCGCTCGCACTTGTCTTCGGCATGAGTGCGATCGGCATGGGCGCCGCCGTGGTGCTTTACGGCGGGCCGGCACAGGCGCAGCGCTCGGCGGATCAGCCGCGCAATACCGCCGGTCCGCCCGGCGCCGATTTGTGGCGTGCGGTGCGCCACGGCGCCCAAGGCGACGTATCGATCCCCAACAAGATGGCGGGCGTGCTGATCCAGCCGGGTCAGAGTTTTCGCCAGTGGCACAATGGCCCGCTGACGATCTGGGGCGCGATCGTCGAGATCGGCATCATCGCGCTGCTGGCGATTTTCTTCGTCGTTCGCGGCCGCATCCGCATCCACGGCGGTTGGAGCGGACGGGTGGTGACCCGCTTCAGCGAATACGAACGCTTCGTCCATTGGCTGACCGCCGGCAGCTTCGTCGTGCTCGGCCTGACCGGCCTCAACATGCTCTACGGTCGCTACGTGTTGCATCCGATCCTCGGCGGCACGCTGTTCGCGTGGCTCACCTGGATCGGCAAGCTGCTGCACAACTATCTCGCTTTCGCGTTCATGATCGGCATCGTGCTGATGTTTTTAAGGTGGGTCGCGGAGAATTTGCCGGCGCGCGGCGACTGGGCGTGGCTGAAGCAGGGTGGCGGCATGTTCACGAAGGCGCAAAGCACGCCGCCGGCGGGTAAGTTCAACGCCGGCCAGAAGATTCTGTTCTGGTTGGTGATTCTCGGCGGCATATCGATCACGGTGTCGGGCCTGGCGCTGCTGTTCCCCTTCACCTTCCATTGGTTTTCGTCGACCTTCGCGGTGCTGAACGTCTTCGGCTTGCACTTGCCGACCGACTTGACGCCTCTGGCCGAGACGCAGTTGTCGCAGTTGTGGCACGCGGCCGTCGGGTTGTTGTTCATTGCGCTCATCATCGCTCACATCTACCTCGGCACGCTCGGCATGGAAGGCGCCTTCGACGCGATGGCGAACGGCCAAGTCGATGCCAACTGGGCCAAGGAACATCATCCGCAGTGGGCGGCAAAGCCGGCCGAGCGTCCGGCTGGCAGCGACGATTGAGGCGCGGCGGGGAGGCGAGAGTGCGGCGCGCGGCGTTCCTGACGACGGTGATTTCGACCCTGGTGGCGCTGCCGCTGGCGGCGCACGCCGCGCAGCCGTACAAGCCGGCGGCGCCGGCCGGCGTCGACCAAACGGCGCAAAAACTGACGCAGGAAATCACCCAGCGCTACGGCGTCCAGGTTTTGCGTGCCGATCGCGAACTGCTCGACGGCAAGCCGGTCTACCGCATGGTGGTGATGAATCCGGGCGGCGACTTCAATGAGGCCTATGCGGTTCACACCTTGGTGGTCGATGCCGCCAGCGGCGCACTCGTGCCGCAGTTCGCGCAACTGCCGGCGGGTTACGATTTGGCGGTGCCGCCGGATCGCACGCTGCGCGATGACGGCAGCGGCGTCACGATCCGGCGCGAGACATTCTCGAAACTCTAACCGGTATCGTCGCCGAGGAGACGTGCATGAGTGCCCTGCTTGCCAGCAAAGCCTTTCTCGCCGGCGTGGTCGTTGCGCTCGGAATTGGAATCGTTGCCTGCGTCGTATCGTGGAGCGTCGATCTCAGCGCCCGCGCTACCTACACGACTGCAAGCGTGCGTCTCTAGCGCACTCGAATGGCTGCGGCGAGCGGGACCAGAGCCGGCGGCGATATTCAAGCGGGGGAAGAAACAGGAAGGCGGTCGTGGTACGCCGCATCGTCGCGCATTGGATTTCCGGGCTGAGCCTGGCGGATTTCAAGGCCGAGCTGGCGGCTGTGCGGAAGGCGGAGGTGCGGCGCACGCATGAGCGGCAGGAAGCGGACGCAGCTGCGTGGCGAGCGCTTGCTGGAGTGCAGGACGAGCAAGACGAGGCAACCCTCTGCGTGAACTGGAAGTCAGTTTTCTCTGTTTATCTCGGACGCCGGCACTGAAAGGGATGATATTTAATATGGGGCGAGAGACATGACAGCATCGCGACCGACCAAATTTGTGATTGCTTCCATGGCTATGTTTTGCGTTTTCGCCACTGTCGGGCCGGCAAATGCGGCGCAGCCAAATGTGTCCAACGGCGATCGCACGTTCGCCGAAGAAATGGCAAAGAACAATGCAGCCGAGGCAGCAGCCGCAGAGCTCGCCCAGAAATTGACCGGGCGCGGCGATATTCGAAACATCGCGCAAGATGTACTCGACGAACGCGCCGCGACGGATGCGCAGCTGCGCGCGGTCGCATCGCAAGATGGCCTCAATCTGTCGTTCCAACCCAACGCCGCCGCCCTAGGTAACCTCAAGGAGCTTGCGGTGCTCCACGGCGTTGCATTCGATCGTCGTTTTATCGCGGACGCCGAGAGCGCGCTGGAGAACGATCTTAGCGCTGCGGCACACGAGGCACGTGATGGTGTAAATCCGGGTCTGCGGTATATCGCAGTGAATCGCCGGCCGTGGCTGTTGGCGCAACAACGCCTGCTCGAACAGATTTCCAATGGCTCGACAATTGGGGCAGGGCCGGAGGCGGCTCCGTTGGGGTGGCATTACCAGCCACCGCCCTCCCATTGAGTTCGGTGCGAACGCGGGTGACAAAGCGATACAAAGTCGGCGACCACGTAAGCTGGAACTCCGAGGCCGGTCGCGTCAGGGGCCACATCGTCAAGGTGCATGCGCGGAATGTGGTGTTCAAAGGCTACACGCACCACGCCAGCGCCGACGAACCGCAATATGAAATCAAAAGCGATGTGACCGATCACATCGCCATGCACAAGGGCAGCGCCCTGACGAAATTGCGAAACTGATCCGCGCTGCCAATTCGCCACGGCCGTATAGCGCCAAGAACCCGTAAATGGTGCCGCTGTTCGAGCTCGATGCGCAGAAAACTGCGGCGACTTCCAGCGACTATTCTGCCGCCTTCGTTCGGGTTCGCTGCGTCAAACGCTCCGCCAGGGATGGGAACATAGGCCCGAGCTTGATGAGAAAGTCCCACGCCATCAGGATCGCGGCCAGCGCGAACGGCACGTCGCCGACGAAGCGCAGCCACTGCCAAAGCAGCGTCGTGTCGTAGAATCCCAGGCTGCGCGCATAGGCGAAGCCGTGTTCGTAGACGGCTTCGAGCTGCGGCCAGCCGATCGGGAAGAAGTTGAGCGCGATCCACAGCACCAGCCCGGCGTTGTACAGCCAGAACGCCCAGAGGCCGAGCTTTTCGCTGAACTTGGCCTGCTCGCCGGCGGCATAACGCAGGCAGAAATAGATCAGCCCGATCGCGAGCAAGCCGAAGGCGCCGAACAGTGACGTATGCGCATGGTTCAAGGTGAGGAACGTGCCGTGCTCGTAGTAGTTGACCAGCGGCGCGTTGAGCGTGCCGCCGCCGAACACGCCGGCGCCGACGAAGTTCCAGAAGGCCGAGCCGAGAACATAGGTGTAGGCGAGTCCGTAGCGGAACTGTCGCTGCCGCTGGATGAGGTCGTGGTGCTCCATGCCGTCAAGGATCAGCAGCACCAGCGGCAGCACTTCGATGAACGAGAACATGCTGCCGACCGGCACCCACAGCCCCGGCCCGCCGACCCAGTAGATGTGGTGGCCGGTGCCGAGCACGCCGCCGAGGAAAATCAAAATCAGCTCGAGATAGACCGAGCGTTCGGCGAGCTGACGCGAGACTAGGCCGAGGCCCATGAGGAGATAGGCGCTCACCGCCGCGGCGAAGAACTCGAACGACTGCTCGACCCAGAGGTGGACGACCCACCACCGCCAGAAATCGGTGATCGTGAACGACGGATTGACGTTGAACAGCGGAATCATACCGAAGACGTAAAGCAGGGCAATGTTGGTGGTCGACGCCCACAGGAGGTGTTCGAGCCGGATGCGGCCGGTCCAGAACTGCCGGGTCGCCACGCGCAGGGTTTCCCACGACGGCCACAGTGCACGCAGGATAAGCGCGCTCCAGAACACCAACCCGACGAAGAAGCCGATCTGCCAGAAGCGGCCGAGCTCGAGATAGGACAGCCCCTGATTGCCGAACCAGAACCATCCGCTGCGGATGATGTCCATAATGCCGAGATAGTCGCCGATGACTGCGCCGGCGACGACGACCACCGTTGCCCAGAACAAGAGATCGACAAGCGGCCCCTGGGCGCGCGCTTCGCGGCCGCTGATAGCGGGTGCGATGAACAGCGCCGCGCCAATCCACGAAAGCCCGATCCAGATGATCGGCGTCTGGATGTGGATGCTGCGCCAGAAGTTGAAGGGCAGCACGCTGTCCAGGCGGATGCCGTAGAAACTGACGCGATCGACATAGTAGTGGCCGAGCATGGCGCCCGCTAAAATCTGCAGCAACAGAAGCGCCGCGACGACGAGGAAGTACTTGCCGACCTTGCGCTGGCTCCCGGTCAGACCGCGAAACCGCACGAGAATGGGATCCATCGTGCCCTTGTCGTCCACCCGGATGTAGCGGTGATAGGCAAAGAGCACGGCGCCGAAGCAGAAGAACGTGAAGCAGAAGCTGATCCACGTCCAAATGAAAGTGCTGCCTGTCGCCGTATTGCCGACCAGCGGTTCGTACGGCCAGTTCTGCGTCCAAGACACGTCGGTTCCAGGCCGCCGGGCGACGGTGGTGAGCGCGGAATAGAGGATGAAGTCCGCCGTCTTCGCAGCACTGGCCTCGTCGAGGCTGTACGCTTTCGTCCATCCCGCAGCGAAATCCTGACGAAGAAGCTGCTGCGCGATTTGTGTCCGGAGCGTCTTGATGGCGGCGGCGACAGGTGCAGCAATGCGGGCGTCGGCTTGCGTCAGGTCGACGCCTTTGAGTGCGCGCTGCATCGCCGCCTGCGCGGCCATCTGATCCTCGGCATCGAGCGCCGCAAACGGCTTACCGAAGCGTTGGCGAGCGATGGCGTCCTCAGTCAGTTGGCCGAGCTCCACCAGATACTTGGCGGTATAGTCCTCGCCGAAATACGAACCCATCCCATAGATGCTGCCGTAATCCATCAGGTCGGCGCGCTGGAACGACGCCTTGCCGTCGACGATGTCCTGCGAAGTCATTAGCACGTTGCCGTCGGCGGTGACGAAGCGGTCGGGCTGCGGCGGCGCGGTGCGATAAGTGACATCGGTCGCCCAGCCGAGCAGGGCGAAGGTGGCGATGGCGATTGCCAGCAGCACCCATTTCAGGACGTTGCTGACGCGATCCTCTTCCATCCGACGCAGAACGGTTTGGTTGCTGATTGTCGTCATTGGCTTTCCTCGGTCGCGCCTGTCGTTTCCTGGCACTTGCCGGCGTGCGATCTATCCGCGTCGGTAGACGCTCAGCCGTGCGCCGGCGGCACTGCTGCCTCGCTCATTGTCGTCAACGCGATGGTGGAATGAGCATAGGCGCCACCAGCACGCATTTCAGCTGCGACCCAGATCGCTTCCATCAATTCTTTTTCGGTCGCGCCATGGCGGAGGGCGGCTTTGGTATGCCCGCGTATGCAATAGGGGCATTGCGTCACGTGCGCCACCGCAACAGCGATCAACTGCTTGGTTTTAGCCGGCAGCGCTCCATCGGCGAACACGTGATTGCTGAATGTCTGGAAGGCGTTCTCGATTTCGGGTGCTAGAGCGCGACGTTTGCTGGCGGTTGCGGGCGATGGAAGCGGGTACAGCGTTTCAGCCATCGGATGTCCTCTCTCATTGCGGAGCCGAATGGGCGAGATTTAAAGCCCTTTTCGAAAACGTGGTTTTCGCGGCGACAGTCGAGCTTCGCTCCATGACACCGGTCCACGCTAGACGATTTTTCATCGCACGAGGCAAATACACGCCCGCCGCACGACTCTCCCAATGTCCAATCGGGATTTCCGTAACGTGGGAAATGCTTGGATGAAAATCGGACGTCAAATCACAATTGGCAATAAATAGACGACAATTACACCTGCCAGCGTGCTCAAGACAGCCATCCGTAACACAGCCTCCTGAAGCGTTTGGCCAAGGAAAAGATCGAGCGCTTTGTCGCTTCGTTCGCAAGCAGCGAACTGTTCCTCCGATGTGTACGACATGACCAATTCCTTCCCGAGCGCGGGATCCAGGAGCCGGTGATTCACCGATTGAGCAATTCTGGCCCAGGTGTACTTGTAGCGCGACGAGATGCCAACGTGTCGTGTGCCATCATTATGAGCCGGACAACCGATACGCGCGATCCCTGTCCAGTCCGGTGGGTCGCTGGCTGGGAAACTATCGCTTAACGTGTTGTCGATGCGATTTTCACCGGCGGAGATCGCGTGTTCGTAACCGATCTGCGTGTTTTCGAAACTCATGCCCGCGTACCCACCTTGTCTTCAGACGGACCCGAATGCGGCCATAGATGAAACTAAGTCAGTCTCGCTTGATTTCCAGAAAGCTGCATTGCGCTATATCAGTTTCGTTGGTGCGTCGTCGTGTTCGCCGATCGCACGCATTGTGATTTTCCATGGCGAATGGCACGATCGAACTCGCCAATATAGTAGCTCGAGAAGATGCTCGCGAAAAAATCCGAGCCGAGGGCCTTCGAGCCAAAAGTGAGAGTCCGGGAGAGATCCGGTTTGTTGGTGTCATTTCCGGCACTGGCCAAGGGCCCGAATGTGCGGGAAATGTGCTGCCGCTGAGGATTGAACTCAGGACCCCTCCCTTTTCAAGGTGTAGGACGATCAAAGAATTCCGCGTTATTTGGCGCTGATGCCCGGCGCATCACCCAGCAGCTAACATACGAAGTATGGCGCAGCCGTTTGTCGAACCGTGTAGTCGCGGTGTCATTGCGGCCGAGCCGTGCCCGCGCGAGCTCGGGCATGAGATACCGCCGCCGCGCCGCCGCCTCGTGCTTGCGGCCTGCGTGCTGGCATCGTCGATGGTTTTCGTTGATGGTTCAGCGCTTACTGTCGCGCTGCCCAGGCTGCGCGCTGCCGTTGGCTTGGACCTCGCCGCCGTACAATGGGTGATTAACGGTTACATACTGGCGCTGGCATCGCTGACGCTGATCGGCGGCGCGCTTGCCGATTCCTGCGGCAAGTCTCGAATTTTGACGCTCGGCTGCTTCGTGTTTGGGACCGCATCGGTCGCCTGCGCTTTGGTGCCGTCCGCGGCCTTGCTCATCGCCGCGCGGATTGTGCAGGGAGTCGGTGCGGCACTGCTGACGCCAGCAAGTCTCGCGCTGATCGGTGCTACTTATCCCAAAGCCGAACGCAGTCGAGCCATCGGCGTTTGGGCGTCGGCGTCGGCGTTGACGACGGCGGCCGGCCCCGTGCTTGGAGGCTGGTTGACGGAGACATTCGGTTGGCAGGCGATATTTTGGATCAATCCGCCGATCGCCGCGCTCGTTGTCGGGCTTCTCTGGGCCTTCGCGCCGCCGGATACACGACAGGCGCGCGGGTTCGATGTCGTCGGCGCAACTCTTATCGCTCTTGCGCTCGGTGCGTTGGCCTGGGCGCTCAGTGAGATCGGCCAGGACTGGTCACGCCAAGGTGCATCATTATCGCGCGACAGCGCGATGGTCGTGGGCATGTTTGGGATGGCTGGTTTGGTTGGCTATGCCGCCTGGGAACGCGCGACTGCCCAGCCGATGACGCCGCCGCGGCTCGCCAGAAACCGGCTGTTTGTCGGCCTCAATGCCGGAACGCTGCTGATTTATATCGGGCTTTCAATCATGTCCTTCCTGCTCCCGTTCGAGCTTCTCGATCACCGGAGACTGACGCCGACGGACGCCGGGTTGACTTTTCTACCCTTCACGCTCGGCGTTGGCTTGCTCTCGGAGTGGTTCGGCGGCCGCAGCGATGTCATCGGCACGCGCGCGATGCTCGTCGTGGGCCCCTCTGGTGCGGCTGCCGCTTATATATGGATGGCATTCGGGCAGGATGCATCGTTGGCCGCAGGCGTAATTGCGCCGATGGCGCTCCTCGGCGTTTCGTTTGCCGTTCTCGTCGCACCGCTCACCGCCGCGGTCATGTCGAGTGTCGGCGCATCCGATCAAGGTCTTGCCTCTGGCGTCAACAATGCAGCTACCCGCGTTGCGCAGCTCACGGGCGTGGCGATCGCCGCGGGCATCGGGTCGTTGGCGTCAGGTTACCGTTTGGGGCTGATTGCTGCTGCCATCGCTTCGCTCGCCGGAGGTTTGACAACGATTTCGCCGGTGGGCGTGTGGCCAGAAAAAATCCTGCGGAGGTGACGGACCGTGTGATGCCAGGGTCTGCGCGCCGGGGAGGGTGATTGCCATTTGGGTGTGATTGCCGAAAGAAACCGCCTTGCCGGCGTGTTCGTATTGGCCTGCGGCCGACGCGGCGTTCTACGCACCACAGTAGATTCGCGGCTATACTGACGTGCTCTCGTGAATTTGGCTCGAAGGCAAGCGCGGAACCCACCGGCCGTCCGGCAAGAGCTTCGCGCAACCCGTTTTCCCCCGAGAGGTACACCGTGAGTTACCGTGTGCTCGTCTTCTACGGTTCCTATCGGTCCGATCGCCGAGGAATCCGGCTGGCCGACTACATCGTCCGCAAGCTCCGCAGCCGCGGCGACGACGCAGAACTGATCGATGCCAAGGCGGTCGGGCTGCCGATGCTCGATCGCATGCTCAAGGAGTATGCTCCGGGCACCGCACCCGAAGCCCTAGCAAGCTTGGGCGCGAAGATCCGGTCGGCCGACGCTTTTGTCTTCGTCACCGGCGAATACAACTGGGGTGTTCAGCCAGGGCTGAAGAACCTCACCGATCACTACCTGGAAGAATGGTTCTGGCGCCCCGCGGCGATCGCCAGTTATTCCGCCGGCCGGCTTGCCGGCACGCGATCGAGCTTCGCCTGGCACAACACCCTCTCCGAAATGGGCATGGTCGTGATTTCAAGCACGCTCACCGTCGGTCCGATCCAGGAGGCGCTGACGGCAGCGGGCGAGCCGGTCGGCGAAGGCGGTGCGGCGCTCGAGCGCGCCTTCGGGCGCTTCGCCGACGATCTGGCGTGGTGGATCGAGGCCGCCCATGCGCAACGAGCGCGCAAAGCGCCGCCCTTTTGAGCGCACTGGGCCGACAGACCGATTGGCGGAGAGGGTGCGGATCTTAGCAAAAGCTGGTGCTGCCGCTGAGGATTGAACTCAGGACCTCTCCCTTACCAAGGGAGTGCTCTACCACTGAGCTACGGCAGCATCCGGGAGTGCGCGGGACATACACGAGCCGCTGCCGGCTTGGCAAGGCGTCTGCCGTACCTGACCGCCGGCGAGCCGGCATCGGACCTTAGACCGCTTCGGTTAACGAACGGAAAATCACATTCACCACGGCCGGAGCAGGGCCGGTCGACGGACTCGTCGTGACCGACTAGGGTTCCCGGACGCACCATATAAAGGCGGTACCTACCGCAAGAGGGGCAGACCATGAAAGTCGGGATTGTCGGCGCCGGAGCTGTCGGCGCGGCTTCGCTCCTCGCTCTGGTGATGCGCGGCCCGCCCGCTTGCGAAATCGTCGTCATCGATAAGAATCAGCAGCGCGCCAAAGGCGTCGTCGCGGATCTCCAATACGGCGCGACTTTGTCGCCGGCCGTGGAGGTGCGCGCCGGCAATTATCACGATCTTGCCGATGCGGTTCTGGTGGTTATCACTGCCGGCATCAACGAGCGGGCGGGTGGCGCGACGGATCGCGCAGACCCGGCCGGCCGGTTGCGGTTGCTCGATACGAATGCCAACGTCTATCGCGATATCGTGCCCTGGATCACGGCGGTAGCGCCGCAGGCGGTTTTGCTCGTGGTTACCGATCCACCCGATCCGTTGGCGGACATCGCGCGGCAACTTGCGGGCCACGGACGCGTGCTGAGCAGCGGCACGTTCCTCGATACCTTGCGGTTCCGTTTCCATCTCGCGCGCCGGCTGAAAGTCAGCCCGGCCTTCGTCGATGCCCAAGTCGTCGGCGAGCACGGCACATCGCAAGTGTTTCTATGGTCGTCAGCGCGTGTCGCGGGCGTGCCGGCTGTCGCCGCGCTCGACCGTCACGGCGAAAGCGTCGAGGAGTTCCGCCGGCACGTCGAAGACGAAGTGCGCTACGCCAACATCACCATCATCGAGGGCACTGGCGCCAGCCAGCTCGGCATCGGTATGGCCACGGCGCGCATCGTCGAGGCGATCCTCCGCGACGAACAGGCGGTCATGCCGGTCGGCACGTTCAATCCGCACTATGGAACGACACTGTCGCTGCCGAGTGTCCTCGGCCGCACCGGCGTCAGCCGCATCCTGACGCCGGAAATGTCCGACATCGAGGCGCAGGCCTTGCAGCGGAGCGCCGACCGGCTGCGCGACGTGCTGCACAAGCTGAAGGTATAACAGGACGTATATTATATAAGGCAATTTTCGTTCTCGGTGCCGTCTTGACGCCGGCGAATTCCCGCCGCATCCCTATGACATGACAGCGAAGGATTGGCGCGTTCCCGGCCAAAGCGACTCGGGCGCCGCGAAGGCGGCGGCGAAGCAGGCGCGGCTGGCGGATGCACTGCGCGCGAACCTCGGCCGCCGCAAGGCGCAGGCGCGCGCCCGTGCGCCGGCCGTGGATTCAGACGTGCCACCGTCCAAACCGCCGCGTTCCGCTTGAGGCTTTGCGCCTCATCCTTTACACCGGGGCGGGTCAAACCGAGGAAGCGGGGAGCGCACGAATGTCGATCATGCCAGACAAATGGATTCGCGAGATGGCGCTCGCCCGCGGCATGATCGAGCCGTTCGTCGAAAAGCAGACGCGCCAGGGCGTCATCTCCTACGGCCTGTCGTCTTATGGCTACGACGCGCGCGTCGGCCGCGACTTCAAGATTTTCACCAACGTCTCGAGCGCGGTCGTCGATCCGAAGGCGTTTTCGTCCGACAGCTTCGTCGACAAGCAGACCGACATCTGCGTCGTGCCGCCCAACAGCTTTGCGCTTGCCTCGACCATGGAGTATTTCCGCATCCCGCGCGACGTGCTGGTGATCTGCCTCGGCAAGTCGACCTACGCGCGCTGCGGCATCATCGTCAACGTCACGCCGCTCGAGCCCGAGTGGGAAGGCCACGTCACCATCGAGATTTCCAACACCACGCCGCTGCCGGCGCGGATTTACGCCGGCGAGGGCATCTGCCAGTTCCTGTTCTTCAAGAGCGACCAGGTTTGCGAAGTGTCCTATGCCGACCGCGGCGGCAAGTATCAGAAGCAACGCGGTGTCACCTTGCCCAGGCTATAAGGGAAACGCTCGTATTTCCGCCACAAAGCCTGCCTATATAAGGTGCGATTTCGGAGCAGCCGCGTATTAACGAATTCGGGGGCATAAGTCTTACGCATGGATAAGATTCGCATCCGCGGCGGCCGGCCCCTGCACGGTACGATTGCCATCGGCGGCGCCAAGAACGCGGCATTGCCGCTGATGACTGCCTGCCTGCTCACCGACGAGCCGCTCGTCCTCAAGAACCTGCCGTTCCTGGCCGACATCACGACACTATCGCACCTGCTGGTGCAGCACGGTGTGTCGGTCACCATGCCCGGCGCCGAGACGGCTGACGAACAGGGCCATGTGCTCGAACTGCGCGCGCGGCGCATCGTCTCTACGACCGCGCCATACGATCTGGTGCGCCGCATGCGCGCGAGCGTGCTGGTGCTCGGTCCGCTGGTCGCGCGTCTTGGTCAGGCGCGCGTGTCGCTGCCGGGCGGCTGTGCCATCGGCACGCGGCCGGTCGACCTGCACATCAAGGCGCTCGAAGCGCTCGGCGCCACGATCGCGATCGAGCAGGGCTACATCCATGCCACCGCGCCCAAGGGTCTCAAAGGCGGCGAGATCGTCTTTCCGTCGGTGTCCGTCGGCGCCACCGAGAACGCGCTGATGGCGGCGTCGCTCGCTGACGGCGAGAGCGTCATCGTCAACGCCGCGCGCGAGCCCGAGATCGGCGATCTCGCGCGTTGCCTCAACAGCATGGGGGCGAAGATCGAAGGTGCCGGCAGCGAGCGCATCACCGTCACTGGCGTGCCGCGGCTCCACGGCGCGACGCACAGCGTCATTCCCGACCGCATCGAGACCGGCACTTATATGATGGCGGCGGCGATCACCGGCGGCGAGATCGAACTCGTCGGTGCGCCCTACGACATGGTCGCGGCCGCGGCGCAGGTGCTCGAAGGCACCGGCGTCGCCGTCGAACGGCTGCCCGCCGGCATCAAGGTCAGTCGCCGTGCCAATCGTCTCAAGGGCATCGACATCGCCACCGCGCCGTTCCCCGGCTTCCCCACCGATCTGCAGGCGCAGTTCATGGCGTTGATGGCGACCGCGGACGGCGATTCGATCGTCACCGAGACGATTTTCGAGAATCGCTTCATGCACGTGCCCGAGCTCAACCGCATGGGCGCCGACATCACCGTGCAAGGCGCGTCGGCGTCGATCCGTGGCGTCGCCAAGCTCACCGGCGCGCCGGTGATGGCAACCGATCTGCGCGCTTCGGTGTCGCTGGTGCTCGCCGGCCTCGCCGCCGAAGGCGAGACCGTCGTCAACCGCATCTATCATCTCGATCGCGGTTATGAACGGCTCGAAGCCAAGCTCGCTGCCTGCGGTGCGGCGATTGAACGCTTGGGCGGCGAGGGCTGAACGCGCGATGGCGAGCCGGGCGGAACCGGATCGCGGGCCGACGCGGCTCCGCCTCAAAGCCGAAGACGATGAAGATTTGGCGGTGATCTCGGCCGTCCTCCAGGACGCGATGGTCCTGGTCGGTGACATGACTTATGAGGCCGAGAACCGGCGCTTCGTACTCGTCGCCAACCGCTTCTGCCACGAAGCCGGCGCCGAACCCGTTCGCCATGGCGAGCGGGTGATGAGCGGCCTGCGCATCGACGGCGTTACCGCGGTCAAGCGGCGCGATGTCGATCCACGCGACGCCGACCGGCTGCTGGTGCTGCTGGCGGTGCGGGCGGCGCCAGGCGCGCTCTATCTCGATTTCGCCGGCGGTGCCAGCATTCGGCTGGAATCCGAAGGCATCCTGTGCCATTTAGATGACTTCGGCGAGCCTTGGCCAACGCGTTTCCGCCCACGCCATCCGGATGAGGACGCGGGTTAGGGCCCCCGCGTTCGTCCGTTTCTGCTGCCATTGCCGTTGGAGTGATCGTTGCTCGGTAACGAAACGCTGGTGCTGGCGCTGCCCAAAGGGCGCATCCTCGACGAGGTCGTGCCCGTGGTGCGGCGCGCCGGAATCGAAATCGAACGTGAGTTCGACGACCCGGACACGCGCAAACTGCGCTTTCGCACCAACCACGGTAATCTCGACATCATCCGCGTGCGCAATTTCGACGTCGCCACATTCGTCGCCTTTGGCGGCGCGCACATGGGTGTCGCCGGCAGCGATGTGCTGATGGAGTTCGAATACGCCGAGGTCTACGCGCCGCTCGATCTCGGGGTCGGCAAATGCCGCCTTGTCGTCGCCGCGCCGGTTGAAGATCTCGGCCATGACGATCCGGCGCGCTGGAGCGCGGTGCGTATCGCCACCAAATATCCCGAGATCACGCGCCGGCACTTCGCCGGCCGCGGCGTCCAGGCCGAGTGCATCAAGCTCAACGGCGCGATGGAGCTGGCGCCCGGCATGGGATTGTCGCGCCGCATCGTCGATCTCGTCGCTACCGGCCAGACGCTGCGCGAGAACGGTCTGGTCGAAATCGAGCACATCGCCGACGTGACCTCGCGCTTCATCGTCAACCGCGTCGCGCTCAAGACGCGCCACGCCGAGATCGATCCGTGGATCGAGCGTTTCCGCGAGGCCGCCCGTGCCGCTTAGGCTCGACAGCGCGGCGCGCGGCTTCGCCAAGGATTTTGCCGCGCTGCTCGACCTGAAGCGCGAGCTGGCGGCCGACGTCGACGCGGCGGCGACGGCGATTGTCGACGATGTCCGGACGCGCGGCGACGCTGCCGTGATCGAGCACACGCACCGCCTCGACAAGCTCGAATTGACCGCCGCCAGGCTGCGCATCACTGCTGTCGAGATTGCCGCCGCCAAGGCGAAATGCGCGCCCGAAACCCTCGAAGCGCTGAGCTTTGCCGCTGCGCGCATCGAAGCCTATCACCGCAAGCAGGTGCCGCAGGATCGCGACTACACCGATCCGGCGGGCGTGCGTCTCGGTGCGCGCTGGCGGCCTATTGGTGCAGTGGGCATATACGTGCCGGGCGGCAGTGCGGCCTATCCGTCGTCGGTACTGATGAACGCGCTGCCGGCTAAGGTCGCCGGCGTGCCACGTGTCGCCATGGTCGTGCCGTCGCCCGAAGGCGCGCTCAATCCACTGGTGCTGGCAGCGGCAGAACTCGCCGGCGTCGGCGAGATCTATCGCATCGGCGGCGCGCAGGCGATCGGCGCGCTCGCCTACGGCACAGCCACGATCGCGCCGGTCGACAAAATCGTCGGTCCCGGCAACGCTTATGTCGCCGCGGCCAAGCGCCGGGTCTACGGCCAGGTCGGCATCGACATGATCGCCGGTCCGTCCGAGATCCTGGTGCTGGCCGACGCCAAGAACGACCCCGCTTGGATCGCAGTCGATCTGCTATCGCAGGCCGAACACGATACGGCGGCGCAGGCGATCCTGATCACCGACGACGCAGCTTTTGCCGACGCTGTCGCCGGTGCCATCGAATCGACGCTCAAGACATTGCCGCGCCGCGCGATTGCGGGCGAAAGCTGGCAGCGGTTCGGCGCCATCATCGTGAATCAACGCTGGGACGAAGCCGCCGATCTGGTCAATCGCCTCGCGCCCGAGCATCTCGAGATCGCGGTCGACGATGCGGTGACGCTAGCCGCCGACATCCGCAACGCCGGCGCTATATTCCTCGGCCGGCATACGCCGGAGGCCATTGGCGATTACGTTGCTGGCCCGAATCACGTCCTGCCGACGGCGCGTAGCGCGCGGTTCTCGTCCGGCCTGTCGGTGCTCGATTTCATGAAGCGCACGTCGCTGGTGCGCTGCGATGCCGCGAGCCTCAATGCGATCGGGCCGGCAGCGGTCGCGCTCGCCAAGGCGGAGGGGCTCGACGCGCACGCCTTGTCGGTGGCTATGCGGCTGAACGTGCCGCGAGGCTCGTAAGCTTAGAGCCCAGCCGCAATGAGCGCGTCGCCGCATCGCATCGCCCAGGTCACGCTCGACGAGAAGACGGTCATCCGCCGCAAGGGCGATGTCGAGCACGAACGGGCGGTCGCCATCGCCGATCTGCTCGAGCAGAACAGCTTCGTGCCGAAATCCGGCATCGCCGGCCCATTCAACCTGCATCTCGGTATTGCCGAGGAGCGGCTGGTGCTCGACGTGCGCGACAGCGCCGACAAGTCGCTCGAACGATTCACCTTGTCGCTCGCGCCGTTCCGCGGCCTGGTCAAAGATTATTTCCTGGTCTGCGAAAGCTACTTCAGCGCGGTCAAGACCGCCGATCCGTCGCGCATCGAGGCCATCGACATGGGCCGGCGCAGCCTGCACAACGAAGGCTCGCAGCTGCTGCTGGACAAACTTGCCGATGAGGTCGAGATCGACTTCAACACGGCACGGCGGCTGTTCACGCTGCTCTGCGTGCTGCACATCCGCTAGACATTCATGACGTTGCCGCGGGGCCGCAAAATCCGTGAAAAACGCTGCGTTGGCCGGGGCTTGGGCGGAAAGGGCTTGACCGAAACCGGGCGTCTAAGGAAGTTTGAGCCTCCTCCAACGGCGGTTAGGGAATGCCGAAAGAAGAGTTGATCGAGTTCTCCGGAACGGTGACCGAGCTCCTGCCCAATGCGATGTTCAGGGTCAAGCTCGACAACGACCACATCGTCCTCGCGCATACGTCGGGCAAGATGCGCAAGAACCGAATCCGTGTCCTCGCCGGCGATAGGGTCAATGTCGAGATGACGCCTTACGACCTGACCAAGGGCCGGATCACCTTCCGCTTCAAGTAATCACGGCGTCGCGCACGTGAACAAACCGCGTCTCGTGCTGGCGTCGGCGTCGCCGCGCCGCGCTGCGCTGCTGGCGCAGATCGGTCTCGTGCCGGACGCTGTCGTGCCGGCAGCGCTCGACGAAACGCCGCACGCGGATGAGACGCCGGCGGTGTTTGCGTTGCGGCTGGCGGAAGAGAAGGCGCGTGCGGTCGCGGTGCGCGAACCCGGCGCGTTCGTGCTTGGCGCCGACACGGTCGTCGCTTGCGGCCGGCGCATTCTCGGCAAGCCCGGAACCGAAGACGAGGCGCGGCGCTGCCTGAATCTGCTGTCGGGCCGTCGGCACCGCGT
>DASQGX010000035.1:0-1654 GCA_035632395.1 Allostellaceae bacterium
CTTGCGCGGTCGCTCGGTTATCGCCGGTGAGCATGACAATGCGGATTCCATCGGCGCGCAATTGCGCCAGCGCGACCGGTGTCGTTGCCTTGATTGGATCCGCGACCGCGATGGCGCCGGCGGCGCGGCCGTCGATGGCAACGAGCATGACCGTGGCGCCGTCCCGCCGGAGTTCGTCGGCGCGCGCGCCGGGACCTGTATCGGCGATGCCAAGGCTCGTGAGCAGCTTGGCGGTGCCGACGGCGACCGGCCGAGTATCGATGTGGCCGGTGACGCCTTGGCCGGCCAGCGCGCGAAAGTCTGCAGTTTCGCGCACAGTCAGGCCGCGTTGCGTGGCCGCAGACATTATGGCGGCAGCGAGCGGATGCTCGCTCGAACGCTCCAGGCTCGCCGCGACCGACAGCACCGCGTTCTCATCGAAGCCCGGCGCCGGGACAATAGCGACGACGCGCGGCTTGCCTTCGGTCAGGGTGCCGGTTTTGTCGATGACCAGCGTGTCGACTTTCTCGAACCGTTCCAAAGCCTCGGCGCTCTTGATCAAAACGCCCGCGGTCGCGCCTTTGCCGACACCGACCATGATCGACATTGGCGTCGCCAGGCCGAGGGCGCAGGGACAGGCGATGATCAGGACAGAAACCGCGGCGATCAGCGCATAGGCGAAGGCCGGCGGCCGTCCCCAGACGAGCCAGCCGATGAAAGTGAGGGCGGCGACAGCGATGACCGCCGGCACGAACCACGCGGCGACAACATCGGCCAGGCGCTGGATCGGCGCGCGGCTGCGCTGTGCCGCGGCCACCATCTGCACGATGCGCGCCAGCATTGTCTCGGCGCCGATTTTTTGCGCCCGCATCACCAGGCTGCCGCTGCCGTTGATCGTGCCGCCGATCAGCCGATCGCCTTCGATTTTTTCGACTGGCATCGCTTCGCCGGTGACCATCGATTCATCGACCGCGCTGCGGCCGGATATGACTTTGCCGTCCACCGGCACGCTGTCGCCAGGCCGGATGCGCAAACGGTCGCCGACGTGAACCTGTTCGAGCGCAATCGCCTCGTCGCTGCCGTCGTCGCGCACGCGCCGCGCGATCTTGGGCGCGAGATCGAGCAGGGCGCGGATCGCGCCGCCGGTGCGTTCGCGCGCGCGCAATTCCAACACCTGTCCGACCAGGACGAGCACGGTAATGACGGCGGCGGCTTCGTAATAAACCCCGACCATCCCGCTGACGTCGCGCACCTCGGCCGGAAACAGGTGCGGCGCAAGTGTCGCAGCGACGCTGTAGGCATAGGCCGTGCCGACACCGAGCGCGATCAGCGAGAACATATTAAGGTTCCGGCTCACGAATGAGGCCCAGCCGCGCTGGAAGAACGGCCAGCCGGCCCACCACACGACCGGCGTTGCCAGCGCGAACTGAATCCACATCGATACAGCCGGCGAAATGAACCGGTGTAGATCCAGCCCTGGCCAATAGCCGCTCATGTGCAGCACAAAGACGGGCAGCGCCAGCGCCGTAGCGATCCACAGCCGGCGGGTCATATTGGCCAGTTCGGGATTTGGTTCCGCCGCAGCCGCCATCAGCAGTTCGAGCGCCATGCCGCAGATCGGACAGGCGCCCGGCTCGTCGCGCATGATCTCGGGATGCATCGGACAGGTCCAAGT
>DASQGX010000036.1:0-10428 GCA_035632395.1 Allostellaceae bacterium
GTGTGCTCGCCGAGCAGTGGCGAACGCTTCACGTCGCTCGGACTTGCGCTGAGCTTGATCGGATTGCCGACGGTCAGATACTTGCCGCGCTTCGGATGGTCGACCTCGACCACCGTGCCGGTCTTGCGGAGCGACTGATCCTCGGCCAGCTCCTTCATCGACAGGATCGGGCCGCACGGAATGTCGTATTGGTTGAGGATATCCATGGCCTCGAACTTGGTCTTGGTCATGGTCCATTGCTCGATACGGCTGAAGATCGCCTTGATCTTGTTGAGCCGCGCTTCGGGCGTCGCGTAGCCCGGATCGGTGATCCAGCCTTCTTCGCCGATCACCTTGCAGACCTTGTCCCACACCGGCGCCTGGGTGATGAAATAGATATAGGCGTTGGGATCGGTCTCCCAGCCCTTGCACTTGACGATCCAGCCCGGCTGACCGCCGCCGGAATCGTTGCCGGCGCGCGGCACCGCGTCGCCGAACGGAATGCCTTCGCCGTACTGGCTGTATTCCTTGAGCGGCCCGTGCTTGAGGCGCTGCTGATCGCGCAGCTTGACGCGGCAGAGATTGAGCACGCCGTCCTGCATCGCGACGGTGACGCGCTGGCCCTTGCCAGAATGGGTGCGATGATAAAGTGCCGTCACGATGCCGAGCGCGAGATGGAGGCCGTTGCCAGAATCGCCGATCTGCGCGCCGGTCACCAGCGGCGGGCCGTCGCGGAAACCAGTGGTCGACGCCGAACCGCCGGTGCATTGTGCGACGTTCTCGTACACCTTGCATTCCTCGTACGGGCCGGGGCCGAAGCCCTTGATCGACGCGAGGATGATCTTGGGATTGATCTGTTGGACCCGCTCCCAAGTGAACCCCATGCGATCAAGCACGCCCGGACCGAAATTCTCGACCATCACGTCGCAGATCTTAATCAGGCCCTCGAGCACCTCTTTGCCCTTGGGATTCTTCGTGTCGATGGTGATCGACCGCTTGTTGTGGTTGAGCATGGTGAAATAGAGGCTGTCGACATTCGGAACATCGCGCAGCTGACCGCGCGTGATATCGCCAACACCGGGCCGCTCCACCTTGATGACGTCGGCGCCGAACCAAGCGAGAAGCTGCGTGCAAGTCGGCCCCGACTGCACGTGAGTGAAGTCAAGAATCCGAACACCTTCGAGAGCCTTACTCATTTGATCTTGTCCTCCTTCGCGCAACTTATGCCTGGCCCATCGCCAGGGTTTGGGTCCCGGCCGCGGGCTCGCGCCGTTCGACCCGGAATTCAATGACCGCCGATCTATCGGTGGTCCGCGGCTGGGCCGCTGTTTGAATCTCGTCTGCCATAAACTCGCCTCTGACGGATCTTTTCCTGTACTAATCGAGATAGTCGCAATGCCGCTCCACATGGGCGGCAAGGTCGAGTGCATGTTTGAGCACCAGCGAAGCCGCGCGCTCGGTGTCGCGCTTTTGCAGGGCCTCAATGATGTTCATGTGATCAACAATCGAACGCTTGGCGCGATCTTCCTGGCCGATCGTTGCCTGGCGGATGGCGCGCATGTGAATGAACAGATCGCGCGTCATTTCGACCAGCACCGGATTGCCGGACAATTGGATGATCGCTTGGTGAAAGCGGATGTTGGCGTCCGAATATTCGTCGAGATGGCCTTCGGGCGAGCCGTCGCGGAAATCATCGAACATGTGGCGCAGAGTTGCGATCTCGCGGTCCGACGCGTGCTGCGTCGCCAGACGGGCCGCTAGGCTCTCGAGCGCCGCCCAGACCTGAATCATGCGGACGATTTCTTGCTTGCTCTTGCGCACGACGATGACGCCGCGGCGCGGCACGGTGCGCACAAAACCTTCGCGCTGGAGCATGGTGAGCGCTTCGCGGATCGGTGTGCGCGAAACGCCAAGCTCTTGCGATAGACGGCGCTCATCCAGCCGGATCTCTTCCGCCTGGCCGTACACGTTCATTGCCGTAATCGCCTCTTTGAGCTTCCGATAGGCTTGCAGGCGGAAGCTCGCCGGTGAGTCGATCGGTTTGATAACGAGACGCGTGGCCGTCATATAGGCAACCCTCCCGTGGGGTGCCGTTTAATTCGGCCCCCTCATTAAGTGTCATGGTATCTGGTATGCCACCATTGGTCAAAGAGAATCCAGTTCTGTCCCATTCCTGACCCCGTGTCGTTGCCGTCGGCGCTGGTGTGCAGTCTCAATGCCGGCGGCTGCTTTAACTTTATTTTGGTATCGATTAACGTTACTTTGAAGCTGTTTACCTATTATTACAATATATTTACCGTGGTCTTGAATTGTATTCTGCAAATACTACGGCTACTCCTACGGATAACTAGAAGACTGGCCGACGTCCTGACCGGGACGGACGGAACCCGTCACCCCGAAGGAGTGAGCCATGACCGGATTTTTGCGAGCTTTTTCCGCCCGTTCCCTGTCCATTGCGACGGTCGCGGCGGCTTTAATTGTTGGCGCCGCAGCGACGCCAGCCCACGCCATTGTCGTACCTTGGTCCGGCGCCGGATCAAGCGGTGCCGACGGCGCTCCGACCACGAATCTCGGCGACAGCTGGAAGCTGTTCAACGGCAACATGACTTGGGACATTGTGCCGTCGCCGTCTTTCAGCGCTCCGGCGACCTCGATTTTCAACGTGCCCGGGTTCAACAATAGCCTTGGTACCTTCGCCACCGCCTTCCAGTTCACGATCAACTCGGGTGTGGCCGGCATCGCCTCGGCACAACTCGACGACGTGACAACGGGCCAGATCTG
The DNA here is from genome assembly GCA_035632395.1 of Allostellaceae bacterium. Classification (GTDB taxonomy): domain Bacteria; phylum Pseudomonadota; class Alphaproteobacteria; order ATCC43930; family CGMCC-115725; genus REEB95. Next base: position 2,761 of record DASQGX010000036.1, read on the forward strand.
GAACAGCGCCATATCGTTGGCATCCCAGCGCGCGACGCTGACCGCGCCGACCGGCACAGAGCTGAGCGCCAACGACCAGTACACGCTCGACATCGGCTTCGCGGGCGCGGCCGACCCGAGCACGTTCAGCTTCGCCGCCTTATGGTCAGACTCGCCAGTATTGAGCACTAGCGTGCCGGAACCGACGACGCTGTCGTTGTTCGGTCTCGCGGCACTTGCGCTCGTGCTGATGCGGCGGCGCGTGTTCACCGCGATCTGAATCGATCGTTGTCGTAGCGGGTCGCGACTCGTTTGAGTCGCGACTCGTTTTTTGGCTCGCGGAAACCGGAAAAAGTCAAGGAGAGCGGCGCGTACGCTCGTTGATTTGCTTGAAAAATATTGATCGCGCGCTTATTGATTTTTGTCATGGCGCGCGATCAAAAGCACATCGTTTTCTCCGGCCGCATGGTGATCGTCGGTTTCGGCAGCATCGGTCAAGGCGTGTTACCGCTGGTGCTTCGTCACATTGCGATGAAGCCCGAACAGATTGTCATCGTCACCGCACACGACATGGGCCGCAAGGAAGCGGAATCCATGGGCGTGAAATTCGTCAAGAAGCCGCTCACCCGCGAGAACTATCGCAAGATTCTCGAGCCGATGCTCGGTAAGGGCGACTTCCTAATGAACGTCTCGGTCAACGTCGCAAGCATCGACCTGGTCGAGCTGTGCCGTGAAAAGGGCGCGCTCTATCTCGACACCTGCATCGAGCCGTGGCCCGGCGCTTACACCGATCCCAAGCTATCGCCGTCGGCGCGTTCGAACTACAAGCTGCGCGAAGATGCGCTGGCGTTGCGCAACAAATACAGCGACGGCCCGACGGCAGTGCTCACGCACGGCGCCAACCCCGGCTTGGTGTCGCATTTCGTCAAAGAAGCGCTGATCAACATCGCCAGAGCAGTGAAGCACAACACGGACAAGCCAAAGAGCCGCACCGATTGGGCCGAGCTCGCGCGCAGCCTCGGCGTGAAGGTCATTCACATTGCTGAACGTGACACCCAGGTTTCGACGGTGCCGAAAAAGGTCGGTGAGTTCGTCAACACTTGGTCGATCGAAGGATTCGTCTCGGAAGGCATGCAGCCGGCCGAACTCGGTTGGGGCAGCCACGAGCGTCACTTTCCGGCCGATGGCGGCCGACACGATTTTGGCTGCGGCGCCGCCATCTATTTGACGCGGCCGGGCGCCGGCACCCGCATGCGCTCATGGACGCCGCTTGAGGGGCCGTATCACGGCTTCCTCGTGACGCACAGCGAATCGATTTCAATCGCCGACTATCTGACGCTGGCAGCCAACGGCAAGCCGGCTTACCGCCCGACCGTGCACTACGTGTATCACCCGTGCGACGACGCCGTGCTGTCGCTGCACGAAATGGCCGGCAAGAACTGGCACGCGCAGAAGACGCATCGCTTGATCATGGATGAGATCGCACCGGGCGGCATTGACGAGCTCGGCGTGTTGCTCATGGGCCACAAGAAAGGCTCGTACTGGTTCGGCTCGCGCCTGTCGATCGACGAGGCGCGGCGCGTCATACCTTATAACAATGCCACGTCGCTTCAGGTCACCGCCGCCTGTCTCGCCGGCGCTATCTGGGCGATGGAAAATCCTGAGTCGTTCATCATCGAACCCGACGAAATGGACTACGAGCGCATCCTCGAGATCGCGCGTCCGTATCTCGGCGATGTCGTCGGCGAGTTCAGCGACTGGACGCCGTTGTACGAACGCCATCGCCTGTTCCCGGAAGACGTCGACGGCCGGGATCCTTGGCAGTTCAAGAACTTCCGCGTTACCTAGTCCACTCCGTCCAGCACCAACATGCCGTTTTCGGCGCGCACCGGCGCGGCCGTCAGGCTGCGTCCGGCGCACGGTCCGGCGATGCAGAAGCCGTCGGCCGGACGGAATTGCGCGCCATGTGTGCGGCAGATCAAGAACCGTCCCTCGGCATCGAAGAACGTGTCGGGCGCGATTTCAAGCGGCGTGCCCTGGTGCGGACACGCATTGCGATAAGCGCGAATTTCGCCGCCATGCCGCAGCACGAATAACGCCTGCCGCGCCACGCCAGTGCCGAAAACGAACCCCCGCGCAGCACCCTCGGCAAGTGTGGCAGCCCGGCACAGCGGCCGTGTCATCAGGCTTTGATCCCCGCCATGCGACAGAGTAATGCCCGTTCGGCCGCCGACACCGGTGACACCGACAACCGTCCCTGACGCACCAACGCCAGCAACTTAAGACGCGGCTCGGCCTTGATCTGCGCCAGCGTCACGGGCGCTTTCGCCGCCGCAAACGGTGCGACATCGACTGCGACGAACCGGCCACTCTTGTCGCTCGGGTCCGGATAGGCTTCGCGCACGATCTCGACCGCACCAACGATCGCGAGACCTTCGTTCGAATGATAGAAGAAAGCGCGATCACCTGTCCGCATCGCCCGCAGATTGTTTGCCGCCTGGTGATTGCGCACACCCGTCCAAGCCGTGCGCCGGTCGCGCATGAGGTCGGCCCATGAATAAGCGGACGGTTCGGATTTCAGCAGCCAGTGGTTCATCGCCGCCGAAGCTAGCGGGAATCGGGTCATTTGTCCCCATCGCGGCTTTGCATTAAATTGGCGGCCATTTCGCCGGCAGGCCTCCTGGCCGCTTATCAAATCAATAGGTATCGCACGATGACGGGACGACATACGCGCTGGCTCGCCTGGTGCGGCATTTCACTTGGCGGCCTCAGCCTGCTGCTGGTGGTGGTTAACATCGTGCTCGCGGTCCTCAATGCGCACACCCAGGCCGAAGTTGCCGCCCGCCAACAATTCATCGCCGACGGACCGCAATACAACGCGATTGGCGAAGCGCTGGTGCGCAGCCTCGACGCCGCGGTCGCGGCGACCAACGATCAGACCCTGGTCGCCATGATGCAGCGGCACGGTCTCAATCCGGCCAACGGCGCGCCGGCAAGGCGGACACGATGAGCGAGCAGGCACCGCCGGGCGAACGCAGGCCGTCGCTTGAGCTCGGCTTGGCGCTACTCGCGCTGGGCTTCTTCGCCGCCGTGGTCTTTCAGACGGTGCAGCTGGTCCGCGAGCGGCTCAACTATTCGAGCATCCTGCTGAATCAGCAGGCGCCGCTCGAGAATACGCTCAAGCTCCGCGACCAGATCAACGCGCTCGCCAACGATACGGCGCAGCTGGCGCAAAGCGGAAATGCCGCCGCCAAGCAAGTGGTCGACGATCTGGCGCGCCAGCACATCGCCCTTCATCCCGCCACGGCCGCGCCGCCGCCGGCGCACTGAGCGCATTTGCCGGCCGCTCGTAGGCACATTTCTGTTGCTGCGCATTATCAACACTGTCATTAATGTGCATATAAATTATTTTATTCCTGTTGGACGTGAAATAGGCTATAAATACAGTCATTCACGCTGATTAATCCGGTGTACCGCACCGGACCTGTTGCTACGCAAGGTTTTGGCCGCATGTTGCCCCTGACGCTCGATCTTTCCCGGCTTCGGCTGGCGCTTATTGGCGCCGGTCCCGCCGCGTCACGTCGGCTCGAGCGGTTGGATGCAGCCGGTGCCAAAGCGCTGACGGTGTTTGCACCCGAACCGAGCGTCGCGCTGGCGACATTGGCCGGTTCGCGGCTGATCGCACGGCTGCCGGAGGCTAGTGAGCTTGCCGACATCCAGATCATCTTCATCGTCGGCCTTGCATCCGCCACAACCGCGGACTTCGCCGGCCGTGCGCGTGCCGCCGGTACTATCGTTCATGTCGAGGATGCACCCGCAGCCTCCGACGTACAGATGCCGGCGGTCCTGCATCGCGGCGACTTGACGATCACCGTTTCGACCGGTGGCCGCTCGCCCGGCTTGGCCGCCGAGGTCAAACGCGCGCTGGGGCGGATTATCGGGCCCGAGTGGGCAGCCCGATTGGGCGAAGCCGGCGCTTGGCGCGAACGCTGGCGCGCCGCCGGCCTCGATCCAGCAACCTTGCGGCAACGGACGGCGGACCGGCTCGCGGCACGCGGCTGGCTCGCGTTCGACACCGGATTCGAGTCACACTGGAACGGCGGAGGCGCCAATGATTCGGTCGGCTGCCGCGTCCGCCAGCGTTGAACCGCATCTCCAAGGAGGCATCGATGTCGTTGAGAATTGGCGATACTGCACCGGATTTCGAAGTCCAGACTACCGAGGGCAAGCTGAAATTCCACGATTGGATCGGCAATTCGTGGGCCGTGCTGTTCTCGCATCCCAAGGATTTCACCCCGGTTTGCACCACTGAACTCGGCACCATGGCCCGGCTCAAGCCCGAGTTCGACAAGCGCAACGTGAAGATCATCGGCCTGTCGGTCGACTCGGTCGACGATCATCTCCGTTGGGCTAACGACATAAAGGAAACACAGGGCTATGCGCCGAACTATCCGATCATCGGCGATTCCGATTTCAAGGTCGCGAAGCTCTACGGCATGCTGCCGGCCGAAGCATCGGGCGACGCGAGCAAGCGCACCCCGGCGGACAACCAAACCGTGCGCAATGTCTTCGTCGTCGGTCCCGACAAGAAGATCAAGCTGATCCTGGTCTATCCGATGGCGACCGGCCGCAATTTCGACGAGGTGCTACGGGTTGTCGACTCACTGCAGCTCACCGCCAAGCATCGCGTCGCGACACCGGCCAACTGGAAGCAGGGCGGCGACGTGATTATCACCGCGGCGGTGTCCGACGACGAGGCAGCGAAGGTCTTCCCAGGTTTCAAGAAGGTGAAGCCCTATCTGCGCACGACGGCGCAGCCCCGCAACTAGGAGGCAATGTTGGGCGATCCGGTGTTCAAACTGGTGACTGGCAACCGTCTGCGTGACGGCAAAGTCGTGTATTTCGCCGGTGGCAGCACTTGGACGCCGACGATCGCCGAGGCGCGACTGGTCGAGGACGGGGATGGCGCGGCCCTGCTGGTGGAAGCGCAAGCCGGGCCGCCGCCCCATCCAGCGATCGCGCCGACCCTGATCGAGGCGACGCGCGACGGCAACCGCGTTGTGCCGATGACCTTGCGCGAGCGCATCCGCGCCTGCGGCCCGACCATCAGCCATTACGGCGGCTGACGGCAGCTCACGGACGGTAACAGCAGCAGCGGAAGGGTGTTGGCCTTGTATCGTTACGACGAATTCGACCGGAAGTTCCTCGAGGGACGGGTCGCGCAATACCGCGACCAGGTGCGCCGGCGACTGGCCGGCCAGCTCAGCGAGGATGAATTCCGTAGCCTGCGGCTGATGAATGGTCTTTATCTCCAGCTGCACGCCTACATGCTGCGCATCTCGATTCCGTACGGCACGCTGTCGAGCGCGAAGCTGCGCGGCCTGGCCGAGGTTGCGCGCCGCTGGGATCAGGGCTACGGCCACTTCACCACGCGGCAGAACATCCAGTTCAACTGGATCCGTCTCGAGGACACGCCGGATATCCTGGCGCATCTCGCGACCGTCGAGCTGCACGGTATCCAGACCAGCGGCAATTCGTTCCGCAATATCACCACCGATCCGTTTGCCGGCGTCGCATCCGACGAGGTCGAGGACCCGCGGCCCTATTGCGAGATCGTGCGTCAGTGGGCGGCGCTGCATCCCGAATTCTCGTTCCTGCCGCGCAAATTCAAGATCGCCATCAGCGCCGCCGGCGAAGACCGCGCCGCGGTGATGATCCACGATCTCGGCCTTTACCTGCGCCGGAACGATCAGGGCGAGATCGGCTTCACGGTTGCGGTCGGCGGCGGTCTCGGCCGCACGCCGATCCTCGCCCAAACCGTGCGCGATTTCGTGCCACGGCGCGATGTGCTCGCCTATATCACCGCCTGTCTGCGCGTCTATAACCAGTACGGACGGCGCGACAATCTGTTCAAATCGCGCATCAAGATCCTGGTGCAGTCGCTCGGCATCGAGAAATACCGCCAGGAAGTTGAGACCGAATTCACCGCCATGGGCGACGAGCGCGAGGCACTGGCCCTGCCCGACGAAGCCGTCGCCGCGATGCAGGCGCAATTCGTGCCGCCGGCCTATGCCGACGCGGCGGGCGACAAGGCGGCGCTGCTCGAGGCGATCGCCGCCGAGCCCGAGTTCGCCCGCTGGGTCGAGCGCAACACCCGGCTGCACAAGCAGCCGGGCTATTCCATTGTCGTTATCTCGCTCAAGCCGCCGGGCCGGCCGACCGGCGATTGCAGCGCCAGGCAGATGAATGCCATCGCCGATCTTGCCAACGCGGTCAGCGCCGGCGAAATCCGCGTCACCCACGACCAGAACCTGGTGCTGCCGTACGTCCGCCAGGGCGCGCTCTACGATCTTTGGCTGCGGCTCGGCGCCGCCGGGCTGGCGACGCCCAATATCGGCCTCGCCAGCGACATCATCTGCTGCCCGGGACTCGACTATTGCAGCCTCGCCGCCGCACGCTCGATTCCGATCGCGCAGGCACTGGCCATGCACCTCGCCAAGCGCGAGGCCGAGATCGGCCCGCTGCAGATCAAGATCTCGGGCTGCATCAACGCCTGCGGCCATCACCATGTCGGCCACATCGGCATTCTCGGCCTCGAGAAGAACGGCGCCGAGTCCTATCAGATCACGGTCGGCGGCAGCGACAACGCCCAGGCGGCGCTGGGCGGCATCGTCGGACCGGCAGTGGCGCCGCACGAGGTCACCGCGACCGTCGACCGGCTGATCGACGCCTATCTGCGGCTGCGCCACGAGGGCGAGCAGTTTCCCGACACCTACCGCCGCGTCGGCTTGGCACCGTTCAAGGAGGCTCACTTTGTTGCTCGATAGGGACGGCAGTTTCCGGCCCGATGCGTGGCGTCATCTCGCCGATGACGAAGCACCCGCCGCCGGCGAAGCCGTCACCGTCTCGTTCAAGCGCTGGCAGGCAGAGCCGGAGCGCTGGTCCGACCGCACAGGACCGCTCGGATTGCGTTTGCCCAACGACGTGCCCCCGGCGGCATTCGGTCCGGCGGCGACGCGCTTCGCCCTGATCGCGCTTAACTTCCCGCGTTTCATCGACGGCCGCGCCTATTCGCAGGCGCGCCTGCTGCGCGGACGCTTCGGCTTCAAAGGCGAGCTGCGCGCCGCCGGCAACGTGCTGCGCGACCAACTGCTGTTCATGGTGCGCTGCGGTTTCGACAGTTTCGAGGTCGATGCCGACCGCGCCCGTGCCGAGGACTGGCCGCAGGCTTTCCGCGAGTTCGAACAGTTTTACCAGCCCGCCGCCGACCGCGGGGAACCGATCCTGCGGCAGCGTTTGCGCAGTTGGCCGACCGCCGCGGAGTAGGCTCCTGCGGCATCACCTCGGTCGCGACCGGTACCTCAGCCGCGTTCTTCGATTCAGCTTCGCGCTTGACGCGCTACGTCTTGTCACTTTGGCTTCGCGCTTGACGCGCTACGCCAGCGCGTATTCCGCCTGGTCCTCGTAGATCGAGCCGCTCTTGGTGAGATAACTCGCCACAAGCTGGAACTGCGCGACGTCGAACGGCGCGCCGCGGAACAGTGCGTGCTCGGCGAGATAATGGCCGAGCTTGGCGTCGGGCTTGCCCTTGAGCCGCGCCAGCGTGACGTGCGGCGCGAAGCGGCGGTTCTCCGGCTCGATGCCGCTGCGCGCGATAGCGCTTTCGACCTTTTCCTGGAGATGGGCGAG
>DASQGX010000037.1:0-11590 GCA_035632395.1 Allostellaceae bacterium
GGAAGCGGTCTCGCCGCTCGCGCCGACGCACTTCCCTGATCTGCCGCCGATCGCCGGCGTCAGCCTTGCGAGTGCGCATTGCGGCATCCGCTACAAGGAACGGACCGACCTGATGGTCGCGGTCGTTGCGCCGGGCAGCGCCGTTGCGGGCGTTTTCACCCGCTCGCTGACGCCCGGTGCGCCGATCGACTGGTGCCGCAAGGCCCTGAAGCGCGGCAAGGCGCGGGCGATCGTGGTCAATTCCGGCAACGCCAACGTCTTCACGGGCAAGCGCGGCCGCGACGCGGTGGCGCAGACAGTCGCGGCGGCGGCGAAAACCTTCGGCTGCGACCCGCGCGAGGTGTTCGTGTCTTCGACCGGCGTCATCGGCGAGCCGCTGGCGGCGGAGAAGATCGTCGCTGCGCTGCCGGCGGCAGCCGGTTCGGCCCGCGCGGACGCCTGGGCCGAAGCGGCACAGGCGATCATGACCACCGACACTTTCCCCAAAGGCGCGACACGCAGCGTCGAGATTCACGGCACGCGCGTCACGATCAACGGTATCGCCAAGGGTTCGGGCATGATCGCGCCCGACATGGGCACCATGCTGGCCTACGTGTTCACCGACGCGAATATCGCCGCGCCCGCGCTGCAATCGATGCTGGCCGCCGGCAACGAGCGTTCGTTCAACTCGATCACCGTCGATGGCGACATGTCGACCAGCGACACGCTGCTGCTGGTCGCCACTGGCAAAGCGGGCAACCGGCGCGTGGCGCGCGCCGCCGACCCGGCGCTCAAGGCATTTCGCCGCGCGCTCGACGAAGTTCTGGTCGATCTGGCGCAGCAAATCGTGCGCGACGGCGAAGGCGCGGAAAAGTTCGTCACCATCGAGGTTTCGGGTGCGGCCTCGGCCGGCGCGGCGCGGCGCATCGGCCTCACCATCGGCAACTCGCCCCTGGTGAAAACCGCCATCGCGGCCGGCGACGCCAATTGGGGCCGCATTGTCATGGCCGTCGGCAAGGCCGGCGAAAAGGCCGACCGCGACAGGCTGTCCATCGCCGTCGGGGGCGTGGCGATCGCCGCCAAGGGCGGACCGATCCCCGGTTACGATGAAGCGCCGGTCGCGCGGCATATGGCGGGCCGCGATATCCGGCTTGCCGTCGATCTCGGCATCGGCCGCGGCCGCTGGACCGTCTGGACCTGCGATCTGACGCACCGCTACATCGACATCAATGGCAGCTACCGGAGCTGAAACTGCCGGCATCACGGTGGTCTGCGTCGCGCTGATCGACACCGACGGTCGCGTTCTTTTGGCAGAGCGTCCCGCGGGCAAGCCGCTCGCCGGCCTTTGGGAGTTTCCCGGCGGCAAGATCGATGCAGGCGAGACACCCGAGGCGGCGCTCATCCGCGAGCTTCACGAGGAGCTCGGCATCGACGTCGCCGAGGCGTGCCTCTCGCCGCTCACCTTTGCGTCGCACCGCTATCCCGAGCTGCACGTCGTCCTGCTGCTCTATGTCTGCCGGCGATGGAAAGGAATGGTCACCGCGCGCGAGGGTCAGAAGCTGAGCTGGGTTCGGCCGCAGCGGTTCGACGATTATCCGATGCCGCCGGCAGACAAGGGTTTGGTCGCAGCGTTGCGCGACCTGCTTTAGCGGCTTGCCGCTTGGCGCGCACAACTCTAGGCTCGCCGCCATGAGCCCCTTCGCCCGTCTGATGTGCCTGCTGGCCGTTCTGCCGCTGGCCGCCTGCTATTATCCCGACTACATCCTGCGGCCGGAGATCGTGCGCGCCGACGCGAATGGCATCGTCATTCGCACCGGCAAAGGCGTCAACCCGTACAATATGGCGGCGCTGCACTGCCAGCATTACGGCAAGCTTTCCGTGCCGCACGGCGCGCAGCCGTCGGGCCCATACGCGCTGACGTATTATTACGTCTGCCAATAAGCGCCGTCAGCTCGCCGGTGCCCAAGCCGTGAGATTGATCGTCTGAAATGTCGCAACAACGCGGCCGTCCGGCGTTGTGGCGCGGTCTCGGTAGAGCGCGGCAGCACGCGCCAGCACGCCGCGCCGCGTCAGAGCCTTGCGGCGCTCGTGCTGCGCGTTGACCTCGCCCATGGCGCGCAGATCGCGCATCAGGGCAAACGCATCTTCGTATTCGACCTCGACGCGGTCACCGTCGACCACTGGCTCGATGAAGCCGGCGCGTTGGAGCAACCCGCCCAGATCGCGCAGATCCGCAAACGGCGACACCCGCGGACTGGCGCCGCCAGCGCTTTCCAGCTCGGCTTCGATCAGCGCCACGTGCAACGCTCCGAGCGTCTCGCCGCCGAACAGCGTTGCCAACAGCAGCCCGCCGGGCTTGAGCATTTGGCGCAGCTGCAGCAACGTGCCCGGCAGGTCGTTGACCCAATGCAGCACCAGCGGGCTCAGCACCACGTCGAAGCTCCGCGGCGCGAACGGCAACGCTTCGAGATCGATTATCACCGCGGGACGCGGCGCGCGACGCGCCAGCGCTTCGGACGGATCGGCGGAGACAAGACGGTCGATGCCACTACGTCCGCCGAGCGCGCGCGCCATGAGCCCGCCGCGACAACCGAGATCCAGCGCTGCCGGAAATCTCCGCTTGATTTCTCCGAAGCGTTCGGCGAGATCGGCCGCCGCTCGTTCGAACAGGAATTCGGCGCCGAGCCCAAGCTGCACGGCGCGCGCGCGATGGCGGCGCACGGCATGCGGATCGAAGATGCGCAGTGGATCGGCAGGCTTCATAACGCATCATCGCCTCCGCCGCCGCGGATTGACAAGGCGGCGGCTGTCGCCTGAGATCGCGTCATGGGAGGATTGATCCGCGCTCTCGATCCGCGCCGCGTCGCTGCGACCGTGCTCGATCTGCTGCTACCGCCGCGCTGCCTCAAATGCGGTACCGAGATCGCCCGCGACGGCGCCTTGTGTGCCGAATGCTGGCGCGGCATCACCTTCCTTCAGCCGCCGTGCTGCGCGCGCTGCGGCCTGCCGTTCGAAGTTAATCTGGGTCCGGACGCGATTTGCGGCGCTTGCGCCCGCGAGACGCCGGTTTATGCACGTGCCCGGGCGGCGTTGCGGTACGACGAAGGTAGCCGGACGCTCGTACTCGGTTTCAAGCACGGCGACAAACTGCAACTGGCGCCGGCGCTCGGTCGGTTCATGCGCCAGGCCGGAGCCGAATTGTTGGTCGCCTGCGACGTCATCGTGCCGGTGCCGCTCCATTGGACGCGGCTGTTCGCGCGCCGTTACAACCAGGCTGCCGTTCTGGCGCACGCCGTGACCCGCGCCGGCGGTCCACCGGTGGCCGCCGACCTGCTGCAGCGCCGCCGCGCCACGCCATCGCAGGGCCGTAGCGGCCGGGCGGAACGGCGCCGCAATGTCCGCGGCGCTTTTGCCCTCAAGAAAGGCCGCAGCGTCGCCGGCCGGCGCGTGTTACTGATCGATGACGTGCTCACGACTGGGGCGACAGTCACGGAATGCGCCCGGATCCTGCTCGATTCTGGCGCGACATCGGTGGATGTCCTCACGCTAGCGCGCACGGTGCGGGCCGATCTGTGAGTTGATTTAACCATGCGCACGACCAGATAATTCGACGTGGTCAAAATCGAGCTCTACACCACCATGTTTTGCCCTTACTGCGCGCGGGCCCGCAGCCTGCTACACAGGAAGGGCGTAACTTTCACCGAAATCGACGTGATGAGCGACGACGAAAAGCGCGAGGAAATGATCGCCCGCGCCGGCGGCCGTTATACCGTGCCGCAGATCTTCATTGATGGACGGCACATCGGCGGCTCCGACGAACTGGTGGCGCTAGACCGCGAAGGCAAGCTCGATCCACTGCTTGGGCTGGCGCGATGAGCAAAAGCTTCAAAGTCGCCTGCATCCAGATGACGTCAGTCCCGGCGATCGAAGCGAACGTGACCGCCGCCAGCGAGCTCGTGCGGCGCGCGCGCGCGCAAGGCGCCGAGCTGATCATGACACCCGAGGTCAGCGACATGATCGAGCTGAAACGGGCATTGGCGCTCGACAAAGCGCTGCCCGATGATCAACACACCATGGTCGCCGCGTTCCGCGCCCTCGCACGCGAAACCGGCGCGTGGCTGCTGCTTGGTTCGGCAGTCATCCGCGACAAGAATGCCGAGCGGCTGTCGAACCGCTCGTTCTTGATCTCGCCGCAAGGCGATATCGCGGCGCGCTACGACAAAATCCACATGTTCGACGTCGACCTGCAAACCGGTGAACGGCATCGCGAGTCGCAGACGTACAAGCCCGGCGACAAGGCGGTCGTCGCCGACCTGCCGTGGGGCCGGCTCGGAATGACGATCTGCTACGATTTGCGCTTTCCGCACCTTTATCGCGCGCTGGCTAAGGCCGGTGCCGACTTCCTGGCGGTGCCGTCGGCATTCACGGTGCCGACCGGCCGCGCGCATTGGCACGTCCTGCTGCGCGCCCGCGCCATCGAGAATGGCTGCTTCGTCTTCGCGCCGGCGCAATGGGGCGAACACGGCGGCGGCCGGCGCACGTTCGGTCACGCACTGATCGTGGCACCGTGGGGCGAGATCCTGGCCGAAGCCGAGGATCGTGTCGGCGTCATCGTCGCCGAGATCGATCCCGCCAAGGTGGCCGAAGCGCGCAGCGCCGTACCGTCACTGGCGCACGATCGCTTGTTCGCCGCGCCGAAGCGGCCTGGCACCATCGCCACCGCCGACTAAAGCGTCACTTCTCCAGCGTAACCGTGGTGTCGGTGGTCATGCCCAAGGTCTCGTAGACCGGGCACCAGCCGCCGATCGCGGTCAGGATCGGAATGACCCCGATCAGCGCGAGCCAGCGCTCGCCGGCGAACCAGATCCAGATGCCGGCGATAATCGCCAAACCGATGAGGACGCGGATCAGCCGGTCGTGCCAGCCGACGTTGAGCTTGAATTTGCGCACCATGGCAACTCTCCCGCAGCCCTTCAGTCGAGGGCGATTATACCGCCTTTTACCGCCGCGAGGCGCTGGATCGCCGCCGGCCGAGGCCGACTAACAATGCCCTGCTCGAAGGCGAGCACGGTCAAGTGCGGCGCGAAGGCCTCGATCAGCTCGTTGGGCCGCAACAGGAAATCGGGATTGCTCGGTTTGCCGAAGCGTTCGTTGCCAAGCATGAAGGTTTCGTAGAGCAGCACGCCGGTCGGCGCCAGCGCATCCACGAGATCGGCGAAGGCCGGCCGGTAGAGGTAATTGGTCACGATGATGCCGTCATAGCCGTCGCCAAGCCGCCAGGCGCCGCCGTTTTCCAGATCGAGCGCGACGATCCGGCACGCGGGCTCACCGGCGAAAGCGGTTTCGAGCGCCTTGATGTCGCGATCGGCGGCGACAACGCCGTAACCCCGCGCCAACAGCAGCCGCGTGTGCCGGCCACCGCCAGCGGCGAGATCGAGGACGCGTCCGCCGGCGCGGATCAGGGAAGCATGGCGTTCGATCCAGGGAGACGGCGGCGGATCGAACTCGGTGGGCGGGCGCATTAGCACTTGACCCCAGCGGTGGCCAAAACCATGTTGGCGGAACGCACCGCCAATCAAAGGGTTAAGACCCGAGAATGATCCTGTTCAAGCTCAAATGCTCAACCGGTCACGAATTCGAAGGCTGGTTCCGCGACGGCGCCACCTTCGACCGGCAAAACGCGCGCGGCCAAGTCGCCTGTCCGCAATGCGGCAGTGACGAGGTCGACAAGGCGCCAATGGCGCCGAGGCCGTTGCGGGCAGCCGCTGCGCCGAGCCCCGACAAGACGCCGCCGCGCGCCGAAGACGTACGGCGTGCGCTCCAGGTGTTGCGCCGGCACGTTGAATCCAATTGCGAAAATGTCGGACCGCGGTTCGCCACCGAGGCGCGCGCCATTCATAACGGCACCGGCAAGACCCGCGGCATCTACGGCGACGCAACACCGGAAGAGTCCCGTGCACTGGCCGACGACGGCATCGACTTCCAGACCATTCCCTGGGTTCCGCCCAGCGACGCCTGAACGCGCCCTGCGCGCGTACAATCCATGCCCCTGTTTCGGACGCTCGACGACCTCGATCCCAACGGTAAGCGCGTGCTGGTGCGCGCCGATCTCAACGTGCCGGTTACCGACGGCAAAGTGACCGACGCCTCGCGCATCGAGCGCCTCGCGCCGACCCTTCGCGAGTTGGCCGACAAGGGTGCACGCGTCGTCGTGGTTTCGCATTTCGGCCGGCCGAAGAACCACGAGCCCGACCTGTCGCTGCGGCCGATCGTGCCGACGCTCGCCGCCGCGCTCGACGGGCGAAAAGTCGTCTTTGCCGAAGACTGCATCGGGGCAACGGCACAACGCGCCGTCGACGGCCTGCGCAATGGGGACATCGCGCTGTTGGAAAACCTTCGTTTCCATAAAGGCGAAGAGAAAAACGATCCGGCCTTTGCCAAGGCGCTGGCGGCGCTCGCCGACGTTTATGTCGACGACGCGTTTTCGGCGGCGCATCGGGCGCACGCTTCGACCGAGGCGGTAGCGCATTTGCTGCCCGCCTTTGCCGGCCGGCTCATGCAGGCCGAGCTCATTGCCCTCGACAAAGCGCTCGAGAATCCGGCGCGGCCAGTGGCTGCGATCGTCGGCGGCGCCAAGGTTTCGACCAAGCTCGACCTGCTCGATAACCTAGTGAGCAAGGTCCAGCTGCTGATCATCGGCGGCGCCATGGCCAACACGCCGCTGCTGGCCGAAGGCAAGCCGGTCGGCAAATCGCTGGTCGAGCGCGATATGATCGAAACTGCGCGCAGCCTTGACGCCAAAGCGAAGGCGGCGGGTTGCGAGCTGGTCCTGCCGGTGGACGTGGTTGTGGCGCCGGCGCTCAAGCCAGGCGTTCCGGTTACGACGGTCACCGTCGACCGCGTCCCCGAAGACCAGATGATCCTCGACATTGGGCCGCGCAGCATCGCGCTCATCTGCGACAAGCTCGCAGCCTGCCGCACGCTGGTGTGGAACGGACCGGTCGGCGCATTCGAGATCAAACCCTTTGACCAGGGCACGACAGCCATCGCGAGGCAGGTGGCGGCGCTGACGCGCGCCGGACGCCTGGTGAGCGTCGCTGGCGGCGGCGATACGGTGGCGGCGCTGCTGCACGCTGGCGTCGTCGATCAGCTAAGCTATGTCTCGGCTGCCGGCGGCGCGTTCCTCGAATGGCTCGAAGGCAAGACGCTGCCTGGCATCAAGGCGCTCGAATCCGCAGCGCGCTAGACTTCGAACTCCGCCAGCACCATCGGCTCGTCCTTGGCGGCGGCGAACCATTCCCGATAAGGCGAATGGCGTTCGATCGCATCGCAATAGGCGGCGGCATCCGCATCGATCGGCACTGCGTAGCTGCGCAGCCGGCTCACCACCGGCGCATACATCGCGTCGGCGATGCCGAAATCGGCGAACAGGAATGTGCCGCCGGCACCGAAGCGCTTGCGGCAGTCGCGCCACATAGCAGCGACACGGGCGATGTCAGCCTCGACCTCCAGCGTCAGCGGCCGCGGCCGGCGCGCGCGGCGCATATTCATCGGCAGATGGCGGCGCAGATTGGCAAAGCCGGTGTGCATTTCGGCGCTGATCGAACGGGCATAGGCGCGGGCCGCGACGGCAGTCGGCCACAGCTGCGCCTTGGGAAACATCTCGGCCAGATACTCGCCGATCGCCAGAGAGTCCCAGACCGTGACATCGCCATGCCGCAGCGCCGGCACTTTGCCCGACGGCGAATGCTGCAGGATTTTTTCCTTGCTGCCCGGCACGTAGAGCGGAATGACGACCGACTCAAACGCCGCGCCGGTCTGCTTGAGCATCAGCCAGGCGCGCAACGACCACGACGAGTAATTCTTGTTGCCGATATAGATGGTGATGTCTGCCATCGGGTATCCTCGCGCCGGCAATTTGCCGGGCAGCGGCGCGCGGCGCAACCCCCGGCCGAATATGGGAGTAGGGACGAATCGTGACCGACGAAGCGGCGCTCGCAGCGCTGGTTGAAAGCGAAGCTGGCGCCCTGCCGCTGACGGTGGTGACACGCGACTCGCTGGTGACAGCGCTCGCCACGCTCGACCCCGCCGTCGCGCGCTGGGTTGAGGCTACGCGCTTCACCGCTGAAACTGGAACGCATCTGCTGGTGCCAGGCAGCGACGGCAAGCCGTTGCGGGTGCTGGTCGCGGCCAGCGAATCGGATTCGATCTGGGACTTGGCCGGCCTACCCGAGGCGCTGCCCGAAGGCACTTATGCGCTGGACGCCGCCAGCAACGATCAGCACGCCACGCGGCGTGCGCTGGGCTGGGCGCTTGGTGCCTATGCCTTCACGCGCTACCGCGCCCGCAAGCACCTGCCGGCCCGCCTTGCCTGGCCGCGCCATGCCGACCGCAAGCTGGCCGCGCGACTGGCGCGCGCGCAATGCTGGGCCCGCGATCTGATCAATACGCCGGCCGAGGCGATGGGTCCGGCCGAGATGCAACAGGCGGTCGAAGCTTTGGCGGCGAAGCATGGCGCGCGCTGCACCGCCATCGTCGGCGACGAACTGTTGGCGGCGAATTTTCCGATGATTCATGCCGTCGGCCGCGCCAGCAACCGGCCGCCGCGCATCGTCGATCTGACCTGGGGCGATACGCGCGCCCCCAAGCTGACGCTGGTCGGCAAGGGCGTGTGCTTCGACAGCGGCGGACTCGACCTCAAGACGGCGTCCGGCATGCGTTGGATGAAGAAGGACATGGGCGGCGCCGCGACGCTGCTGGCGCTCGGCGACGCGATCATGGACGCCGGTCTCGACGTGCGGCTGCGTATCCTGGTGCCGACGGTGGACAACGCGGTGAGCGGCAGCGCCTTGCGGCCGGGCGATATCGTGCGCACGCGCCAAGGGATGACGGTCGAGATCGGCAATACCGATGCCGAAGGCCGGCTGATCCTGTGTGATGCGCTCGCCGAGGCCGCCAGCGAGCGCCCGGACCTCATCGTCGATATCGCCACCCTCACCGGCGCGGCACGGGTTGCGCTCGGACCCGACTTACCGGCGCTGTTCGTGCGCGACGACGGATTGGCGAACCGGCTGCTCGCGGCGGGCACGCGCGAAAGCGATCCGCTGTGGCGGCTGCCGCTTTGGCAGCCTTATCGCGAGATGCTCAAGACGCCGATTGCGGACATCAACAACGTCAGCGAAGGGCCGTTCGCCGGTGCTGTCACCGCCGCGCTATTCCTCGCCGAATTCGTGCCGGCCGAGATTCCCTGGGCACATCTCGATACCTATGCCTGGAACGGCAAGACGCGGCCAGGCCGGCCGGAGGGCGGCGAGGCTTTGGCGCTGCGTGCGCTTTATGCCTTCGCCGTCGAGCGCTACAGCGGCAAGCGATGAGACTCAAGCGCGAGATAACGAAGAAACGTACGGCCGAGCCGCCGGCGGTCCGGCTTGGGCTCAAGCCGCCCGACGGCGGTCGGATCAAGTGGGTCAAGGACGGATTCGCCTGGGATTTGTTCGTGCTGTCGCCGCTGCTGGGATTGCCGCTGTTCTGGCGCAAGCTGCACGCCTGGGGCGCATTGATGCTCGGCCTGCTGCTGGCATGGTTCATCGCCTGGTTCCTGCTCGGCCGCTTCGCTGACGGCCACACAGTCAACGTCGCAGGCGATGTTTTTGCCGCGATTTTCTTTCTGCTGGACCTGTTCCTCGGCTGGCGCGGCAACCGCATGACGGCGCACGCTTATCTGCGGCACGGCTGGACCGTCGACCATCCGGATTATGCCGCGACGCGCAAGCTGATGGCGCGGTGGAAGCTCGACGATTGATCGTCAGGTCGCCGTAGCGCCCGCGACGGTTTCGAGATCGAAGGCGGCGGCCATCAAGGCGCGCGTATAGGCTTGACATGGCGCCTCGAAAATCTGGCGCGCCTGCCCCTGTTCCACCGCCTTGCCGTCCTTCATCACCAGAACCTCGTGCGCCAGCGCCTTCACGACGCGCAGATCGTGGCTGATGAACAGGTAGGCGATATTGTAACGGCGTTGCAGATCGCGGAGCAGATCGACCATCTGCGCCTGCAACGACATGTCGAGCGCCGAGGTCGGCTCATCGAGCACGATCAGCCGCGGCCGCAGCGCCAGGATGCGCGCGAAGGCGAGACGCTGGCGCATGCCGCCGGAGAATTCATGCGGATAGCGGTCGATGGCGTCGCGCGGCAAGGCGACGGCGTCGAGCGCCTCTTCGACCAAACGCCTGCGGCCCGCCGCATCGCCGCCGAGCTTGTGGACCTTGAGCCCTTCTTCGACGATCTGGCCGATGGTGAGGCGCGGTGACAGGCTCGAATAGGGATCTTGGAAGACGATTTGCAGCTCGCGCCGCAGCGGCCGCATTGCGCGGCCGCTAAGCTCATCGAGACGCTTGCCGTCGTAGACGATAGCGCCCTGGCTCTCGATCAGCCGCAGCAGTGCCAGACCGAGCGTCGTCTTGCCCGAGCCGGATTCACCGACCACGCCGAGCGTCTCGCCTGCGCGCACCTGCAAATCGATGCCGTCGACCGCCTTGACGAAACCGGTAGTGCGGCGGAACAGGCCGGCCTTGATCGGAAACCAGACCTTGACGTCCTTGCCTTCGAGTAAAACCGGCGCGTCAGCGGCGGGCACCACCGGCGCGCCCTTCGGTGTCGCTTCGAGCAGATGGCGCGTATAGGGATGACGCGGCCGGTCGAAGATTTCGCGCGCGGCACCGGCTTCGACGATCGCGCCCTGGGTCATGACGCAGACGCGATCCGCCATCTTGCGCACGATGCCGAGATCGTGAGTGATGAGCAGCAGCGCCATGCCGAAGCGCGCTTGCAAGTCCTTGAGAAGCTTGAGAATTTGCGCCTGCACCGTGACGTCGAGCGCGGTCGTGGGCTCGTCGGCGATCAGCAGATCAGGCTCATTGGCGAGCGCCATGGCGATCATCACGCGCTGACGCTGCCCCCCCGAGAGCTGATGTGGAAAGGATTGCAGGCGGTTTTCGGCATCGGGCAGGCCGACGAGGCGCAAGAGTTCGACGATGCGGGCGCGGGCCGCCGCCCCATTCATCCGCTTGTGCAGCCACAACGCCTCGCCGATCTGCTTCGCCACCGTGTGTAACGGATTGAGCGAGGTCATCGGCTCCTGGAAAACCATGGCGATGCGGCCGCCGCGGATGTGGCGCAGCTCGGACTCCGGTGCGCCGACCAGTTCGGCGCCGTCAAAGCGGATGCTGCTGCCCGCCGGATGGCTGGCCGGCGGCGCCGGCAGAAGTTGCAGGATCGACAGCGCGGTCACGGTCTTGCCGGAGCCGGATTCGCCAACAAGCGCCAACGTCTCGCCCTTGTCGAGCGCGAACGATGCGTTTTTTACCGCCGCAAGCGTGCGTTCGGGCAAGGCGAAATCGACGCCGAGATCTTTGACTTCGAGGAGGGCCATCAGCCGCGCTTCCGCGGATCGAAGGCGTCGCGCACGGCTTCGCCGACGAAGATCAGCAGGCTCAGCATCAAGGCGAGGACGAAGAACGCCGTCAAACCGAGCCAGGGCGCCTGCAGGTTGCCCTTGCCCTCGGCCAGCAACTCACCCAGCGAGGGCGAGCCCGGAGGCAAACCGAATCCCAGG
>DASQGX010000038.1:0-22856 GCA_035632395.1 Allostellaceae bacterium
GCCGAGCGACGTCAGCCTGTTCCTGCCGCTGGAGCAGGCGCTGCTGGCCGAAGCAGCGCCGGCGCAGTCGCGCACGAATGCTTTCGTCCTCTACAGCCTGATCGGCTCGCTGGTCGGTGCGCTCGGCTCGCTCGCCGCCGGTTTGCCCGAGATCGCGCATAACTGGCTCGGCATCGACGCGATCGATGCGTTGCGCTGGATGTTCGGCCTCTATGCGCTGCTCGGCCTGGCGACCTATCATCTTTATCGCCGCTTGCCGGCGAGTCTCGACGCCAGGCCGGACAAGCCGGCGCCACCGCTTGGCCCGTCGCGCAATATCGTCTTCGGCCTGGCGGCGCTGTTCAGCCTCGACGCATTCGGCGGCGGGCTAGTGGTGCAATCGCTGCTCGCGCTGTGGCTGTTTGAGCGGTTTGGCCTGTCCCTGGCGGTGGCGGGCACGATCTTCTTCTGGAGCGGCGTCGCCTCGGCCGTGTCGTTCATTGCCGCCGGCCGCCTCGCCAAGCGCATCGGCCTCATTAACACCATGGTGTTCACGCATTTCCCGTCGAACCTGTGCCTGATCGCGATGGCGTTCGCGTCCAAGCTCTGGCTCGTGGTCGCGCTGTGGCTGGTGCGCTGCGCGTTGTCGCAGATGGACGTGCCCGCGCGCAGCAGCTACGTCATGGCGATGGTGACGCCGCCCGAGCGCGCCGCCGCCGCCAGCGTTACCGCCGTGCCGCGCAGTTTGGTCGCGGCGGTAGCGCCGGCGCTCGCCGGCTGGCTGCTGACGCTGACGCCGTTCGGCTGGCCGGTACTGATCGCCGGCGGACTCAAGGGTATCTACGATCTGCTGCTGCTCGCCTGTTTCGGCCGGCGCACGCCGCCGGACGAAAGCGACTGAGGCTCAGGGCCACTTCACCGCCGGCGGCAGCGACATCAGGATCGCGTCGACGTTACCGCCGGTCCTGAGGCCAAACAGCGTGCCGCGGTCGTAGAGCAGGTTGAATTCGACATAGCGGCCGCGCTTGATCAGCTGTGCCTGGCGCTGCTCACTGGTCCATGGCCGCAGCATGTGGCGCCGCACCAGCCGCGGATAGATGCGCAGGAAGGATTCGCCGATCGCGCGGGTGAAGGCGAAGTCGCGCTCCCAGTCGCCGGTTGCCAAATCGTCAAAGAAGATGCCGCCGACGCCGCGCGGCTCGTTGCGGTGTTTGAGGAAGAAATATTCGTCGCACCACGCCTTGAAGCGCGGGTAATAGGCCGGGTCATGCGCCGTGCAGGCGGCTTCGAGCGAGGTATGGAAATCGCGCGTGTCCGCTTCGTCCGGAAACACCGGCGTCAGGTCGGCACCGCCGCCGAACCAGGCCTTGGTCGTGCGAATATGGCGCGTGTTCAGGTGCGCCGCAGGTACCAGTGGCGAGCGCGGATGTGCGACCAGCGAAATCCCGGTCGCCCAGAAGCGCGGATCGGTCGCCGCGCCCGGAATCTGCGCGCGGAACTCAGGCGAGAATTCGCCCCACACGGTCGAGACGTTGACGCCGACTTTCTCGAACACGCCGCCGTGCATCAGCGCCATCATTCCGCCGCCACCACCTTCGCGCTGCCACGGCGTGCGCATGAAGCGTCCGGCGGCGCCTTCGTCGGGCCGAGCGGAGGCGTGTTCGTCCTCGATCGCCTCGAATATGGTGCAGAGGCGATCGCGCAATTCTTCGAACCAGTGCGCGGCGTCGGTCTGTTGCAGTGCTGCGTCGCTCACGGCACCGGCTCCAGCAGCAGCGCGGTCTGGCGCAGTGCCTCGCCGAGCACCAGCGCTGCCGCGAGCGCGACGTTGAGCGAGCGCAGACCCGGCCGCATCGGTATCAGCACGCTGGCGTCCACGGCTTCGGCGACCTCCGGTGGCACGCCCGCGGTCTCGCGTCCGAGCAGGAGCACATCGTCGCGGGCGAACGTGAAGCGATGATAGGGGAGGCGGGCCTTGGTCGAAAGCAGCACCAGCCGGCCGGAGCGCGATTGCCGGAATGCAGACCACGATGCATGCCGCACGATCTCGACGCGGGCGAGGTAATCCATCGCAGCGCGCTTCAGGCGGCGGTCATCGAGCACGAAGCCGCACGGTTCGATGATGTCGACAGCGACGCCGAAGCATGCGCCGAGCCGCAGGATCGCACCCGCGTTCTGTGGAATGTCGGGCTCGTAGAGGGCGAGGCGCATGGCGCACCTTGGGGATGAATTTGCCGCCTTGGCAAGGCCCGCGCGCGGCCCGCCGGCTGGGATTTCCGCCGTTCGTGCGGCAGGATGTCGCATAGAAGCTTTCGTTTTAGCCTGTAGCTTGCGCGCGGGCTTCGAGCGCGGGCGAAAGAGGGGATCGATGGCGGATTCGGCGCATTCGCATACGGCCGGTGCACATGCGCCGGGCGGTTCGCGACGCGACTTCCTGGTGATCGCCGGCAATGCGCTTCTCGGCGTCGGTGCCGCGTGCACGGTCTGGCCGTTGATCACCAGCATGAATCCGGCGCGCGACGTGTTGGCGGCCGGCGCGCCGATCGATGTTGACCTGTCGAGCCTGCAACCCGGCCAACAGGTGCTCGTGATCTGGCGCTCGCGGCCGATCTTCATCGTCCACCGCACGCCGGCCGAGCTGACCAAGCTGCAATCGTCGGCCGACACGGGTTTGCTGCGCGATCCCAATTCCGACGTGCTGCAACAGCCGCCTTACGCCACCAACTGGCACCGCTCGATCAAGCCGGAGTATCTGGTGCTGGTCGGCATCTGCACACATCTTGGCTGCATTCCCGAATTCACGCCGCAGCCGGGCGGCAGCCTCGGTCCGGCATGGCCCGGCGGCTATTTCTGCCCGTGCCACGGTTCGCGATACGACCTGTCGGGCCGCGTCTTCAGCGGCGTGCCGGCGCCCTATAATCTGCCGGTGCCGCCGCATCATTTCATCAACGACACCACCGTCCGGATTGGCGAGAACCCGCCGAATTCGACTTTCGATTTCGATTCGATCGAGCAGATCTGAGGCGGGACCATGGCGGTATCGCAGAACAAGTTGGTGCAATGGATCGATCACCGCCTGCCGGTGTTCACCTATCTCGATCACGAGCTGAACGAATATCCGACGCCGAAGAACCTGAACTACTGGTGGAATTTCGGCTCGCTCGCCGGCGTCATGCTGGTGATCATGATCGCCACCGGCATCTTCCTGGCAATGCAGTACGATCCCAATGCCGGCGACGCGTTCCAGTCGGTCGAGCGCATCATGCGCGAAGTCAACTACGGCTGGCTGATCCGCTACATCCACATGAACGGCGCGTCGTTCTTCTTCATCGTCGTCTATATCCATCTGTTCCGCGGTCTGTACTACGGCTCCTACAAGGCGCCGCGCGAGTTGCTGTGGATGCTTGGCGTGGTCATCGTCCTGCTGATGATGGCGACCGCCTTCATGGGCTACGTACTGCCATGGGGCCAGATGAGCTTCTGGGGCGCGACTGTCATCACCAACCTGTTCTCGGCGATTCCCGGTGTCGGCAAGGACATCGTGACCTGGCTATGGGGCGGTTTCGCCGTCGGCAATCCGACGCTCAACCGCTTCTTTGCGCTTCACTACCTGCTGCCGTTTGTGATTCTCGGCGTGGTGATTCTCCACATCCTGGCGCTACACCAGCACGGCTCCAACAATCCGCTCGGCATCGACCGCAAGGGCCCGCAGGACAGCGTGCCGTTCCATCCGTATTACACCTACAAGGACATGTTCGGCTTGAGCGTGTTCCTGATCGTCTTTGCAATCGTCG
Source organism: Allostellaceae bacterium (assembly GCA_035632395.1). GTDB lineage: Bacteria > Pseudomonadota > Alphaproteobacteria > ATCC43930 > CGMCC-115725 > REEB95. The sequence continues at coordinate 3,774 of DASQGX010000038.1, forward strand.
TGTTCTATTTCCCGAATCTGCTGGCCGAACCGCAGAACTACATTCCGGCCAATCCGATGCAGACGCCGCCCGAGATCGTGCCGGATTGGTATCTGCTTCCGTTCTACGCCATCCTGCGCTCGATCCCGAACAAGCTGCTCGGCGTCTGTGCGCTCTTCGGTGCGATCTTCATCCTTTTCCTCGTGCCCTGGCTCGACACGTCGAAGGTGCGCAGCGCCTATTTCCGGCCCGTCTACAAATGGGTGTTCTGGCTGCTGGTGATCGACGCCTTCGTGCTCGGCGATGTCGGCGCGCACCGGCCGGAAGGCTGGTGGATCGTGATCGGTCGTATCGGCACGTTCTATTACTTCTTCCACTTCATCGTGCTGATGCCGTTTATCGGCTGGTTCGAGCGGCCGTTGCCGCTGCCGCCGAGCATCGCCGAGGCCGTGTTGAAGAAACGCGGCGGGGCGCCCGCGGGCGCCGCCGCGACGCGGGCCAAGCCATGAAGCCGCGTTTCGTGATCCCGGCGCTGCTCGCGGGTGCGGCGGTCGCCGTGGCGATGTTGGCGCAACCGGCCCAGCCGGCGCGTGCACAGGCCGACGAAGCGACGCCGGCGCTGCCCAACGTGTCGTGGTCGTTCGAAGGGCCGTTCGGGACGTTCGACCGCGCCGCCTTACAGCGCGGCTTCCAGATTTACAGCCAAGTCTGTTCGGCCTGTCATTCGATGGATCTGCTGACTTACGATGACCTCGCCGGGTCCGAGGGCCTCGGCTACACCGAGGAGCAGGTCAAGGCGATCGCGGCGCAGAAACAGGTCGCCGATATCGACAAGAACGGCCAGGCGATCCAGCGTCCGGCGCGGCCGTCGGATCACTTCGTCGCGCCGTTCGCCAACGAGGCCGCCGCGGCCGCCGCCAACGGCGGCAAGGCGCCGCCCGATCTGTCGGACATCATCAAGGCGCGGGAAAGCGGTCCGCGTTACGTCTACGGCATCCTCACCGGTTTCCGCGAGCCGCCCAAAGGGTTCCAGATGCCGCCGAGCGGTGGCAACTACAACCTCTATTTCCCCGGCCACGTGATCGCGATGCCGCAGCCGTTGCAGGACGATTCGGTGCAGTACGCCGACGGCACCAAGGCGACGCTGCGCCAGGAAGCGCATGATGTCGTCGCCTTCCTGACCTGGGCTTCGGACCCCACGATGGAACAGCGCAAGCGCACCGGCGCCAAGGTCGTGCTGTTTCTGCTGGCAATGACTGGGGTGCTGTACGGCGCCAAGCGCCGCGTCTGGTCCGACGTCGAGCACTGATTCGGGTTGTCGCAGCGCCGCCGGACTGGTTGACTGCGCTCCGGACTTCGGGGGAGTTGCGATGACCGGGCGCGTCATCGGCATCATTGGCGGCAGCGGCCTTTATCAAATCGAGGGCATGACCAACGTCGCCTGGCGGCGGCTCAAATCGCCCTTCGGCCAGCCATCGGATGCGTTGTGCTTCGGCCGGCTCGGCGACATCGAACTCGTCTTCCTGCCGCGGCATGGCCGCGGCCATCCGATTCCACCGAACGAGATCAACTACCGCGCCAACATCGACGTGCTGAAGCGTGCCGGCGTGACCGATATGATCTCGCTGTCGGCGGCCGGGTCGTTCCGCGAAAACCTGCCGCCGGGCACCTTCGTCCTCGCTGATCAATTCATCGATCGCACCCATGGGCGCAATAGCAGCTTTTTCGGCACCGGCTGCGTCGCGCATATCTCGATGGCGCATCCGGTGTGTAGCCGGCTTGGCGGCCACCTCGCGGCAGCAGGCAGCGCCGCCGCGATCAAGCTGGTCCGCGGCGGCACCTATCTGGTGATGCAAGGTCCGCAATTTTCGACCCTGGCGGAGAGCCGGCTCTATCGCCAATGGGGCTGCGATGTCATCGGCATGACCAACATTCCCGAGGCCAAGCTCGCCCGCGAAGCCGAGATTTGCTACGCCACCGTGGCGATGGTGACCGATTTCGATTGTTGGCATCCCGACCACGATCACGTCACGGTCGACATGATCGTCGCCACGCTGCTCGCCAACGCGGACAAGGCGAAGGCGCTGGTCAAGGCGGTGGTGCCGCTGATTGCGCGCGACGCTACGGGCTGTCCGCAGGGCTGCGACCACGCGCTCGACAACGCGCTGATCACCGCGCCGGAGAAACGCGATCCCAAGCTGCTGAAGAAGCTCGATGCCGTCGCCGGCCGCATCCTGCGTTCGGCAGGCAAGGGCAAGAAGCGCAAGGCGTGAGCCGATGAAAGTCGCGGGCCAGGCCATGCGCAGCATCTGGCTCGAAGCCGACGGCGCTGGCGTCGGCATCATCGACCAGACCCGTTTGCCCTTCGAGCTGCGCACCGTGCGGCTCATTACCGTCGACGAGGCGGCACATGCGATCCGCGCCATGCTGGTGCGCGGCGCACCGCTCATCGGAGCGACAGCGGCTTACGGCATGGCGCTCGCCATGCGCGCCGATCCGGGCGACGCGGCGATCGCGCAGGCGGCCGACATGTTGCTGGCGACCCGGCCAACCGCGGTCAATCTGCGCTGGGCGGTCGAGGATCTGCGCACGCTTTTGCAGCAGTTGCCGGCCGAACGCCGCGCTGCGGCTGCCTATCGCCGCGCCGGCGAGATCGCCGAGACCGACGTCGCCATGAACCGCGCCATCGCCGGCCACGGCCTGCCGCTGATCCGTCAGGCGCTGGCGCGCAAAGGCGGCAAGGCGCCGATCGAGATCCTGACCCATTGCAACGCCGGCTGGCTCGCCACTGTCGATTGGGGCACCGCGCTGGCGCCGATCTATCTGGCGCACGACGAGGGTGTGCAGTTGCATGTCTGGGTCGACGAAACCCGGCCGCGCAACCAGGGCGCCAGCCTCACGGCCTGGGAACTCGGCCAGCATGGCGTGCCGCATACCGTGATCGCCGATAATGCCGGCGGCCACCTGATGCAGCATGGCAAAGTCGATCTGTGCATCGTCGGCACCGACCGTACGACCGCGACCGGAGATGTCGCCAACAAGATCGGCACCTATCTCAAGGCGCTGGCGGCGCACGACAACGGCGTGCCGTTCTACGTCGCGCTGCCGTCGCCGACGATCGATTGGACGTTGACCGATGGACGCGCGATTCCGATCGAGGAGCGCAATGCTGACGAGGTCGCAGAGATTTCCGGCCGGCTCGGCTCGGGCGAGGTAACGCGGGTGCGAGTCATTCCCGACGGCAGCCCGGCCGCCAACTACGCGTTTGACGTCACGCCGGCGAAATACGTCACTGGACTGATCACCGAGCGCGGCGTCTGTCAGGCATCGCGCGACGGGCTGTTGTCGCTTTTCCCTGAACGGAAGGCCGCACGATCCGGCTGATCAGCCGATGTGCTGTTTGAAGAAAGCGGCGGTGCGCTGCAGCGCCTGCTCGTGCGCCGTTTTGTCGAACGAACCGCGCTCATCACACGAGAAGCCGTGGCCAGCGCTGTAGACATAGATCGGCACTTCGGGCCGTGCCTGTTTCACCTTCTCGACGTCGCTCATCGGGATCGACTGATCCTTGTCGCCGAAATGCAGGATGATCGGGATTTTCGGCTTTTCGCCGGTGTGGCCGGCAATCATGCCGCCGTAATAGCCCACGGCCGCAGTCGCGCCAGTGAGCCGCGTCGCCGCCAGGAAGGCAAGCGAGCCGCCCCAGCAATAGCCGACGACGCCGACCTTGCCGAACTGCTTGGCGTAGTCGATCGCTGCCTGCACGTCGGCGAGCGAGCCGTCCATCGGCACTTTCTCGCGCAGCGCACGGCCCTTGGCGATGCTTTCAGGGTCGTAGCCGAAATCGACGCCCCGCTGGACGCGGTCGAACAGCGCCGGCGCCACCGCGGCATAGCCCAGCGCGGCGAAACGGTCGGCGACATTGCGGATGTGATGGTTGGCGCCGAAAATCTCTTGGATCACCACCAGGCCGCCTTTCGGCTTGCCGGTGGGCGTCGCAACGTAGGCATCGAGCTTGTGTCCGTCCTTGGCGGTAAGCGAAACCGTCTGACCCATGGTGCGTGCCTCCCGGTTTTTTTATCGGCTCGCGACTATAGGCGGCAGCAGCCGGAGTCGCTAGAGGTTGAACCGGATGTGCAGGATGTCACCGTCCACGATGGTGTACTCGGCGCCTTCGATCCGCAGCTTGCCGGCGTCCTTGGCGCCCTGCTCGCCGTTGCACGCGACATAATCGTCGTAGGCGATAACCTCGGCGCGGATGAAGCCCTTCTCGAAGTCAGTGTGGATGGCGCCCGCGGCCTCCGGCGCTTTGGCGCCTTTGCGCACGGTCCAGGCATGCGCCTCCTTGGGGCCGACGGTGAAGAAGGTGACGAGGTCGAGCAGCGCGTAGCCGGCGCGGATGATGCGGGCAAGGCCGGTCTCTTTGAGGCCGAGGCTTTCGAGAAACGCGCGGCGTTCCTCCGCATCGGCGAGCTGCGCGACTTCAGCTTCGATCGCCGCCGAAATCACCACGCTCTGCGCGCCTTGCCGCTTGGCATAGTCGGCGACCCGCTGCGACTGGGCGTTGCCCTTGGCCGCCGCCGCTTCCTCGACATTGGCGATGTAGAGAACCGGCTTGGCGGTGAGCAGCTGGAGCGATTTGAGCACCGGCTTGAGCTCGTCCGGAACGGCGACCGTGCGCGCCGGCTTGCCGTCCTTGAGCGCCGTCAGTACCGGCTCGATGACGCTCATTTCGGCCTTGGCGTCCTTGTCGGCGCCGCGCACGCGCTTTTCGGCGGCGACGCGCCGCTTCTCGAGGCTCTCGAGGTCGGCGAGCATCAGCTCGGTCTCGATGGTCTCGACGTCGCGGATCGGATCAACCGAACCTTCAACGTGCGTGACGTTGGCGTCCTCGAAGCAACGCAGCACCTGCGCAACCGCATCAACCGCGCGGATGTGCGACAGGAACTGATTGCCGAGGCCTTCGCCTTTACTGGCACCACGCACCAGGCCGGCGATATCAACGAATTCAAGCTGCGTCGGCACGATCTTTGCCGACTGGGCGGTCGCCGCCAGTGTGTCGAGGCGCGGATCGGGCACTGCGACGCGGCCGACATTGGGCTCGATGGTGCAGAACGGATAGTTAGCCGCCTCGGCCGCCTGAGTCGCCGTCAGTGCGTTGAACAGGGTCGACTTGCCGACGTTGGGCAGGCCGACGATGCCGCAATTGAACCCCATGCTATTTCCCGGCGAACGGCTCTTTGCGGTTGGGCTTGAGGATCAGCGCAACTTTGGTGGTGAAGGCGGTGGCGCCGTCGGCGATGAGAACCGGAAATGCGTCGGCGATGGCGTCGACCAGCGGCGGCAGCCACACCTGGTCTTCGGCGGAAAAATTCTGCAGCACATAGGGCTCGACCAGCTCCTTGACGCCGGGATGGCCGACGCCGATCCGCACCCGCCAATAGTCGTCGCCGAGCTGCGCGTCGATCGAACGCAATCCATTGTGTCCTGCCGCGCCGCCGCCCTGCTTGACGCGCAGCTTACCGGGATCGAGATCGATCTCGTCGTGGATGACGGCGATCTCGCCGATCGGGATCTTATAGAAGCGCGCCGCCTCGGCGACGCTCTCACCCGACGCGTTCATGAAGGTCTGCGGCTTGAGCAGATAAAGGCGCTCGCCGCCCAATGTGCCTTCGGCGAGCAGGCCTTGGAATTTGGCGCGCCACGGGCCGAAACCGTGCCGGCGATGGATCGCATCGGCGGCCACGAAGCCGACATTGTGGCGCGTGCGCTCGTAACGGGCTCCGGGGTTGCCGAGCCCGACGATGAGCCGCATCGCTGTTTCCGGTTACTTCTTGGGCGGCTGGCCGGCTGGCGCCTTGGGCGCGGCGCCCGCGCCCGCTGCTGGCTTGGCACCGGTCGCCGGTGCGGCACCCGCCGCTGGCGTTGCACCCGCTGCGGCACCGGCCGCGGCACCCGGCGCACCGGGGGCAGCACCTGGCGCAGCGCCGGCTTCGCCTTCGGCCGGCACGCCGGCCTCGGCTGCTGCCGCTGCCGCTGCCGCTGCTGCTGCCGCGGCCGCTGCGGCTGCTGCCGCCTCTTCGCGCACCGCTGTCGGCGAGGTCACCGATGCGACGGTGAAGTTGCGCGCTAGCGTCGGCTTGACGCCTTCCGGCAGCTTCACCTGATTGATATGGACGCTGTCGCCGATTTCGAGCCCGTCGAGATCGACGGTGATCTCGCTCGGAATCTTCTCGGCCGGGCAGAGCATCTCGATCTCGTGGCGCACGACGTTGAGGATGCCGCCGCGGCGGATGCCGGGCGACGCCTCGGCATTGAGGAAGCGCACCGGCACATTGACCCGGATGCGGGTGCCGGCGGTGACGCGTAACAGATCGACATGCACGGGACGGTCGGTGACCGGATCAAGCTGCACCTCGCGCGGCAGCGCGCGGACCTTGGCGCCGTCGAGCTCGACGTCGATCAGGCGTGCGAAAAAGCCCGGCTTCACCAGTTCGCGGCTCAGCTGCTGCGGATCGACCGAGATCATCGTCGGCGGCTTGCCTTCGGCATAGATCACGCCGGGCACGCGGCCCTCACGGCGCACGGCACGGGCAGGCCCGCGTCCGGCGCCGGTGCGCCCTTTGGCGCTCAAAGTGATCGACTCGGTCATGACAAAACTCCTTCTTACGCGAATAGACTCGAAACCGACCGTTCCTCGCTGATCCGCTGGATAGCTTCGGCCATCAGCGGTGCGATCGACAGCCGACGGATATTGCGCGCGACGCGCACCGCCTCGGTCGCGGCGATGCTGTCGGTGGTGACTAACGCCGCGATCGGCGCCGCCGTCACGCGGGCAACCGCGCCGCCTGATAGCACGCCGTGCGTGACATAGGCCGACACCGACTTGGCGCCGCGCTCCATTAACGCTACGGCGGCGTTGCATAGCGTGCCGGCGCTGTCGACAATATCGTCAACGAGAATGCAACGGCGGCCCTGCACGTCGCCGATGATGTTCATCACCTCGGAAACGCCAGCCCGCTCGCGCCTTTTGTCGATGATCGCGAGGTCGGCGTCAAGTCGGCGCGCGATGGCGCGGGCACGCAGCACGCCACCGACATCGGGCGACACAATGGTTAAATCGCCGCCGTCGAAGCGCTCTTTGATGTCCTGCACGAACACTGGCGCGGCGAACAAATTGTCGGTCGGAATGTCGAAGAACCCCTGGATCTGGCCGGCGTGGAGATCGAGCGTTAGAACGCGGTCGGCGCCGGCGGCGGTAATCATGTTGGCCACCAGCTTGGCCGAGATCGGCGTGCGGGGGCCGGATTTGCGGTCTTGGCGGGCATAGCCGTAATACGGGATGACGGCGGTGGCGCGGCGCGCCGAGCCGCGCTTGAGCGCGTCGAGCGTCACCAGCAATTCCATCAGATTGTCGTTCGCCGGATACGAGGTCGGCTGGATGACGAAGACGTCCTCGCCGCGCACGTTCTCGTGGATCTCGACAAACACTTCCATGTCGGAGAAGCGCCGCACGCTGGCGTCGGTCAGCGGGATGTGCAGATACGCGGAAATCGCTTCGGCGAGCGGCCGATTGGCATTGCAAGCAAGGATTTTCATGTCGGTTTCGCCGTCCGCGGCAGTGCGCCCGGATGGGCCGCCCCAAGCGCGGCGGAATGTAACAAAGGGGTTTCGCTGCCGCAACGACTTTGACCGCCCGGCCGCGGGCAAAAAGTCGCGCCACGCCAGGGCCTTAGGAGTGTCCCGCGGCGGCCAGTCCGACCTCTTCGATGAGCCGGCGCACGCCGGGTGCAGCGGCGCTGGTGACGGCATAGGCGACCTCGCCCCAGGCGCCGTCGAGGCTGCCGGCGGGTACCGCGTTCTCCTGCTTGACTCGGCCGAGTTCGCTACCGTCCGGCCGCGTCAGCACCCACGTCACCTTGACCTGCTGCTTCTGCGCGTCGGCGGGCGCCACCGTGACCGTGCCGGTGACGATGAAGTCCACCTTGTCGGCTGGCGTGACCGTGACGGCGACGTTCGTATGCTCCAGCGCTGCGCCCATGGCCCGGGTCAGCGAGCGGTCACCATCGCCGGGTGCGCCGGTAACCGGCCGCAAAGCCACGACGGGATTAAGCCCGCCTTGCGGCCGCGGCACGTCGCCTTCGACCAGCTTGGCAAGCACGGGTGCCGCCGGTGCGGCGAGCGCCGCGGCCAGCTTGCCGTCGCCACGCTGCCACGCGCCGGCATCGGCGACGAGCTGGGACGGTGTCGAGCCGATGACAGTGCCGGCGGCATTGCGCAGTTCCCAAACGACGCTGATGCTTACATGGCCGCCGGCGGTGGATGTCGCGGTCGCGATCGGCTGCAAGCGATAACTGCCGCGATTGGACGATTGCGCGCTCGCCGGAACGTCGGCCTGCTGCAACGCTGTCGCCATCGCTGCCGCCAACACCGTGGCGCTCGCCGTCGGCGCGTTTTCGACCGGCAGCACGTAAATACCGGCGCTGTCGGGCGGACTCAGCGCCGCCGCCGGCGCGGTGCGTCCCATGATCGGCGGCGGCGCGCCATTGCAGGCGGCAAGCAGCAGGAGAGCGAGAAGCCAACAGCGGCGCATCGGGCGGCGATCTTATCGTCGCGCCGGCGACAAAGCTATGGCGCGAGCGCGATGGCCGACAGGCCGAGCCCATGGCCGAGCTCACCGCGCAGACAGGCGCGGCGGTAGGAAAAGAACCGGTCCGATTCGGCCGCCGTGTCGGCATCGGCTTTGGCGACCGCGCGAATGCCGAGTGCGGCAAGCCGACGGGCCACGTAGCCCTTGAGGTCGAACAGGAAATGACCGGGTTTAGGTGACGGAAGAAAGAGGACCGAATTGGCAGGATCTTGCGCCAGAAAGCGCCGAGGAAATTCCGGTCCGACTTCGTACGAACTTTGAGCGATGGCCGGACCGATGGCGGCGACCGTGCGCTGCGCCGACGCGCCCAGGTCTTCCATCGCGGCGACAGTCGATTCGATTACGCCGGCGAGCGCGCCACGCCAGCCGGCGTGCGCCGCGCCGATCACGCGGGCCTCGGCGTCGGCAAACAGGATCGGCACGCAGTCGGCGGTCAGGATGCCGAGCGCCAGACCGGGTACACGCGTCACCAGCGCGTCGGCGCGCGGCAGCGCCGCCTGGGGCCAGGGTGTCTCGACCACCAGCGCCTCGGCGCCATGCACCTGTTTGGCTGTGGCGAGGCGGTCCGGCGCGAGGCCGAGGGTGCGCATCGCGCGTGCGCGATTCTCGCTGACCCGCGCGACGTCATCGGTTGCCGTGAAGCCGCAATTGAGCGAGGCGCAAACCCCTTCGCTGACGCCGCCTTGGCGCGTGAAGAACGCGTGGCGGATGGAGGTCGAATCGAAAACGTCGAGGCGGATCATGCGCGTCAATCGAAGCCGGCTGGCCGCGGCGCGTTGCCGCCGGTCAAGGCCAGCACCTTGAACAGGGTGCCCATTTGCGTCTCGTCTAGCAAGCGGCGGCAGGCCGATTCGATTAGCGCCTGCTGCGGCGCATCCTTGCCAGAAGCTAGGCGGTGGGCACGGATGTCGATGCCGAGCGCCTTGAGGAACCGTGCCTGCGACACCGGTCCCCAGGTGCGGGCACCAGCGGAAGTGGCGCAGGCGGCAAAATCAGCAAAGTCGACATGTGCGGTGAGGTCGGCGGCGCCAGGATCGCGCAGAGGCTCCTGCCGCTGGTGACGCACCATGGCTTGCAGCGTCTCACCCGGCGCCGCTGGGAAATAACCGTAGTCGATAAAGAGCGCCGCGCCGCCATGGGTCGTCAATCGGCGGCCGAGATCGCGTGCCAGCGCCCGTGCTGCCGGACGGCGCTCGATCACGCTGCCGATCGGCCAGTCGGGCAGGGTCTCTGTACTCGGTTCCAGTTTGCCAACGAATGTTAGGTCGCCATGCGCGTCGAGGCCGATCCCTCGTTCATGCCAGCCGTCGGCGTGGCGCTCGAACTGGCGGATGGGCAACGCGTCGATAAATTCATTGGCGACCAGCAGCAGCGGACCGGGCGGCAAAATCGCCGGCGAATCGTGCCAAATCGGCATTGCGTCGCCCAGAGTACGCTCTTGCACAGTGCGCAGCGTCGCGCTCGCTTCGATGAGGTGCACGCGGACCGCACGGCGAAATGTCGGAATCGTCGCGGCGGCGCGCAGCAAATCCGCCATCAGTGTGCCGTTGCCAGGTCCAAGCTCGCACAAGATCACCGGATCGGACGCACCGCTTCGCTGCCAAAAATCGGCGAGCCACAGGCCGATCAGTTCGCCGAAGACCTGGCTGATTTCGGGCGCGGTGACGAAATCACCGCGCGCGCCTACCGGCTTGTGCGTCGCGTAGTAACCCCATTCCGGGTGCCACAACGCGATCTCCATGAAGCGCTCGACCGTCAGCGGCCCGCCGGCGCGGATCAGTCCGCGCAGATGCTCGAGCAGCGGCGTCGCGTTCACGCCTGCTTCGGTTGCCGCCGCGCCCACCACAGCAGCGAGATGCCGAAGAGCAGCACCGGCACAGAAAGGATCTGGCCCATGGTGACGCCCCAGAAGATGAATCCGAGATTGGCGTCGGGCTGGCGGAAGCACTCACCGATGATGCGAGCCACGCCATAGCCGATCAGGAACGTGCCGGACAGCGTGCCCGGGCGCTGCCGCGCGTCGGTCTTGCGCATTACGAAGAACAGAATCGCGAACAGCACCAAACCTTCGAGCGTCGCCTCGTAAAGCTGGCTCGGATGGCGCGGCAAGTGCGCTGGATCGGACGGAAAGACCATCGCCCATGGCACGTCGGTGACGCGGCCCCATAGCTCGTCGTTGATGAAGTTGGCGATGCGGCCGAAGAACAAGCCGATCGGCACCGCCGGTGCGATGATGTCGGCGAAGGCAAGGTAATTCATCTTGCGCTGGCGGGTGAACAGCCAGATCGCCACCAGCACGCCGAGCGCGCCGCCGTGGAACGACATGCCGCCGTGCCACAGTTTGAGGATTTCGCTCGGATTGGCGAAATAGAATTCCGGCCGGTAGAACAGCACGTAGCCGGTGCGGCCGCCGAGGATGACGCCGAGCGTCGCCCACATCAGGAAATCGTCGATATCCTCGCGCCGGGCGACACGCGGCGGCTGCGACGCGATCCACAGACAATAGCGCCAGCCGATCACCAACCCGGCGATATAGGCGAGCGCGTACCAGCGGACGACGAAGGGTCCGAGGGACAGCGCAACCGGATTGATGACGGGATAAGGAATCGCCAGCATGAACGGCAGGAACCCTTAGCGATACGGATCGGCGGCGGCGAGGTAGGTCTGGACATAGTGCCGGACGCCGTCCTCGAGCTCGGTTGCCGGCGTGCGGAAGCCGGCGGCGCGCACCCGGTCCATTTTGGCTTCGGTGAAATACTGGTATTTGTCGCGAATCTCGATCGGCGTGTCGACGTATTCGATCTTGGGCTCGCTGCCGAGCGCGCGATAAACCGCCGCCGCCAGGTCGGCAAAGCTGCGTGCCTTCCCGGTGCCGGCGTTGAACAGGCCGTTGGCGCCGGGATGGTCGTAGAGCCACAGCATCTCGGCCACGCAGTCGCGCACATAGACGAAATCACGCTTCTGCCCGCCATCGGGATAGGCCGGATTGTGCGACTTGAACAGGCGCGCCGGCGCGCCGGCCTTGGCGCGCGGATAGATGTGCGCGACGACGCTTTTCATCGTGCCTTTGTGGTACTCGTTCGGGCCGTAAACGTTGAAGAATTTGAGCCCAGCCCATTGCTTCGGCCGCGGCGCGTTGTCGGCGACCAGCCGCGCGATCCGGCGGTCAAACAGATGTTTCGACCAGCCGTAGGCGTTGAGCGGCCGCAGCTTGGCCAGCGCGCTGGGCGTGAAATCGTCGTCGAAGCCAGCACTACCGTCGCCGTATGTCGCCGCCGACGAAGCGTAGATCAACCGCCTCTGATGCAGCGTGCACCAGTCCCAAAGCCGTTGCGACAAAGCAAAATTGCTGGCGACGATCAAGTCGACGTCCCGCTCGGTCGTCGCAGAGATAGCGCCCATGTGGAAGATCGTCTCGATCTTGGCGGCGTGCTCGTCGAGATAGGCGAGTAGGCGGTCGGGCGGAACCACCGCCGCGAGCTCGCGCTTGGCTAGGTTCCGCCATTTCTCCTCCTGGCCGAGGAAATCGGAGACGACGAGGTGGCCGGCGGCCCGTTCCTCGAGCGCGGCGACCAGATTCGACCCGATGAAGCCGGCGCCGCCGGTGACGACGATCATGGCTGGTTTCCTGCGGGCGGTGTTATAGCCTGTTCCCCGGCCGCGTGCCTGCTTATGTTGACCGGAACGGAGAGACGTCCATGGCAAGCAACAACCGCCTGTTCGAGGATTTTGCCCGCGTCGCGCAAGGCGCCGCCGGTGCGCTGGTCGGTCTGCGCGACGAGCTCGAAGCCCGCATCAAGGATCAGGTCGATCGCGTCCTGTCGCGCATGAACCTGGTGCGGCGCGAGGAGTTCGATGCGGTGCAGGCAATGGCGGCCAAGGCGCGGCGTGAGCAAGAGGCGTTGGCGGCGCGGCTCGATGCTCTTGAGGGCCGCAGCGGCGCCGGTTCGCGGCGCAAAGCTGGAGCGGCGCGGCCACGCCGGGGCGGCCGTAGCCGCGGCAAATCGCACTAGAACGCGAGTCCTCCACAGTTTTCCGTCATTCGACGCTTGCCTCGGCTCGAAACCATTTGGCAGATTAGCCGTAGTGGTTGGCGGGGAAACACCATACCATTAGTCGAAATCCCCGCCCCGCCGCCAAGGAGGGCGGATGACGACGCTGTCGCTCGAAACCCCGGTCGCCGGCGCCAATCCCATCGATCTGGTCGAGGAAATCGTTCAGGCCAATTCTTGGCCGCATGACCGCACGAGCGACGATGAAATGGTGATCGAGGTCGTCGGCCGCTGGTGTTCCTATCGCCTGCATTTCGTCTGGGAGCCGTCGGTCAACGCCCTGCAATATTCCTGTAGCTTCGAGCTCAAGGTGCCGCGCGGCCGCCGCCCGGCCGCGCATGAGCTGCTGGCGGTGGTGAACGAGCGGCTGTGGATCGGCCATTTCGATTTCGCCGACGACAAGAGTCCTGCGTTTCGCCAGGGCGTGCTGTTGCGCGGCGGCCACGGCGCCAGCGTCGAGCAGATCGAGGATCTGGTGGACATCTCGCTCGCCGAGTGCGAGCGATTCTACCCCGCGTTCCAGCTGGTCGTCTGGGGCGGCAAATCGGCCCAGGAGGCGATCGCCTCGGCGATGATCGAGCCGGTCGGCGAGGCGTGAGCGGTCGACGCGCCCGCTCGGCGGCAATCCTGCTGGTCGGTTGCGGCAAGATGGGCAGCGCCCTGCTGTCCGGCTGGATGCGCAAACGCGTCGGCGGACCCTTCCACGTCGTCGAACCGTCGCCCACCCATCGCCTGCGCGGTGCGCACTATTACGCCACGCCCGATCGGCTGCCGCGGGCACTCAAGCCGGCCGCGGTAGTGTTTGCGGTCAAGCCACAGACCTTCGATGCGGTCGTGCCGCCGTATCGCCGATTTGCCGAAAGCGGCGCGGCGATGCTGTCGATCGCTGCCGGCAAAACGCTCGGTACCATGGCGCGATTTCTCGGAACCGACGCCGCGCTGGTGCGTGCGATGCCGAATACGCCAGCAGCGATTGGCCGCGGCATGACGGTCGCCTGTGCCGGGCCAGCGGTAAGCAAGGCGGCGCGTGCGTTGTGCGGCAAGTTGCTGGCGGCGGTCGGCGAGATTGCCTGGATCGACGACGAAGCACTGCTCGATCCGGTCACGGCGGTCTCCGGCAGCGGTCCGGCTTATGTCTTCTGGTTCATCGAGTGTTTGGCCGCTGCGGGCGAGGCGGAGGGCCTCGCGCCCGAGCTCGCTCACCGGCTGGCGATTGCCACCGTTGCCGGCGCCGGCGAATTGGCGCGGATCGCGGAGCACAGTCCGGCGCAACTGCGCGAGGCGGTAACCAGCCCCGGCGGCACGACGCGCGCCGCGCTCGAAGTCCTGATGGCCAAGAACGGGTTCGACCGGCTCATCCGCGACGCGATTGCCGCCGCGACGCGGCGCTCGCGCGAACTGGCACAATAAGGCTTCCGCCGCGAGGTTTGGCGGCGCCCGCTGCTTGCGCTAAGCTGTTGCCATGGCGACAGGCCGCAAAGCCGCGTCCAAACGCGCAACGCCGCGGCGGCGAGCCGCATCCGGCGATGCCGAAGGGCGTGTAGTTGAGGCGGCGCTCGAGCTGGCCGCGAGCCAGGGCTGGCGGCAGACGACGCTAACCGAAGTTGCGCGTGCAGCCGGACTATCGCTCGCCGACCTCCATGCCCGCCTGTGCTCGCGCGGTGCCATCCTGGCGGCGTGTGTGCGCTATTTCGATCAGATCGCGCTCGCCGGACCGCCGGCCGACAAGGACGAGAAGCCGAAGGACCGGCTGTTCGATCTGCTGATGCGGCGGTTCGAGGCGTTGAAGCCGCACCGCAAAGCGGTTCGTTCAATGGCCTGGGACAGCATCGGCGATCCCGCGGCGTTGCTGGCGCTGAAGCGGTTGCTGGGTTCGATGGGCTGGATGCTCGAAGCGGCCGGGGTGCCGACAGCGGGTATCGCGGGTTTGGCGAGGCGCCGAATTCTGTTACTGGCTTATATGTCCGTTCTGGTCGTGTTCGTGCGCGACGATAGTAGCGATCTCGGCAAGACAATGGCGGCGCTTGACCGCCGGCTGTCGCTGATCGAGCCGTTTCTCGCGCTTTAGGCCCGTCCGGCGCCAATTATTGAAATTTTGTTGCGCCGCAAAATTCGACCTTTTGGGTCTTATAGGCTCTTGACGCGCCTGACACGGAGGCTCATATTCGCCATTGTGCAGTGCAGCAAAAAGCTCCACTCCCCAACCGAGGACCCACACAATGGATAGCCGACAGACTTTCCTGGATACGGATTTCAGCAAGGCGTTTGCTGGCTTCACGCTGCCCGGCTTCGATGTCGAGGCAGTGCTCGCCTGTCAGCGCAAGAACATCGAGGCGTTGACGCAGGCGAATCAGCTCGCGGTCGAAGGCGTACAGGCGGTGGCCCGGCGCCAGGCCGAGATTGCCCGCGAGGCGATCGACGAAGCTTCGACGGTGTTGCGCGAAATCGTGCAGCCGACGGCACCCGAAGAGCGCATTGCCAAGCAGGCCGAGCTGTTGAAGCAGACCTTCGAGCGCGGCCTCGCCAATACCCGCGAGCTGACGTTGATGCTCGCCAAAGCCAACACCGAAGCCTTCGACGTCGTCGCCAAGCGCGTGGCTCAGGGCTTCGAAGAGGTTCGCGACGAGGCGAAGAAGCGCGTCACGAAGTAACCGGGTCGGTGCGGCTCCCCGCAGAGGCCGCGCCGAAACGGATGTAAAAGGGCCGTTCCACCCCCGGACGGCCCTTTTTCTTTGTCGTGTTTTCTTCAGACAGTCAGCGTCAAACCGTCGGCGGCAGCCTCGATCCCGAGCTGCGCCGCCTGAGCCAGCATGTCGGGGTTCATGTGCGTTAGGACGACGCGCCTGGCGCCGATCGACGGCAGCCGCGCAGCCAAAGTCCGCCAGCTCAAATGGCCCGGCAGATCGCGCTCATAACTGCTGCATTCGCAGATAAACAGGTCGGCGCCGCGCGCCGCGTCGATTAGCGAATCCGTCCAGGCGGTGTCGCCGGAATAGGCGATGGTCTTGCCATCGCATTCGATCCGCACGGCGAAGCACGGCGCGCCGGCGGAATGCGCGGCGGGATAAGGTGTCACCGCGAGGCCGTCGCGGTGGTGGCGCGTGCCGGGCCGATGCGTCACATGGTTGATCGCGAACTTGAGCGCCGCCTTGGATGAGCCGGGAAATAGCGCCTCGCGCAGCGCCGCGAGCCGTGCTTCGGTGCCTTCGGGTCCCCAAATGAAGATCGGCTGTGCCCGCTTGCTGATCAGCTGGGCATCGAGCAGCAAAAACGGCAGGCCACCGAAATGGTCACCATGCAGATGGGTGAGTACGACGCCATCGAGCGCGTTGAGGTCGACCAAAGCGCGCTTCAGCGCCACCAGCGCCGTCGCGCCGCAGTCGATCAAGAAGCGACAACTGCCGCCGCGCACCAGGAAACAGGTATTGAACCGGCCGCCGCTGCCGAAGGCGTCACCACTGCCGATGAAGGTAAGGTCCATGCCGCTATTTCGGCAGCCTCAGGCGCGCGCGTAGGCCGCCGTGCGGCGAATCCTCGAGTGCGATCTCGCCGCCATGGACGCGCACGACGTCGCGCGCGATGGCGAGACCCAGGCCGGTGCCGCCGGTTTCCGGGTTGCGCGACGGATCGAGCCGGAAGAATGGCCGGAATACTGCCTCGCGGTCGGCCGGCGGAACGCCGGGTCCGTCATCATCGATCAGCACTTCGACCAGCGCGTTGCCCTCGATCACCGTTACCCAGACATGCGCGCCATAACGTCGCGCGTTGGCGATCAAATTGGCGAGACAGCGATGCATGGCATCGGGCCGCAGCGGCAACGTGCATTCCTCGGGCAGCGCCATCATCACCGGCGGACCATTCGGGCCCAATCCGGCGACCAGGGCGCGAATCACCGCGACCAGGTCGGTCGGCCGTGCCTGCTCGCTGCCTTCGCCGCGTGCGAAATCGATATAGCCCTGGATCATGCGCTCCATCGCGGCAACGTCGGCCTTGATCTCGGCGGCGCGTGGATCGTCTTTCTGGAGCTCGAGCGCCAGCCGGATTCGCGTCAACGGCGTGCGCAGATCGTGCGACACACCGGCCAACATCTCGGTGCGCTGTGTGATGGCGCGCTGGATGCGGTCGCGCATCCGCAGAAAAGCCATGCCGGTTTGGCGCACTTCGGTTGCGCCTTCGACTTTGAAGTTCGGCACGTCGCGGCCTTTGCCGAAATCGTCGACCGCGACTGCGAGACGCCGCAGAGACTTGATCTGGTTGCGCATGAACACCGAGGCGATGGCGAACAGCACCAGAGACGAGCCGACCATCCACATGATGAAGATGTAGGTCGTCGGCGTGAACAGCCGTTCGCGCGGCACCACGGCGGTCAGCACGCCGTCACCGGTCTGGATCGACACCAGAAGGTCGCGGTCGGCGTATTCGCCGCTGATCTGGAACGGCAAACCGACGCGCTCGGTGACCGCATGCGCCAGCGTCTCCTCGATGCGTGAGCCGTCGGTCTGCTGCACGCCCTTGGGCAGGGTGGCGTCGGCGCGGAAGCTGTAGACCACTTCGGTGTCGGCGGCGGCGCGATGGAAAACCGCTTCGCGCTGCCGGTCGGTGGTCGCCAACGATAGCGAGTCGAGCGTCAACGCGATGTCGGCGGCGACCGAAGTCGACAGCCGGCGCGCCACGGTCTCCCAATGCCGGTCGTAGAAGATCCAGGTGGCGATCGACTGCGCCAGCACCAGCGGCAGGATGAGGATCAGCAGCGACCGGCCCCAAAGCGAGCGCGGCAGCATGCGCTTGAACCACCGCCGGTGACTGTCGAGGCCAAGCGCGCGCCGCGCCGCCACATCCGACAGCAATTCGAGACCCTCGTCGCGGCGCTCAATCGGGCTTGAGGACATAGCCCGTTCCCCGAACCGTCTGGAGGTAGCGCGGGAAGCGCGGATCGCGCTCGATTTTGCGCCGCAGCCGCGTCATCTGCACGTCGACTGCGCGCAAATTGCCGCCGAGCTGCGTCGCTTCGGCCAAGGTCTCGCGCGATACCGCTTCGCCCGGCTGTGCCGCCAGCGCCGCGAGCAGCGATTGCTCGGTGCTGGTCAGGCGCACCGGCTCGTCGCCGCGGCGCAATTCGCCGCGCCGCAGATCGAGACAGTAATCACCCAGACGCAGCATCGATTTGCGCTCGGCCTCGGCGGCGCTGCGCTGCAGGATGTTGCGAATACGCAGCACCAGCTCGCGCGGCTCGAACGGCTTGGTGAGATAATCGTCGGCGCCGCGTTCGAGCCCGTCGATGCGGTCGGCGCCTTCCGTTTTGGCGGTGAGCAGCAGGATGGGAATGCGGCTCGATTCGCGCAGGCTGGCCGTCAGGGCGAAGCCGTCCTCGCCCGGCATCATCACGTCGAGCACCAGAAGATCGAAGGCGATGCTGCCGAGCTTGCGGCGCGCCTCGGCGGCGTCGCCGGCGGTAGTGACGCGAAAGCCCTGGTCGGTGAGATAGCGGCGCAGCAAGTCCCTCAGCCGCGCATCGTCGTCGACGACCAGGAGATGCGACTCCGTGGCGTCCATGGCCTCAGTATAGGTGTTCATCGCCGCCGAAGCACGATCCGCTCACCGCGAGCCTTCGCCACGGCGGCCGATGCGCTTGCGGTCATCGTCGCTTGATATGATGCCGAACATGACCTTACGGAAACCCTCAACCGCCTGGGCGCCCGCTTCGCGATAGGCGCGGGCGACGCGCTGACGCTGGTTCTCCGACAGTTGGCGCTCGAGCTCGACGCCCTTATCGGTTAGTTCGAGCAGGCGCCGGCGGCGGTCGCGGCTGCCGGGCGATTGGCGGATGAAGCCTTGGCGCACCAGCTGGCTGAGGACGCGCGACAGGCTTTGCTTGGTGATACGCAAGATCGCCAATAGGTCGCTGACGCTCATCTGCGGGTGGCGGCCGACGAAATAGATGACGCGGTGATGCGCGCGACCGAAGCCGTAACGCGCCAGCATCGCGTCGGGCTCGGCCGTGAAATCGCGATAGCCGTAATAGAGCAGCTCGATCGCCTGGCGCAGTTCCTCCTCGCGTAGGAACTGAGAGTTCGCCGTAGATTTTACGTCAGCCATGTTGACTTATATTCGACCGCGTGGTTGTATGGAATGGTTTTCTAACGGTGATAATTGCACATAATCGTCTTGGGCGATGCAGGTGCAGGGCGCGGCCTTTATCGTCTATCGTTCCAGAACAAATCGCCCGGGAACGCACTAGGAACCGCCATGGCAGCCAGCCTTATCCCCTACGATGATCGCGACGGCTCAATCTGGTTCGACGGCAAATTGGTGCCCTGGCGCGACGCCAAGGTTCATGTGCTGACGCACGCGCTGCATTACGCGAGTGCGGTGTTCGAAGGCGCGCGCGCCTATGGCGGCACTATC
>DASQGX010000039.1:0-5091 GCA_035632395.1 Allostellaceae bacterium
CTTGAGCTCGAGGATTTCGCCTTTCACGTCAACGGTGATCTTGCGCGACAAGTCGCCGCGCGCCACGGCGGTCGTTACCTCGGCGATGTTGCGTACTTGGTCCGTCAAGTTACCGCACATCGCGTTGACCGAGTCGGTTAGGTCCTTCCAGGTTCCGGCGACGCCGGGCACCACGGCCTGACCGCCGAGCTTGCCGTCGGTGCCGACTTCACGCGCGACGCGCGTTACCTCGGCGGCGAAGGAGCGCAGCTGGTCGACCATCGTATTGATGGCTTCCTTGAGTTGCAGGATTTCGCCACGCACGTCGACAGTGATCTTCTTCGACAGGTCGCCGCTGGCGACGGCGATCGTGACCTCGGAAATGTTGCGCACCTGCGCCGTCAGGTTCGAGGCCATCGAATTGACGCTCTCGGTGAGATCCTTCCAAACGCCGGTGACTTCACGGACCTGCGCCTGGCCACCGAGCTTCCCGTCGGTGCCGACTTCGCGCGCCACGCGGGTCACTTCAGACGTGAACACGCTGAGCTGCTTGATCATCGTGTTGACGATGTTGGCGAGCCGGAGGAACTCGCCCTTAAGCGGCCGACCCTCGACCTCGAGTTGCACTGTCTCAAGCAAGTCGCCGCGGGCGACTGCGGCGATCGCACGCGTCACCGCCATGGTCGGCCACAACAAGTCGTCGATGAGGCCATTGAGCGACGCTTCCATCTCGCCCCAGGCGCCGAGCGTATGGCCGAACTTGACACGTTGTTTAGTCCGGCCCTCTCTGCCGACCGTGTTGCCGACCTGCTCGAGCTGCTGCGCCATCCGCTGGTTGGCGGCCGCGATCTCGTTGAACGTATCAGCGATCTTGCCGGCGAGGCCGACCTGATCCCGCGGCAGGCGCACGGAGAAATCGCCGACGCGCATCGCCTGAAGCCCATGCAGGAGCTGTTGTAGGTCCGCGGTTTCGCGCGCGCTCGCGCCGTCGCCGTTGAGTCTGCGCTCGTGCGCCGGCGGGCTCGCGACGGGTTTGTGTTTGTCGTCGGTTTGAATTCGGTCAGTAGTCGCCATGTAGTCCCCCCGCAGCCGCCCTGCCCGCGAGCGCCCTGGCCAGCATCAAGGACAACGCCCGACTCATACCTAGTGGCCGCTACGCGACCTTTCCCGGCACAATTCGGGCTGCCTAGATTCACTGCATTTGAGCGAAGGGACGATCAGGGAAAACCTGAGTATCGACGAGAAAACTACTGAGGAAGGATGGGCGCCCGGAGCGAAGTAATGTCGATCCGCTCGCAATTGAGCCGGCCTTGCAGCAGGCAATCCTCGAGCTTCGCGGTCTGGGCGAGGCCTTCCATCACATAGAGGCCAATGACGCCAATCACCAGCGTGACGGCGAAGGCTGCGAGGCTCGTCGTGAAGCGTACCTCATCGTCGCGCTCGTTGCGGCGGCGTTCCCACACGGTCAGATGCCGATCCATGATGCCATCATGGCACGTTTGCCGGCCTCAGGCGAGCCGAGTCGGCAGCCGGCTGCACGCTAGTGCGCGAGTTGATCGGCCGTGTTCAGGTCATCATTCGACTTGGCCAGATCGCCCTTGTCCTGCCACGCCATGCCACGGTCGTGGAAGCACGGGGCGCAGCGTGCATTGAGTTTGATCGCCTGATCGTAATCGGCGATTGCGCGGTCGTTGTCGTTCTTGTGGTACCAGGCGATGCCGCGGTTGAAATAGACCTGCCACAAATCCGGATCGTGCTGCTCGTATTGGATCGCGGCCGTGAAGTCGGCAATCGCGCCGTCGTAATCGCCGGTCTGGTTCCGGGCCATGCCGCGATTGTTGTAGCACGAGCCGCATTGCGGACTGAGCTTGATCGCCGCGCCATAATCCGCGAGCGCGTGCGTATAGTCGCCGTTGCGGTAATACGCCGTGCCGCGCTTCTTGTAGGTGTCGGCGCGATCCGACGGCATCAGCGTGCGATTGGCGAGCGCGTGCGTATAGAGGCGGACCGCCCTGCCCCAATCCTGCTTTTGCGCTGCCTGATCCGCGGCTTGAATATCGGCCAAGCCATTCGCATGTGCCGGCGTTGCGATGGCGAACAGCAACGCGGCAACGATGAGGACGCGCCTCATGACGCCGCCACCTCGACATAGCGCGGGAAAATTCCTGCCGGCTTCGGCAGCTGAGTGCCCGGTTGCAGCGGAAAGGCCTCGAGCGCGTTGAAGCAGCGGTGAGCAAAGTCATCCGGCACCGCCAGCTGGTCGAGGAGCCTTGCCGCCGCCTGCGGCACGAAAGGCTGCGCCAAGATCGCGAGATGGCGGATGGTCTCAGCGAGGACATAAAGCACCTGACCCAGCCGCACCTGATCGGTCTTCTTGAGCTTCCATGGCGCCTGTTCGTCGACGTAGCGGTTGGCCATCGCGACGATCTCCCAGATCCGCTCGAGCGCCAGGTGAAGCGCCTGCTTGTCGATCTCGGCGGCGACGGCGCGGCGGAGATTGGCAACCTTGCCGATCAATTCGCCGTCGGCCCGGCGCTGGTCTACGGTCGACGGTTCCACACCTGCGGGCAGCTTGCCGCCGCAATAGCTCTGGATCATCGATAAAACGCGCTGCGCGAGATTGCCGAAATCGTTGGCGAGGTCGCCGTTGATGCGGCCGACGACCGCTCGATGCGAAAAGTCCCCGTCGGCACCAAATGGCAATTCGCGCAGCATGAAATAGCGCACCGCGTCGACGCCGTATTCATCGACGAGCTGCTGCGGGGCGATGAAATTGCCAAGCGACTTCGACATCTTCTGGCCTTCGACCGTCCACCAGCCGTGCGCGAAGACGCGCTTGGGCAAAGCCAGTCCGGCTGCCGCAAGAAATGCGGGCCAGTAAACGCAGTGGAAGCGCACGATGTCCTTGCCGACGACGTGGATGTCCGCCGGCCAAAACGTCTTGAAGTCGGCGCTGGCCGTGTCGGGATAGCCGACCGCGGTCAGGTAATTGGTGAGCGCGTCGAGCCAGACATACATCACGTGCTTCTCGTCGCCCGGCACCGGCACGCCCCAGGCGAAGCTGGTGCGCGATACCGAAAGATCCGTGAGGCCGCCTTTGACGAAGCTTGTCACCTCGTTGCGCCGCGACGCCGGCCCGATGAATTCGGCATGACGCGCGTAATGGTCGAGCAGCCATTCCTGCCAATCGGACAGGCGGAAGAAATAGCTAGGCTCCTCGACCCATTCGACTTCGGCACCCGATGGCGCGCGCAATTTGCCGTCAGACCCTTTGGTCAGCTCATCCTCGCCGTAAAACGCTTCGTCTCGCACCGCATACCAGCCGGCATATTTGCCGAGATAGAGATTGTCGCGGCCTTTAGGCGATTTGCTTTTGGCGATCGCCTGCCAGATCGCCTGGCTGGCCGCGATATGGCGCGGCTCGGTGGTGCGGATGAACTGGTCATTCGAGATGTTCATCAGCTTGGTCATGGCGCGGAAATTTTCTGACACGCGGTCACAGAAGGCCTGCGGCTCGACGCCGGCGTCGCGCGCCGATTTCGCCACCTTCTGGCCGTGCTCGTCGGTGCCGGTCAGGAACATCACGTGCTCGCCGTCGAGCCGCTTGAATCGCGCCAACGCATCGCAGGCCACGGACGTATAGGCATGACCGAGATGCGGTGAATCGTTGACGTAATAGATCGGCGTCGTGAGATAGAACTTGGCGCCGGACATGGTTGTGATCCTCTGTTGATCCTCAGCGCGCCGCATCGGCAAGCGCGAAGAAGGCATCGAGGACCACCGCTCGCTTGTCGAGCTCGACGCCTTCGGCGGCGCCGAAAAGCTGGCCAAGCCGGCGCCAAACCTCAGCCCATTGCGCCGCGCTGCGCCGCGCAGCGAGGCGTGCCAAGGTCGCACGTTCGGCCGGCGATGCGACCGGTTCGCGGCCCAGCGCCAACATTGTGACTGCGCCTACAGCCCGCAGCAACAGGTCGGTCAGAAGGGTGAAGCCGGTCGCCTCGCCGCGCACCAGCGTTTCGGCAAAGCTATGCAGCGACTCGCCGGGTAGCTTGGGCAAGCCGTCGAGCAGGCCGAACAGGCCGCGTTGGACCGCAAGACCGCCCTGCGCCGCGAGCACCAAAGCGCGACCGATCGAACCGCCGGCCAGTTGCGCCAGTGCATCGGCGTCGGTTGCATCCGCTTCCGGCATAAAGCGGCGAATTGCTGCAAGAACAGACTCTTGCGGCAAGGGATTCATGTGCAGCATGCGGCAACGTGAGCGAATCGTCGGCAGCAATCGTCCCGGACTTTCGCTCGTCAGGAGAAGCACAGCGCGTTTCGGCGGTTCCTCAAGAACCTTCAGCAACGCGTTGGCAGCATTGCGATTCATATCGTCGGCACCGTCCACGATGACGACCCGCCACGCCCCTTGCGACGGTGTCAGGTGGAGAAACGCGGCGATGGCGCGGGCGTCGTGCACCACGATCTCGCTGCGCAGACGCTTGCGCTTCTCGTTCCAGGCTCGCTCGACCACGAGCAGGTCGGGATGCGCACCGGACGCGACCATGCGGAACACCGGATGCTCGGCCGGGATTGCCAGTGCCGTAGGCGGCGCGGCGTCGCCAAAGAGGCCCCCGCCACCCTCGGGCTGCGCCAAGAGAAACCGCGCCGCGCGATAGGCGAAGGTCGCCTTGCCGATGCCGGATGGGCCGGCCAATAGCCACGCATGCGGCAGGCGTCTAGCGTTGTAGGCGCCGAGAAATGCCGCTTCGGAAGCGGCGTGGCCGATCAGCTCAGCATTCTCGCGCGGCGATGGCAGATTTGCCGCAGCCTCGTCGCCATCGTTGTTCTCGGGAGTGTCGAAATCGTCGTCGTTCATGACGCCATCATAGCGCAACGCCGAGCCGCTCGCGCACCGCTGCGGCCAGTGCCCGGCGGACCGACTCGATGTCGCCGGTGGCGTCGATGACGATGCAGCGTTCGGGAGCGTGGCGTGCGATTGCCAGGAAACCGTCACGCATGCGCTGATGGAAATCCTGCCCCATGCGCTCGAAGCGGTTGGGATGACGGGCGCGTTGGAGGCCGATCTCGACTGGCAAATCGAGGATCAGAGTCAGGTCGGGATGGCGGAGA
>DASQGX010000040.1:0-31631 GCA_035632395.1 Allostellaceae bacterium
CTGTTGGACGCGTTCGGCGTCGTCTTCGGGTTCCGCGCCATGGACCCGCGCCGTGTAGAAGACATCCATTACGTCGCCATAGATATCCAACTGCCGTTGCAGATGCGCCGCATTGCCAATCCGCACCGGTCGGCTGTCGGCATAGCCCGGGAGCCAAGGCAATTCGTGTTCGCTCAGCCGCCGTTCGCCGGCGATGCCATACATGATCTGCATGTCGGCGGGCGCACCCGCGACGGCACGGAGTAGCCACTCGCGCCAGGCCTTGGCTTCGTCGACGTAGCCGGCCAAAATGAACGCGAACAACGTGAACGCCGCATCGCGCAGCCAGCAATAACGATAATCCCAGTTTCGTCCGCCGCCGAGTTTTTCCGGCAGCGACGTGGTCGGTGCAGCGACAATGCCGCCGGTCGGCGCATAGGTCAGCGCCTTGAGCGTCAGGAGCGAGCGCATCACCGCGTCGTGCCATTCGCCGCCGGCCTCGGGTGTGCAGCGTGCGCTCCATTTCCGCCAATAATCTTCCGTATCGTCGAGCGCCGCCCGCGGATCGAGTCCGGCCGGTTCGTCGTCATATGAACGCCACCAGGTAACTGTGAATGACGCGCGTTCGCCGGCGCGCACAGTAAAATCTGCAACGGTGCCCTTGCCGTGATTTTTGAGATCGACGGAAGTCCGTAGCACGACGGCTTCCGGACCGGCGATCATCTGCACGCCATGCGCGCGCCGGCGAAGCCAGGGAACTGTACTGCCGTAATCGAATCGAAAGTTAACATCGAGCTTCATTGGCACCGCACCGCGGTCGCCGCGGACGACGCGCATCACGTCGACAACCCCTTGTCGTGGCTTGGGCATGAAATCGATCAAGGTGACGACGCCCGAATCACAGATGAATTGGGTTTCGAGAATCATCGTGTTGCCGCGGTAGCGACGCGACACGTTGCGTACGGGTTCCGCTGGCGCGATCAACCATCGGCCATTGTCGGGCGTACCGAGAAGCGCGGCAAAACATGCCGCCGCGTCGAAACGCGGCAGCGCGAGCCAATCGATCGACCCGTCGCGGCCGACGAGCGCAGCCGTCGCGCAGTTGCCAATCAGCGCATAATCCTCGATCCGGGCTGTCGGTTTTGTGGACGTGGTCATGCGACGCGACCGTCAGCCGGTACGGCAGATTCTGTCAAGCAAAACGGCACCGGCGGCGGTGCGATGGTCATATTGTCGTGGTTCGGCATGGCCATTCGGTCGTTTGATCCATCGGCCGCGCAGACGGCCTCGCGATTAAAGCCGTTCCATGCGCGAGAGTTCCCGCTCAGCATGCCTATTTATTCACGGCGCCTGAGACGATTCAGCAATTCGACGAGTCGCCGCGGCAAGGGTTCGGCGGCGATGCGGCCGTAGAGATCCCGCAAGACAACTGCGATCCGATCAGGCTCGCATGGAATCTGTTGTTCATCCGACGGTATCTTTCCGGATACCGAATGTTCCTTATCGCGCGACACTGCCATTGGAGTCGGATCAGGCTCAAGCCACGCGCCGCGACCACGCCGAACGCGCCGTGGCCGCGGTGCAGTCGGATTGAAAGCCGTGCCGGACCATCGGGTCACTTCCCGCCTCATCGAGCAAACGGCGCTGCAGGCCGATTGGTTCATTCGGACTGACGTCGAGCTGCGACACGCTCGGGAAAGCCGCACTCCGAACATCAGGAGCGTGGCGCCAGCGTAAACGCCCGGACGCCGGCCGCGCTGGCAACAATTGCTTCCGTGACAAGACCGACGAACAAGCCGCTATCGATCACGCCGGGAACCGCTGCGATACGCGTTGCCAGCAACAGCGGATCGGCGATTACGCCGCATGTGCAGTCAGCGATCACCAATCCATCGTCGGTGACGAAATCGCGACCGTCAACCTGACGAATCGCCCCGGGTACGCCAACGGCTGCAAGTTCCATGAGCGCCCGTGCCCGCGCGAACGGCAGGAGCGCGACCGGCAGTGGCGCACTGGCACCGAGCCGATCGACCAATTTGCGGTCATCGGCAATCACGATGAAACGCCGGCTGGCGCGCGCGACCAGCTTTTCGCGCACCAGGCTGCCGCCGCCGCCTTTGATCAGATTGAGCGTGCCTTGCTCGATTTCATCGGCACCATCGATCGCGAGGTCGATCGATCGGCCGTCGAATGGAACCAAAGGGATGCCAAGCCGGCGCGCGAGATCAGCGATGCGCTCCGACGTCGGAACGCCCGCTACCCGCAAACCGCCGGCGATCCGCTCTGCCAGCACCGCGAGCGCGAATTCAGCAGTGGTGCCGCTGCCGAGCCCAACGGTCATGCCGTCGGCAATCATCGCGACAGCCCGTTCGGCCGCCGCACGCTTGAAGCCGTCAATTGCCATTTGCGATTTTGGCATTCGCTTAGCCCCCGCGACGGCGCCGCACGGGCACGCCGGCGCGCGCCAATTCACTTCCCAGGCGTCCGCTCAGCCAGAGGCCGAACATGCGCAGGTCGCTGATCAGCGACCACAATGGGTGGGTGAAAGTAGCCGGCCGGTTGCCCTCGATTATCGCGTGCGCGATCCACGCTGGGCCATATCCGGCCACGATCGCGCCGGCCAAGAACCAAACGCTGCCGGTTGCGATAAGGCCGGCGAAACAGACGATTGCAGCACCGGTGCCGAAAAAATGCCAAATCCGCGTATCGGCGCGGCCATGCTCCCGCAGATAGTGCGCCCAAAACTGCGCATAGTTGTCGAACGGACCAGTGTGCCGACGCGGCGGCCGGATGGAACTGCGGGCCATGGATCGCCTCTTACTATAGGAAATCAGCCAGGGGCGCCGCCAGTGACTACAGGCGTGCGGGAATTGCCTTCAATCCGCCAAAATCGGGCGCATCATTTTCCCCAAATGGTTGGAACGGGCGCGCGTCGGCGCCCAATCGCCTGTCACGGAGGTTTCGATGAAACACGCAGCCCTGGTCCTGATGACCACCTTAGCTTTAGGCGGACCGGCGCATGCCCAAGCCTGGCCGAACGCAGCGCCGTCGCCATACGGCGCGCCCGCAACGCCGAATTCCGCTGCCGCAACCGCGCAACCCAGCGCTGTTGTATCGTCGCCGGCCGTGCCGACTGGCGAAGAGGTTAGCACGCCACCGCACGCACTTGGTGCCGCCGCACCCAGCGTAGGCGTGACGAACCAAACAGCGCTGCCGGTGTCTGGGGAGACGCCTGTTGCCGATCTCGACAACCCGGAGGGTGGCCGTGCGACCAGCGCCCTCAATGTGCTCGAAGCGCAAGGTTACGCATCGTTTAGCGATTTCCGTCCAGATGGCACCAAGTTCACGGCCCTGGTGAACGACAACGGTCAGCAATTCCGGGTTGTGATCAATCCGGACACAGGACAAATTTCGCGCCAATAAGCGGGGAACCGCTAGCGGCGTTGGTTCGGCTGCATTAAGATTCGCGCGTTCGTACGAAGCCATGACACGAGCGCGATCGCTGTCGACCGCTGCTGCTTTCGTTCTGGCATTCGCGCTGTGCGCGTTCGCCCAACCCGCGCGCGCCGACACGCAAATCTACCAATACGAAGTCGAGCACCCGACTTTCGGGAATATCGGCACCTACACGAACGTCGTCGATCAATCGGGCGGTCGCACACACGTCGAGAGCGTATTGCACGTTGCAGTGCGGCTGCTTGGCATCGTCGTCTACCGCCAGGACGCGACGCGCAGCGAAGAATGGCGCAACGGCCGATTGATTGCATTCCACGGCGACACCACTACCAACGGCACAAGCGTCGAAATTTCGGGAGAAGCGCGCGGGAACGCTTTCGTGATCACGACGCCGGATGGCACGACGGTGGCGCCCGCTGATGTGCGAACGTCCAATCCTTGGTCTTCTAGATTTCTCAATGCACATGTGATGATGTCGACCAAGAGTGGCCGAACTGAGACTGTGCGGATCAGCGGTGGCAACGAGACGGCGGTGACGTTCGACGGCACCACCCGCCTCCTCCGCCAGTATCTGATTGATGGCCAAAAACGCGGCGTCGTCTGGCTCGACGATCACGGCGTTCCGATCGCGTTCAAGGTATGGGAGGACGGTACGCCGATCGAGCTTGTGCTGATCTCGCCGGCGATACCGCTGCGTCAGACAGCGATGAGCGCGCACTGAGCGGCGCGGCGCTCTAGCCTTCGTCACATTAAACTCGGATACTGTGCCGCCTTGGCGGCGCGACGGGGGCGTGCGTGGACATATATTCAGGCCCGGTCTTCGAGATGGCGCGGCAGCAGTTCGGCATCGTCGCCGATCACCTCGGTATTCCCGAAAACGAGCGCGACCGGCTGCTCTACCCGAAGCGCGCCGTGACCGTCGCGGTTCCGGTCAACCTGGACGACGGCCGTACCCGGATCTTCGCCGGCTATCGGGTTCAGCACCATCTGACGCTCGGCCCGACGAAAGGCGGCACGCGCTTCGCGCCGCGGCTGGACCTTGGCGAAGTGGCAGCATTAGCCGTGTGGATGAGTTGGAAATGCGCGCTCGTTGGCTTGCCGTACGGTGGCGCCAAAGGCGGCGTCGCCTGCGATCCGCGCGCTTTGTCGAAGCGTGAGCTCGAGGCCGTTTCGCGCCGTTACATGCAGGAAATGATCCCCTTCGTCGGACCGCATACCGACATCATGGCGCCCGACATGGGCACCAACGAACAGGTCATGGCCTGGTTCATGGATACCTATTCGATGTTTCGGGGCCATGCGGTCACCGAGATCGTCACGGGCAAGCCGGTTGGCGTCGGCGGCACGGTCGGCCGCCGCGAGGCGACCGGCCGCGGGATCGCCTATCTGGTGGCGCGGGCGCTCGAAACGCTGGGACTCAAGTCCGTCGAGGCGACCGCGATCGTCCAAGGCTTCGGCAATGTCGGTTCCGTCGCCGCAGCGACCTTGGCGCGCCGCACGGGCACAAAGGTCATCGGCTTGGCAGACCATACTGCGGCCTATTACGACGATCGCGGACTGCCGCTCGATGCGATCGAAGCGCATGCGCAAACACACGGCGGCGTGCTCGCCGGCTGGTCGAAGGAGGCGGTTATCGGCGCCGACGAGCTGCTGACGCAACCATGCACGGTCTTGGTTCCCGCCGCGATCGAACAGGTGATCACCGAGAAAAACGCCGGCCAGCTCAGGTGCCGCATCCTGGCCGAGGGCGCCAACGGTCCGACGACACCGGGCGCCGACGCCATTCTCGACCGGCGCCAGGACGAAATTTTCGTCATTCCGGACATCCTATGCAATTCAGGTGGAGTGATCGTCTCCTACTTCGAATGGGTGCAGGATCTGCAGCAGCTGTTCTGGACCGAGACCGAAGTGAATCATCGCCTTGAACAGATCCTGGAGACCGCTTTCCGCCTGGTAGCGCGGCGCGGCCGTAACGACCGGGTCTCGAACCGCATCGCGGCGATGGCCATCGGCGTCGAGAAGGTGCGCACCGGCAAGCAGCTGCGCGGTCTATTTCCATGAGAACTGTATGACTGCGACCCTGATCGACAGCTTCGTTATCTTCGGAGTTGTTGTCGATCCGATCGGCACCGCCGTAATCTTTGCGACGTTGACGCATGATTGGAGCCGCCGCGAGCAGCGCGACGCGGCGCTGCGCGGCGTTTCGGTCGCGGCGGCGCTGCTTTTACTCTTCGCGTTTGCAGGCGCGCCATTGCTCCAGGCGTTGGGGATATCGATCGCCGCTTTTCATATCGCCGGCGGCATTTTGTTGTTCCTGTTGGCGATCGACATGGCCTTCGCGCGCCCCTCGGGTATCCACGCACCAACGCCGCCCGAACGCGAGGAAGCTCGGCGGCGCGACGACGTCGCGGTCTTTCCGCTCGCTTTCCCGCTCCTGGCCGGACCTGGCGCGCTGACTTCGACCGTGCTTCTCGTCGGCCGAGCCGGAACGCCCGAGGCCGCGGCGGCGGTGATCGCCGCGCTCGCCGTCGTGCTTGCCCTGACTCTCGTGGCGCTTCTGTCCGCCGTCCGCCTGTCGCGGCTTCTTGGCATCACGGGCGCCAATGTCATCAGCCGCGTCCTGGGCCTCGTTTTGGCGGCACTGGCGGCGCAATTCGTGCTCGACGGCCTGGCATCGAGCGGCTTGCACCTTTGAACGGCGCGACCACCATCGGGAACTCGATAAACGCAGCCACGTTGTGTTTTTGACTGGGAACAAGCATGGAGCGCGACATCATGGGCGAAGGCCCGTCGCGCATTACAGGAACCGCTTCGAGGCGCCGCCAGCGCGTATTGCTACGCGATATTTGGACCTGGGTCGCACCATGGCTTGCGGGTGTGTTGCTCGCCTGCGCGACACTATTGGGATTTTTCACCGCAGCCGACGCCCACGGTCGGGATACTTATGCCGCAGGATTCTTCACCGCCGGGCTGACGCTGATTGCATTGGCATGGCTCGTAAAGCGCGCGTGTGATCGCCCAATACGCGGTTCGCTATTTGATATCCGGATTGAGAGGCCGGAATCATTCCTGCTGCTGATCGTGTTGTTGGCCGCCACCGGCATCGGCGGCCTGTTCCTGGCCGCCGATGCACACGGCGCGGCAAAGTCAGCGGGTTATGCGCTGTTTGTTGTGTGCCTGCTGTTCATCGCCTGGAACATCAAGCACTATTACGACCAAATCGACTCCCATTAACCGACCGTGGCCGTCACCGCCACCTAGATTCGCTCTGGCAGCGGCTTGCCGCGCGTCTCCGGCAGGAACAGCGTCGCCACGAACCCGACGATATAGATGAAGCTGATCGACACCGCGGCATTGCCGAAGCCGCCGAAATTGGTGATCAGCGTTCCAGCAATCAAGGGCCCGATGAAGGCGACGAAGCGCGGCGCGTTAAAAGCAAAGGCGACGCCAGTCGCGCGCACCGCGGTCGGGAACAGCTCCGGCAACCACACCGGCATCCAGGAATATTGCCCGAGCGTGAAGAAGCCATTCACGGCTGCGGCCAGCAACAGCAGGGTCAAATCGTGTGTCCACAGGAACAGCACCGGCGTCATCAGCAGTGACAACGCATAAAACACCAGCACTACCGGCTTGCGGCCGTAAACATCGGCGAGGAATCCGACGCCGACATAGCCGATGATCGCGCCGATATTGTAGGCCATACCGGTATAGCCGGCCCAAATCGGTCCTGGCAGACCGGCCTTGGCGGCAACCGAGGCGACATATGGCGGCACGAAGCTCGAAATGCCCCACCACGCCAGTGTCGTCGACAGCGACATAAAAAACGTGGCGACCAATCGCTTCCGCACCGGCGGATCGGCAAACAATTCGACCAAGGTGAAGCGTGTCAGCGCATGGTCCGCAGCGTCGAGCTTGCCGCCGCCCTTCTTTCGTTCGCTCGCTGCCTTGCGGCGTTTATCGGTGCGTTCCCACACCGCCGATTCCGGAATGCCGCGCCGGATCCACAGCGTGAACAGTCCGGGCACGACACCGATGAGATACATGTAGCGCCAAGCATCGGGGCCATGCGCGCCCACGAACACCCAGATCAGTGACGCTGCGAAGAAGCCGATACCGAGGCCGCATTGCATGAGGCCGGCACCGCGGCCGCGCGCCTTATCCGGCCAGAGCTCTGCAGTGATCGAGGTGCCGGTCGCCCATTCCGAACCGATGGCCACGCCGACGATGAAGCGCAGGACCGCGAACGATTCCCAGCTCCAAGCTACGGCGCTCAAGCCGGTCATCAGCGAATAAGCGAGGATTGCCAGCATCATTGTGCGCTTGCGGCCGATGTAATCGGCGAGGATGCCGCCGATCATGCCGCCGACGCCCCAGCCCAGGAGCGTCGTTGCGATAATCGTGCCGGCGAAAACCGGAATTCGCGCGTATTGGGACGGATCGAGCAGCTGATGCAAAGCGACACCGATCGTCAGGATCAGTGCATAGAGCTCATAACCGTCGAACAGCCAGCCGAGATTGGTGGCGAGCAGCGTGTTCCATTGGCTGCGATTGAGCGAGCGATACCACGGACCCGAAACATCAGCATTGATGGCCATCACGATCCTCCCCTGATGGGACGGTCATTCAGCCGCCGCTTTTGTGCTTACGCGATGCGACCCTGACCGCCTCGATGATTTCTGGATAGGCACCACACCGGCACAGGTTGCCAGAAAGATAGTGCTTGATCTCGTCTTCGCTTGGTTCCGGATTCTCGTCCAGCAACTGCTTGGTCATCAAGACGAATCCCGGCGTGCAGAAACCGCATTGGAAGGCGCCGCACTCGATGAAGGCTTCCTGTACCGGATCGAGCCGTTCGCCTTTCGCCAACCCCTCGATCGTCTCCACCCGCGCGCCGTCCGCCCTGGCCGCAAGGAAAAGGCAGCCCGAAACGGCGCGGCCGTCGACGATGACCGTGCAGCAGCCGCACAGGCCCTGGCCGCAGCTTTCGCGCGCGCCAAAAAGCGCGAAACGGCTGCGCAGCACGTCGACCAGCGTTTCGTGCGTGCCGATCTCGGCCGAAGCCAGCCGGCCGTTAAGGGTAAAGCCGATCTGGCGCGTCGCGCTCATCGGCCGCCCTTCGTCAGAGCGTGATAAACCGCTTCGGGGGTCAACGGCAGTTCTGTCAGGCGTACACCAACTGCATCGTCGATGGCGTTGGCGATTGCCGGCGAGACGCCGAAAGTTGCGGTCTCCCCGACGCCTTTTGCGCCAAACGGACCGCTGTGTTGTTTCGCCGTGACCGCCTCGTTCTCGATCCGCGCCGGCAGATCGCGCATGCCCGGAATCTTGTAATCGGCGAGATTGGGATTGAGCAGCTGCCCGCCGTCGAATTCCATGCGCTCCTGCATGGTGAAGCCGAGCTGCATGATCGCGCCGCCCGAGAGCTGCGTCTCGACGATCTGCGGATTGATCGGCGTGCCAAGATCGGCGACGTTGATCAGGCGCATGACGCGCACGTGGCCAGTTTCGGTGTCGACTTCGATCTCGGCGCCAGTGCCGCCAACCATCCAGAACGGCGTCGCGTTCGGCGTCAGGCCAGTGTCGTGATCGGGCGACGCGTAACTCGGGATGAAGTTGCCAATGCCGACGATGTTGCCGGCCTGCATGCCGTATTTGCGGCGGAAAAGTTCCGGTAGCGGAATATTGCTGCCCGGCGAGAGACCGAGCTCGGTTTTGAGCGCTTCGATCTTGGCACGCGCATCCTCAGCGGCGCGTTTGACCGCGTTGCCCATGTGAAAGGTCGAGCGCGAGCCGAGCGTCGCCATGTCGTAAGGCGTGACGTCGGTATCGGGGTGTACGACGCGGACGGTTTCCGCTTGCACGTCGAGAGTCTCGGCGGCGATCTGCGCCATTGCGGTATCGGAGCCCTGGCCCATGTCGACAGTGCTGCAATAGAGCGCGCAGCTGCCATCGGCGTAGATGTTGAGGATCGCGACCGAAGTGGTCGGCGCGATCGATGCCTTGAAGCCGATGGCGATGCCACGGCCACGCTTGACACTGCCCCGCCCGCGGTCGAACGGCCGGCCCCAGCCGATACGGTCGACCAGCCGGTCGAGTACTTTGCCGGTGGCGGCGTCCTGCATCACCGTGCCGGTTGCCTGCGGCCGGCCGTCGCGCAGCAGATTGCGGCGGCGGAATTCGATCGGATCGATGCCGAGCGCGCGCGCGATCATGTCGGTGTGGCTCTCATAGGCCCACACCAGCTGGGGGATGCCGAAGCCGCGCAGCGCTCCGGCAGGCGGACGGTTGGTATAGAGCGCGTAGGAATCGATGGCGACGTTTTCGATGTCGTACGGACCCGCGGCGGTGAAACCGGATTTCTGCGTCACGCGCGGGCCGATATCCGCGTAGGCGCCGCCGTTCCACCACACTTCGCATTCGCGCGCGGTGACTCGGCCGTCCTTTGTCACCGCGCTTTTGATGCGGAAGGTCGACGGATGCTTGGTGATGGTGAAGAATTGCTCGTCCATCGCCAGCGAGATCTTCACCGGCCGGCGCGTCAGCAACGCCAGCGCCGCGACCAGCGCCTCAAGCTTGATGTAGAGCTTGGCGCCGAAGCCACCGCCGAGATACGCCGTCTTGACGCGTACGCGGTTTTCCGGCCAGCCGAGCAATCGTGCAATCTCAATGCGTACGAAGGACGGGCTTTGCGACGCCGTATAGATAGTCAGTGTGCCGTCGCCGGGCTCCGCCGCCGAAACGAACGGCTCAAGCGGCGTATGCATCACCGGCTGGGTGCGGAACGTGTGCTCGAAGACTTGGTCCGCGGCAGCGAAGGCCGCTTTCACGTCGCCGCGGCGCAGCCGGAAATCAAGCGCGAGATTGGTGCCCTTGCGGCCTTCGAGATGCTTCAGATCGGGAAAGGTGCCGGCCGGCTTGAGGACGTCGTGGACGATGACATTCGACGTCATCGCCTCGACTTCGTCGGTCACGGCCGGCAGCTCGTCGTACTCCGCCACGATCAGCCTCGCGGCCTCTTCGGCGATGTGCGGATCCTCGGCCAGCACGACGGCGACTGGCTCGCCGACGTGCCGCACCTTGTCGATCGCCAGGATCGGCTGATCGTGGAAGGCCGGCCCGTAATAGGGATTGGGAATCACTCGGCGGACGTCGTCGCTGACGAACACGGCGTGGACGCCGGGGACACGACGCGCTGCGTCGACCTCGACGCGCCGGATGCGGCCGTGCGCGACGGCGCTGCGGAAGATCTTACCGTGCAGCATGCCGGGCACTTGCCGGTTGTGGACGTATTCGGCGCGGCCGGTCACCTTGGCGCGGCCTTCGAGCCGTGGCAGCGAACGTCCGACCTGGCCGGTCTTTGCCGTTGCGCTCATACCGCACCGCCACCGTGCGCTTGAGCCGCGCGCAATGCGCGTCCGACAAACACCTTTACCAACTGCTTCTTGTACGCAACCGAGCCGCGCACGTCGCCGACGACATCGGCCTCCTCGGCGGCCGCCGCACCGGCGCGCGCGAGCAGCGCGTCATCGAGTGTACGTCCGGCGATCACGGCTTCGGCCGCGTTGAGCCGTGTCGGTCGTTCCGTAGCAGCGCCGAGCACGATCCGCGGTGATTTGATGGTGCCGCCGGAATCTTCCCAGGCGATAGCGACGCCAAGCGCCGGCCAGTCATCCGCTGAGCGCGTGGTGCATTTGAGATAAGCCGCGCGCTTGCCGCCAAGGGGCGGAATTATTGCTTCGACGATTAGCTCGTCGCCCTTGCATTGCGTTTCGTAGAGGCCGGTCGCAAAACCGTCGACCGGCACGGTACGTTCGCCGCGCCGACCCGCCAGGACCAGTTGCGCGTCGAGCGAAATCAACACCGGCGGCAGGTCGCTGTGCGGGTCGGCATGGGCGAGATGGCCGCCGAGCGTCGCCACATTACGCACACGCACGTTCGACAATGTCCGCAACGTGTGACCGATCACCGGGCAATTGCGCCGCAGCTCGACCGAGCGTTCGAGCGAGGCGAGCCGCGCCATCGCACCGATGCGCAAGCCGCCGTCCGATTCGACGCGGATGCGTTCCAAGCGGTCGCCGGCGGCACGCAGGCTGACCAGCCGCTTCGGTCGGAAGAAGCCGGACTTCATCAGCAGCATCAGCGCGGTGCCACCCGCCAGTGGCCGCACCGTCGGATCGTCGGGGTCGAGCAGCTTGAGCGCTTCGCCGAGCGATGACGGCTCGACCAAATCGAACGGCATCACGCGACCACCACCAACCTAACCGGCTTCAGGCGACGGCGCGTGCCTTGGCCTCGCCGCCGCCACCGGCTTCCAAATCCTCGAGACGACGCTTTGCCGGCTCGATACCCCACGCCCAAACCACGACGATCTGGATCACCAGCAGGCCGATCATCATCGCCAGCACGCCGGTGACGCCCCAGGTCTGAAACAGGGCCACAACCAACAACGGTGTGACGATGGTCGCGCCGCGGCCGAACATGTTGCAGATCCCATTCGCCCGAAGACGCACCTCGGTCGGGAACAGCTCCGACG
The DNA here is from genome assembly GCA_035632395.1 of Allostellaceae bacterium. Lineage (GTDB taxonomy): Bacteria > Pseudomonadota > Alphaproteobacteria > ATCC43930 > CGMCC-115725 > REEB95. Next base: position 11,969 of record DASQGX010000040.1, read on the forward strand.
TATAGACGCCGTAAAGGATCGAGGTCAGCACATAGATGCCAACGATCAGCACGAAGCCGACGCCGAGCACCGCTTCGGGCTTCGTCATGAAGGGATAGATCGCGCCCAGGACAATGCACCAGATCGAGCCGCCGATGATGGTGAATTTGCGGCCGAGCCGGTCGGCAGAGAACGCGCCGAGCGCGCAGCCAATCAACGAGCCGGAAACGATCGCCAGCGTGTAAGTGAGCGATTGCGTCACGCTCATGCCCTGCTTGACGAAGAAGGTCGGCAGCCAGTTAACAAAGCCGAAGATGAGGGCGTTGATGGTGATGAGCACGACGCTGCCGACGATCATCAGCGGCAGTAGTTTTGGACCCGCAAGCGAAGCCAACGTGAACGCCTCGAGCGGCTTGGCCGGCGCCGGTGGCGGCAACGGCTTACCGCCGGATACCTCGCTTTCGATACGCTGCAGCAGCTCGTCGGCCTCCTTGATGCGGCCCTGCGTCTCGAGCCAGCGCGGCGATTCCGGCAGGTTCTTGCGCAGATACCAGACGATTAGTGCGCCGATACCGGCAACTACGAACAGCGGCCGCCAGCCGAAGGTAGGAATGACGAGCCGCGCCAGCACCGCCGTCACCGGCAAGCCAGAAACGACCACGAAGGCCATGAACGCCATCCACTTGCCGCGCGTCTGCGGTGGCACGAACTCGGTCATGGTGCCGTAGCCGACGACGATCTCAGCGCCGAGGCCGAAACCCATGACGAAACGCAGCCCGTTGAGCCAGTTGATATCGGGCGCGACCGCCGCCGCCAGCGACGCGAGGCCGAAGATCATCAGGTTGAACTGATAGGTGAAGCGCCGCCCATAGCGGTCGCCGAGGAATCCCGCCGCCAGCGAGCCCAGCGTCATGCCGATGAAAGTGAGCGACAGGAACCAGCCGTTCTGCGCCAAGGTGGAAAAGCCGCTTTTCACCGTCGTACCCAGCACCGGGCCGGCGATATAGAGATCGTAACCGTCGAAGAACATGCCGGCGCCGATCAGCCAGAAAATGCGATAGTGCCAAGCAGAAATCGGCAGGCGATCGAGACGAGCGCCGGAATTGGCCAGTGCTGACATTGGGCGAACCCCCTCCCTGAGATTTATTGTGTGCGGCTTTGCTGCCGTATTGCCTATAACGCTAGCGGAAAGCTGGGCCGATTGCCATGGCACGGGTCAGGAACGCGATGGATACCGCCGCCCAGACTAAACTCGATGTCATCGAAACCGGCACTGGCCGGGCCCTCGTTCTGCTCCATTCACTATTGTCGGATCGCGGTGCATTCGATCGCGTGACGCCGCGCCTCGCGCGCGAGCGCCGTGTGCTGCTGGTCGACCTGCCGGGATTTGGCGGCTCGGCACCGGCAGGGGCGCGGCTTGAGGATTTCGCCGACCGGATCGCGGAGAATTTACCGCGCCTTGGCCTGAAACCAGCGGAGACCGACGTGCTCGGCAATGGCTTCGGCGGCTTCGTCGCCGTGGCTCTGGCGGTGCGTCACGGTGGTAAGTTCGATCGCTTGGTTCTAGTCGATACCGGCGCAGCGATTCCCGAAGTGGGCAAACCGGCCTTCGAAAAGATGGCCGCGACGGTCGAAAGCGGCGGTATGGCGGCCGTGCTCGACGCCGCACTCGCGCGCATGTTTCCGGCGGATTTTCTTGCCGCCCATCCCGAAATCGCCGCCCAGCGCCGCGCTACGTTGCTGGCGATGAATCCGCAGCGTTTTGCCGCCGCGTGCCGCGCGCTCGCGGCGCTCGATCTGCGCAGCGCGATCGAATCGATCCGCAATCCGACGCTGGTCATCGTCGGCCTCAAGGACACCGCGACGCCGCCGGCGCTGTCGCACGAGCTCGCAACGACGATTCCCGGGGCGCAGCTCGTCGAGATGCCGCATTGCGGACATTCGCCGCACATCCAGGATCCGGAAGGTTTCTGGAACGCCGTGAAGCCGTTCCTCGGCCTGAAAGGTTAGCGCGGCGCGTCGAAGGTGGCTTCGGCGAGATACCGCAGGGCGCTGCGGTTGGTTCGATTTGGTGCCCATTGTTTGAGGTTCACCCATGGGTTCGAAATCCGTTTCGAAGACCGCGGCACCGCTGATTCCACGGCGCCCGACCATCAGCAAGCTGCGCGAAGCGGCCGCGAAGTGCACTGCCTGTCCGCTCTATGCCGGTGCGACTCAGACCGTCTTTGGTGAAGGGCCGGTGCCGGCCAAATTGATGCTGGTCGGTGAGACGCCCGGCGATCAGGAAGACAAACAAGGCCGTCCATTCGTCGGTCCCGCCGGCAAGCTGCTCGATCGCTGTCTTGCAGAAGTCGACATCGCGCGCGACGAGGCATACGTCACCAACGCGGTGAAACATTTCAAATGGGAACCGCGCGGCAAACGCCGGCTGCATAAGAAGCCTAATGCACTCGAAATCTCAGCCTGCCGTCCTTGGCTCGAGGCCGAGATTGCCCTAGTCAAGCCCGAGGTTCTGGTGCTGCTCGGCGCGACAGCGGCGCAAACGCTGCTCGGCTCGACATTCCGCGTCAGCCGCGAGCGCGGCAAGCCGATCCGGTCGGACTTGGCGCCGTGCGTGATCGCGACGGTGCATCCGTCAGCGCTGTTGCGCGCACCCGACGACGAGACGCGGCATCGCGAAATTGCGCGTTTTGTCGTCGAGTTGCGGCGGATCGCCGCGATACTCAAGAAAGCTTCCTAGAATCAATCGCTTCGCGGTGGCTTGACGCGACGGCGACAAGTGGGAATCAATAGGAACAATTCATGAACAACGGGATTGGGCCGGGAGGCTTCCTATGGTGCAGCGGCCAGAGCTTGCCGCGTTGAAGGCCCGTCTCGCGCTTGTCGCGGGAAGCTCGCAAGCCGGCATGCTGCCGCTGGGCGTCCTGCCTGTACTGCCGCGCGCCGGCCTGCATGAGATTGAAGGCGATGTGGCGGCGAGCGGCTTTGCCGCCGCGCTTGCTGGATTGCTCGCCGGTGGATGCGGCTTCGTCCTGTGGTGCACACCGTTTACGGCGCTGCACGAGGCCGGCGGACTTTATGGAGCCGGTCTCGCTGCCTGCGGACTTGATCCGGCGCGGCTCATCGTCGCCAGCCCGCGCCATACGCGCGACGCGCTGTGGACAATGGAAGAAGCGCTGCGCAGCGGCATCTTTGCCGCGGTGATCGGCGAGATCGAGATGCTGCCGTCGATCGCCGCACGCCGTTTGCAGCTCGCGGCGGAAGCGCACGCGACCGCCGCGTTGGTGCTGTTGCCACCGCGGGCGCCCGGGACCAGCGTCGGCATGACGCGCTGGCGCGCGACGTCGGCACCCGGCGGCGCCTGGCACATCGAACTCGCGCGCTGCCGCGGCGGCGCATCCGGAACCTGGCTAGTGGAGTGGAACCATGCGACGCATCGCTTCGATCTGGTTGCCGTATTTGGCGAGCGACTTGGCGCGCCGGCATCGTCCGGACTGGATTGGCCGGCCCGTGGCGCTAATTGCCGAGCAGGCGAAACGCCTGTTCGTCGCCGCGCCTGACGCGCTGGCCCAGGCCAGCGGCATCGTACCGGGACAGACGCTCGCCGATGCGCGCGCGCTGGCCGGCGATCTCGCGGTGGCGCCCTTCGATCCGACGGCCATCACGCGCGCACTCGATGGCATCGCGCAATGGTGCATGCGCTATACGCCGGCGACGGCGCCCGCCGGTGACGATGGCATCTTTCTCGACCTCACCGGTAGCGCACCGCTATTCGGCGGCGAAGCGGCGTTGCTCACAGAGCTTGTCGCACGGCTCGCGCGTCAGGGTTTCACGGCGCACGCCGCCGTCGCCGGCACGCCCGGCGCGGCCTGGGCGCTGGCGCATTTCGCGCCTGGCACCATCGCCGCATCGGCAACCGAGCGTGCGGCGCTCGCCGGCTTGCCGGTCGAAGCGCTGCGGTTGGCGCCCGAGACGGTCACGACGCTGCACCGGCTGGGCCTGCGCACGATCGGCGCGCTTTATGATTTGTCGCGCGCCGCGCTAGCGCGCCGTTTCGGCAACGGGCTTTGCCGTCGGCTCGATCAGGCTCTTGGCTCCGTCTGCGAGCCGATCTCGTCGCTGCGCGAGGTACCGCCCTGGCGGGAACGCCGTGACTTCGCCGAGCCGCTGCTGCAGCCGGAGGACATCGCCACCACATTGCGGCGCCTGATCGAATCGCTGTGCGCGCGACTCGCCGCCGAAGGCTTGGGCACGCGTGGCCTCGAATGCCTGGGATTCCGCACCGACGGCAGCACCGCGCGCGCCCGCATCGGCACCGGCCGGCCATCGCGCGATCCCGCCCATCTGGCGCGGCTCTTCGCCGAAAAGCTGTCGTTGCTTGATCCCGGCGAGGGCATAGATGGCATGGTACTGAGTCCGATCGCACTCGAACCGTTGGCGCCCGAGCAGACGGCGCTGACGCGTGACGGCGCACAGCCCGGCGACTTGGCCGCGCTGCTCGACCGCCTTGCCAACCGCTTGGGCACGACCAACGTCTTCACCCTGGCGCCGGTCGAAAGCCATCGGCCCGAACGCGCCCAGCGCCGCGTCGCGCCGAACACGGCTGCGCGCAATCTGCGCTGGCCCGACGGCACGCGCCGGCCGCTGCGTCTGTTCGCCGATCCCGAGGCGATCGAGGCCGAGGCGGCTGCGCCCGAAGAAGCGCCGCTGCACTTCACTTGGCGGCACGTCCGCCATTGCATCCAGCATGCCGAAGGTCCCGAGCGCATCGCCGCCGAATGGTGGCGCGACGCCGCGCCAGCGGCCCGCGAGACGCGCGACTATTACCGCGTCGAGGACGAGGACGGCGGCCGCTTCTGGCTTTATCGCCAGGGCGCCGGCGAAGCCTCGCGCTGGTACCTGCACGGTTTGTTCATGTGACCACTTACGCCGAGCTCCAGGTCACCAGCAATTTCAGTTTCCTGCGCGGCGCCTCGCATCCGCACGAGTTGGTGGCGACCGCCGCCGCGCTCGGCCATCGGGCAATCGCCATCACCGACCGCAACAGCCTCGCCGGCGTGGTACGCGCGCATGAAGCGGCACGGCAGGCGCACATCCGGCTGGTCGTCGGCGCACGGCTCGACATCGACGACGCGCCGAGCTTCCTCTGCTTTCCCACCGACCGCGGCGCCTATGGCCGACTGAGCCGGCTGATCACCCTAGGACGGCGGCGCGCGCCCAACGCCCAATGCCGTCTGACCCTCGACGATCTGTGCGCGCATCAGGCAGGTCAGGTTCTGGTGGCGTTGCCGCCGGAAAAACCCGATGCGGCCTTTGCCCGGACCTTGAAGGATCTACGCGCGCGGCTCGGCAGCCCACTCTATCTCGCAGCCCAGCACCTCTATCGCGGTGACGATGCCGTGCGGATCGCAGCGCTTGCGGCAATGGCGGACGAATGCGGCGTGCCCCTCGTCGCCACCAACGACGTACATTATCACGCACCGTCACGCCGCCCGTTGCAGGACGTGCTGACCTGTATCCGCGAGCATTGCACCATCGACCGGGCTGGCTTCCACCTGATGGCCAATGCCGAACGCCATCTCAAAGCACCCGCCGAGATGGCCCGGCTGTTCGCGCGCTGGCCCGAGGCGACCGCGCGCAGCGTCGAGATCGCCGGACTCTGCCGTTTCGATCTGGACGAGTTGCGTTACGAATATCCGGTCGATCCCTGTCCGCCTGGCCTGACGCCGCAGGAATATCTGGTGCGCGAGAGCCAGGCGGGCGCCCGGCAACGCTATCCGCAAGGCGCGCCGGAGAAGGTCGCCAAGCAGCTCACGCACGAACTCAATCTTGTCGGTCGGCTCGGCTACGCGCCGTATTTCCTCACCGTCTACGACATCGTGCGCTTCGCCCGGTCGCGGGACATTCTCTGCCAGGGCCGCGGCTCGGCGGCCAATTCCGTCATCTGCTATTGCCTCGGCATCACCGCCGTCGACCCGGCGCAGAGCGATCTGCTGTTCGAGCGCTTCGTCAGCGCCGAACGCGATGAGCCGCCCGACATCGACGTCGATTTCGAGCACGAGCGGCGCGAGGAAGTGATTCAGTACGTCTATGGCAAATACGGCCGCGAGCATGCGGGCATCGCCGCCACGGTCATCACCTATCGCCGGCGCAGCGCCATCCGCGACGTCGGCAAGGCGCTGGGCTTATCGCTCGACATGGTCGGTGCGCTGGCCGAGACGGTATGGGGCGCGAGCCTCGACGCCATCTCCGATGACGAGGTGCGCGCGCTTGGTCTCAATCCTGAGGCGCCGCGGCTCAAACTCGCGCTGATGCTGGCCGGCGCCCTGCTCGGCTTCCCCCGCCATCTGTCGCAGCATGTCGGCGGCTTCGTCATCACCAAAAGCCCGCTCTCGGAAGTTGTGCCGATTGCCAACGCGGCGATGGCCGAGCGCACCTTCGTCGAATGGGACAAGGACGATCTTGATACGCTCGGCATCCTCAAGATCGATGTGCTGGCGCTCGGCATGCTGACCGCGATCCGTAAGGGATTCGCGCTGATCGAACGCCATCATGGACGCCGGCTCGAGATCGCGTCCGTGCCGCAGGACGATGAAGCGACTTACGACATGCTTTGCAAGGCCGACAGCATCGGCGTGTTCCAGGTCGAAAGCCGCGCGCAGATGAGCTTCCTGCCGCGCCTCAAGCCACGCCGCTTCTACGATCTGGTGATCGAGGTCGCCATCGTCCGACCGGGCCCGATCCAGGGCGACATGGTCCATCCCTATCTCCGCCGCCGCAACCACGAGGAAAAGGTCGAGTTTCCTTCAGTCGAGCTTGCAGACGTCTTGGGCAAGACGCTGGGCGTGCCGCTGTTCCAGGAACAAGCGATGCGCATCGCCATCGTCGCCGCCGGTTTCACGCCCGGCGAAGCCGACCAGTTGCGCCGTGCCATGGCGACCTTCCGCAAGGCCGGCACCATCCACAATTTTCGTACCAAGATGATCGAAGGCATGGTCGAACGCAGTTACGACCGCAAATTTGCCGAACGCTGCTTCAGCCAGATTGAGGGCTTCGGCGAATATGGCTTTCCCGAAAGCCACGCCGCCAGCTTCGCGCTCCTCGCCTATGTTTCAGCCTGGATCAAATGCCACTATCCCGCCGCCTTCGCCTGCGCGTTACTCAACAGCCAGCCGATGGGCTTCTACGCGCCGGCCCAGATCGTGCGCGACGCCAGGGAGCACGACGTCGAGATCCGGCCGGTCGACGTTAATCACAGCGAATGGGACTGCACGCTCGAGCCCGCCGCCGGCTCGACCGGCGGCGTTGCGTTACGGCTCGGCTTTCGCGAGATCAAGGGCTTTGCCGCAGACGACGCCGAGCGGCTTGTCGCCGGCCGCGGCAACGCCTATGCCGATCCGCATGCGCTATGGCGTCGCGCCGACATCGGCGCCGTTGCGCTCGAACGCCTGGCCGCTGCCGATGCTCTCGCTTCGATGGGCTTGCAGCGGCGCGAGGCGCTCTGGGCCTTAAAAGGTCTGGGCGAAGCGCCGCCGCCGCTTTTCGCCCAGGACGATCCGTTGGCGCGCGAACCGGCCGTCGCGCTGCCGCCGATGAGCCTGGGCGAAGCGGTGAGCGCCGACTACGGCACGTTACGGCTGTCGCTCAAGTCGCATCCGCTCGCCCTGCTGCGCGATAGCATGGCGGCACGCGGCGTGACGCCGGCGGCGGGGCTCGCCGGATTGGCCAACGGCGCACGAGTCCGCGTTGCCGGTCTCGTGCTGGTACGGCAGCGGCCGGGCAGCGCCAACGGCGTGGTTTTCGCCACGCTCGAGGATGAGACCGGCATTGCCAATGTCATCGTCTGGCCACAGGTATTCGAGCGCTTCCGCCGCGAAACGATGAACGCCGCCCTGCTGATGGTGAGCGGCAGGCTGCAGCGCGAGGATATTGTCATCCACGTCGTCGCCGACCGGCTCGAGGATTGCTCGGCCGAACTCCGCCTTCTCGCCACGGCTCGCGAGGCCGCGATCACCCACCAATTCGCCGCCGCGACCGAGAACCGGCGCGACCACCGCTTCTCGTCGCGCGATTTCCGCTAGACGGCATCGCGCCGCGGGTCGCCCGCATGCCATCTATGACCAGAGCCGCGAACCGATCGGCAATGCGCCCAACTGGCGCGTTCGGCTCTCGGCCGTACCATTCCATCGCTGCATTGCACATGCCGATCAGCGCCAAGGCTGTTAACCGCGGATCGAGATCACGCCGCAACTCGCCCGCTTCGATGCCGGCCTCGATCACGCCCTGCAGAACGCCCTCGTACCGCCGCGCGACCCGGCCGATACGCCGCGCGCTGTCGCGCGGCAGAAACCGGCGCTCGCGCAGGAAACAGCGTACATAATCGCCACGGGCCTCGACCGGCGCCAGGTGGCTCTGGATCAACGCAGCAAGCTTGTCGGCGGCATCACCGCGGCTGCCGGCAATCGCCTGTGCACGCTCGACAAAGTCGCCGACGCTGCGCAGGCAAACCTGCTCCAATGCGGCTTCTTTCGATGGAAAATAATAATAGAGACTTGCCTGGCGCATGCCGAGACGATCAGCGACGTCCTGGGTCGAGGCGCCGTGATAGCCGCGTTCAGCGAAGACCGCAGCGGCGGCATCGATGATTTCCTCAGCGCGCCGGCGCGGCCCAGCGATCCGTGCGCCGCGGGCAGACGGCATAGTTGGTCTCCTCATTCGGCAACCGGCGGACGATAGAAGAAACGTCTATCGGGTGATAGAAAAATTGCCAGCCCGGGAGGATGCCATGGCCAAAACCACCCAACCGCCGTTCCGCGCCGATCAGGTCGGTTCACTGCTGCGCCCGCCGGAGTTGCATGCCGCACGCGAGCAGGTTGCCAAAGGTGAAATTACCAGGGCGCAGCTGCGCGCAATCGAGGACCGCGCGATCAACGAAGCAGTGCAGCTGCAGGAATCGGTGGGCCTGCGCGGCATCACCGACGGAGAATTCCGCCGCGCCTTCTGGCATGTCGATTTTCTCACCGGCTTTAGCGGTATCGTCGCAACCCAAGCTCAATACACGCTCGGCTTTCGCGGCCAGCACGGCGAGACAGCCGAGACGCGCTCGATGCTGGTGGTGCGGGACAAGGTCCGCCGCAGCCGGCCGGTAATGCTCGACGATTTCAAATTTCTCAAAGGCGCCACCAGCTGCACGCCGAAAGTGTGCATTCCGGCGCCCACTTATCTCCATATGCGCGGTGGCCGCAAAGTGGTGAACGCGGCGGCTTATCCCGATATCGAAGAATTCTGGTCCGACGTCACTGCCGCCTATCGCGCCGAGATCACTGACCTTGTCGCGGCCGGCCTGACCTATCTGCAGGTCGACGACGTCTCGTTCGCCACCCTGTGCGACGAACAGATCCGCGCCCAGGTCCGGCGCGACGGCGAAGACCCCGACGCGCTGCCGGCGCGTTACGCGCGGATCATCAGCGGGTTGATCGCCGAGCGGCCGCCCGGCCTGCGCGTCACCATGCACACCTGCCGCGGCAATTTCCAAAGCATGTGGATGGCCGAAGGCGCCTATGACGCCGTCGCCGAAGGATTGTTCAGTGCGGCGGTCGACGGCTTCTTCCTCGAATATGACGACGAGCGTTCGGGCGGATTCGAGCCGTTGCGTTTCGTACCCAAGGGGAAATATGTCGTACTCGGCCTGGTGAGTACCAAGCGGCCGGAGCTTGAATCGAAGGACGCCCTCAAACGCCGCATCGACGCCGCGGCGAAATACGTGCCGCTCGAATATCTTTGCCTCAGTCCGCAATGCGGCTTCGCCAGCTCGCATCACGGCAACAAGTTGGCGATCGACCTTGAACGCCGCAAGCTGGCGCTCGTGGCCGAGGTAGCGACCGAAGTCTGGGGCGATATCTAGCGCCTGCCCACTCGACGTCAAAACTGGTTATTTTCAGCGCTTGAGTCGTTTTCCATAGGCATTGGGCCTCGCCAAAATGGGCCAGGAACCGCCTAACTATTTGCCCATATTAATGGGATCGATCCCATATCGCTGCCCACAATTGGCGTGGGCGGGATTGTGGTTGACTGGCGCGTGACGAGCGTTCGAAATCCGTCCAAAGCAACAAGCGCGCGACCGGCGCGCCGAGGGTGGATGCGCATGGATAGTCAGTCGCTGCTGCACGAGATTTCGGGATATTGCCGCCGCGTCGGCATGGCGGAGTCGACATTCGGTCGCCTAGCCGTCAATGACGGCAAGCTGGTCAGCCGCCTACGCTTCGGCGGCCGCGTCACAGTCGAAACCGTCGAACGCGTGCGCGACTTCATGGTGCGTCACAAACCCGACGCGACGCGCGCGCGCGCCGTCGCAGTTGCGGCGCCGGCGCCGGCCACTGTATCGCCGCCGCTGGCCAAGCCGATTCCGCCGGCGCTCGCCGAGATCAACGGCAAGAGCAAGGCCGACAAGAATTTCCGCTTCTACGACAATCGGCAGAAATACCTCCTCTTCGTCAATACCTGCGGTGAGAAATGGACGGTTGCCGAGCGCGTCAGCATGGAGCTCGGCAACATCCATCCGCGGCCGCCGGGCATCCGGGTGTTCGACGCCGGCATGGGCGACGGTACCGTTTTGGCGCGCGTCACGCGCTCGCTGCATAACCGCTTTCCGACGACGCCGCTTTATATTGTCGGCAAGGAGATCAGTCTCGAGGACGTCCGTCTGACGCTCGAGAAGATGCCGGACCGATTCTATGAGCATCCGGCGACCGTGCTGGTTCTGACCAATATGTATTACTCCGAGGCTCCGTGGCTCACGCCAAATTCGGTCACCGCTGCGACTAGTCTGGTCTGGCACGAAGTCGGCTTGATGGGCAGCACGTCGCACGAATTCGAGCAACAGATCACCCAGCTTCAATCCTTCCTCAACCAGAACTGGCGCGCCAAGGCGAGCAAGGTTTCGGGTAATCCGGTCTATGAAAAACCCGTCGTACTGGTAATCTATCGCGACGACTACAAATTCCTGCTCGATCCATTGCGGCCGCGGCGCGGCGCGGCGCGCGCTGATTACGATCTGGTCATCGCCTCGCAGCCCTATCGCGCTCGCGCACCGCTCGAATTCAAGGCGCAGAAGGTGATCGCGCCGCTGGCGCGTGCGCTGGCGCCGGGCGGCCGGCTGATCGGCATCCATTCGCACGGCAACGATCCAGGCCTCGAGATCATCCAGAAGATTTGGCCGGGCGAGAATCCGTTTCTGCATGATCGGCATCAGCTGTTGCGCGCCGTCAAGGCCGAGCTCGGCAACAACGGCCGCGACCTCAACTTCAACGCCTATGCCGATACGCGCTCGATCTTCCGTTACGAGATGCACACTCTGCCGAGCGAGATTAGCGAATCAATCGGCACATCAACTCTATTCGCGGCCTGGAATGCGGCCATCTACGTCGCCCAGATCGAGGATCAGCGTCTGTCAGAAGTCATCGGTAGCATGGCCTATCTCGATGCAACGCGCGAGGTGCTACAGAAGCACGGCGGCCTCTGGTTTTGGGACGAATCCTACATTATCTCGCGCAAACGGGATTCAGGATGATGCCGGGCACGCGCATCGGTGGATTGGCGGAAACCGCGCCGGAGGGCGACAACCTGCGGCAACGCACCGCCGAACTGTTGCGTGGCGTTTCCATCGAATTGTCCGCGCACGAGCATGGAAGCGAGCAGCTGTGCCGTGGATTTCTGGCGCCCGGCACACCGGTCTACGTCAATTTTGCGCCCGATGATTCCTATCACGCGGTCGTCGAGACCGCCGCGCGGCTGAAGCGCGCTGGCTTCTGCCCGGTGCCGCACGTCGCAGCGCGCTATCTCACCGGCCTGACGCAGCTCGACGATTTCCTGGTTCGCGCCGTCGGCGCCGGCGTTGACCGCGTCCTGGTTGTCGCCGGCGATCTCGATCGGCCGGCCGGACCATTTCACTCGAGCCTCGAGCTGATCGAGACCGGCTTGCTGGCGAAGCGCGGCATCCGGAGCGTCGCGATCGCGGGTTACCCCGAAGGCCACCCGAAGATTGCCACTGCTGCCCTCGACGCCGCGCTCGCGGCGAAGCTTCGCCTGCTGCAAAGCGACGCCATCGCGCCCTATATCGTGACGCAATTCTGCTTTGACGCGGCACCGATCATTGCTTGGCTCGCACGGCTGCGCGGCACGGGTGTGACCGTTCCTGTCCGTATAGGACTTGCCGGGCCGGCGAGCATCGCCACTCTCGCCAAATTTGCGATGCGCTGCGGCATCGGCAATTCGTTGCTCGCGCTGGTCGGCGGTCAGACGTCGATCGCGCGTCTGCTCGTCGAATCAGGGCCGGAGAAGGTGATTCACGCGCTTGCGGCCGCGGACCCGGTAGACGTCGATATCGCCGGTCTGCATCTCTTCACCTTCGGTGGCGTCGCTCGGACAGGAAAGTGGCTGCGGGCGATCGCTGAAGACGAACTTGGCGCATCCGTGGATAGCCGTGTCCGGGTCGAAGGCGGCTCTGCATGACGCACGCCACAGCGTCGCGGCGTGTTGCACGAAAACTCGATTGCAGTGGGATCAGACGCGGACGAGCGTATCGTAGGCTGCCGTCAGCAGGCCGAGTGCAAAGAGCATCAAATTCATCATTATTGCCGTCTCCTGGCGTCTTTCAGCATCCGCCGATCGGAGAGCAAGCAACATGCCAGCAGCGGAAATCCGGCCCGCGGCGACCTCTTTAATGGCCGACCGTAAAATCGGCCGACACACTCGGCCGAAGCCGTAACTCCAACAGCCGGTGTTGGTTGGAGCGGAACGATCAATACCAGCTACGTGGCGGTTTTTGGGGCTCGTTCTCCGATACCTGAGCAATACTATCAAGGGTCAGGCCAACGATTGCTATGACGCCAGCGAGGAACAGCAAACCGGTCATGAACACGATGAAGTCCTCCACAAACGAGGCTGAATCCCAACATCCGGTGCTCAAACCGTAACAAGCAAAAACTATTCCAGCGATCCGGATTTGTACGTATCCGGGCGAAATCAAGCCTTTGTGATGTTCGCTCCCACCAAGCTTGATCTTGACCAGGCGAATTGCCACTTTGGGTTGCATTTTGACCAACCATGGACCAGAAACTGTCCAAATCCGCGCACGCATTGGCGACGCCTGATGATCCCTATCGTCTGCTGTTCGAAGCGGCGGCGATTGGAATTAACTGGAGCGAACCGGACGGCCGGCTGATCGAGGTCAACAAACAGTTCTGCACGCTCGTCGGTTACGAGCGCGATGAATTGCTGTCGCGCCGGGTTGAAGACATCACGCATCCGGATGACATGGCGGAGGATCGCCGACAAATCGCTCGTCTGGTGTCGGGCGAGATTTCCAGCTATTCGATCGAAAAGCGTTACATCCACAAAGACGGCACGCTCATTCCAGCGCGCACCACATCCTCTTTGATGCGTCGGCGCCATCCGTATCGCATTGCGATCGTCGAGGATCTGCGGCCGCAGCAAAAGGCGGCATCCGAGCAACGCGAAAGTGCCGCCCGCCTAAAAAGCATTCTTGACGCTGTGCCCGATGCGATGATCGTTATCAATGAGCGTGGAATAATCGAATCGTTTAGTCCGTCGGCGGAAGTCATGTTCGGACTCTCTGCGGCTGAGGCCATCGGCCAGAACGTGAAGATTCTGATGCCCTCGCCTTATCGCGAGCAGCACGACGGCTATCTCGAGCGCTATCGCAACACCGGCGAACGGCACATCATCGGCATAGGCCGCGTTGTGACCGGCCAGCGTAAGGATGGCACGACGTTTCCGATGGAGCTATCGGTTGGCGAAGCGATTGCCGGCAATACTCGGCTCTTCACCGGCTTTGTCAGGGACCTCACCGAACGGGAACGGTCGGAGCGCCGCATCGATCAGCTTCAGGCGGAGCTCATGCATGTCGCCCGGCTCGGCGAGCTCGGCCAAATGGGCGCAGCCTTGGCGCACGAACTGAATCAGCCACTTGCCGCTATCGTCAACTACCTCTTGGCGGCACGGCGGTTGCTTCAAACAGGGCCCGACGTGTCGCCGCGTATCGGTGAGGCGATGGAAAAGGCAGCGGCGCAGGCCGACCGTGCCGGACAGGTGATCCGCCGCCTGCGCGAATTCGTCGCTCGCGGCGAAACCGATCGCCGCGAGGAAAACGTCAATGCACTGATCGAAGAAGCTGCTGCATTGGCCTTGGTCGGCGCCAAGAGCGGGGGCGTGACCACGCGGCTCATGCTACGGCCAGATTTGCCTCCGGTCGTCGTCGACAAGGTCCAAATCCAGCAAGTGCTGCTCAACCTCATTCGCAATGCGCTCGAGGCGATGGATTCGAGCGAGGAGCGCGTCTTGATCGTCGAAGCGGCCGCTATGGATGGAATGGTAACGGTGACGGTGTCGGACACCGGGCCGGGGCTATCGGCCGAGGTTGCCCAGAACCTGTTCCAGCCCTTCGTCACGACCAAAGCGCGCGGCATGGGCGTCGGCCTGTCGATTTGCCGCTCGATCATCGAAGCGCATGGTGGCCGCATCTGGGCGTCGCCGCGGACTGCTGGCGGCACGGCATTCGCCTTCACCATGCCGTTCGAGGCATAAGGACGCCATGACCCACGACGCAACAATCTTCATTCTCGACGACGACGACGCGGTCCGCGACTCGCTCAGCATGTTGATCGAAACCGCCGGCTACAAGGCCGAGGCCTTTGCGTCATGCCGCGAGTTCCTGGCGCGGCAGCCGTTTCCACCGCGGTCGTGCCTGCTGCTCGACGTGCACATGCCGGAGATGACCGGACTTCAACTTCAGGACGAAATGACGCGACGCGGTCTCAAGCTGCCAGTGATCGTCATGACCGGCCAGGCCGACGTGCCGATTGCGGTACGGGCCATGAAGGCGGGTGCGCGCGATTTCATCGAGAAGCCGTTCTCTGACGAGGTGATCCTCGACAGCATCCGCAACGCGATGACGTCACCGGCCAAGACCGCCGGCGATCCGGTTATCGCCAAGCGCATCGCCGAACTGACACCGCGCGAACATGACGTGATGCTGCAGATGGTTGCCGGCAACCCGAATAAGGTCACCGCCTACAATCTCGGCATCAGTCCGCGGACGGTTGAAATCCACCGCGCGCGCGTGATGGAAAAGATGGCGGCACGCAGCCTGTCCGAGCTCGTGCGCATGGCCTTCGCCGTCGGCATCGATCCGGCGAAATAAGGTCAGGCGGGCCGGCGCAAATTGAGGCTTGGCGCCGGCGTAACGCGGACGATCCGAAATGTGTGTTCGGCGCCGTTTGGCTCGCGGAGAGTCAGATACTCGCCCTCGCGAAAGGCATGGTGCGCGAAGTGGACGATCGCCTCGTCGTCCGCCGATCCCGGCACGAATGAAAATGCCCATCTGCCATCCAGATGAACGAGTTCGCCGACGAAATCGCCCTCGCCCTCCCAAAAGCGATGAACGGTACACAGCTCCGGTGCGGCGCCGTAGGCGTGCCGGTCAAAACGTCCGTCCGGCAGCAGCGGTAAGACGAATTCATACCCATGACGGTTGCTGCCCTGCGGAAAGCCGGGCCCGCGTGCCAGTTCCAGACGGACGTGCATCCAAGGCATAGCCGCCTCAGTGCGCCAGTAGGACCGGCAGCAAGCTGCTGCCGACGATCTGGCGCGTCGCGCCGCCGAGCAACACCTCACGCCACGGCGCGTGGCCGTAACCGCCCATGATCAGCAGATCGGCGTCCTCCTCGCGCGCACTGGCCAGCAGGAGCTCGCCGGAACCGACGCCTTGAACCGGCAGGACCTGTTGATGCTTTGCCGACACGCCGTGCCACGAAAGATACTCCACAACCGCGGCGCCCGAAGAAGCACCGTTCGTTTTCCCGACGGTGATCACGACGACGCGACGCGCGGCCGACAGCAGTGTCAGGGTGCCGGCAAGCGCATGCACCGCCGATGGGGAACCGTCCCACCCGAGCGCAATCGTCTCGCCAAGTGACGCCGGTGCCTTAGCCGGCGCCAGCAACACCGGCCGGCCAGAGCGCATTAGTGTCTGCTCGATCGCGTCGGTGTGCGGTTGATCGACGACGCGCTCCGAGCGGCCCAATACAACCAGGTCGAAGAAGCGGCCGCGATCGGCGACTGCTGTCGGAGCGTAGCCGGTTTCCTCCCGCCAGCTGGCAGATGGCGCGTTCCGGCTACCTCCCTTGTCGAGCGGCAGCCCGTTGCGCGCCGCGGCGCGCTCGAATTCGGCTTTAGCCTTAGCGGCAATCTGCTTGCCGTCTTCGACCAGCCGGTCGATGAGATCAGCAGTCACCGGCACGTCGAATCCTGCCGCCACGATGAACTGGCGCGGATCCGGCATGACGTGGAAACCTTCGATATGCGCGTCGAACCGCTTGGCCAAGCGGCACGCGACATCGACAGCGCCGGCACTGGCGGTGCCGCCGCTCGCCGCTGCAAGGATGGTGGTAGGCATATCGGTTCCCCTTCCGCTTAGATCATGGGTTGCGTCCAGACTGCCAGGCCAACACCGCAATAAATACGAGTGTCGCACCAACAATCAGGATGAGATAGGCGATTTCACCTGGTGACATGACGAGCCCACCTCAGCCGACCAGCGGCCGTAGCGCCGGATGGCGCTCAACCACATGCAGCCGCTCGAGCAGACCGTCGAGTCCCCAGACGTGCCCAGCATTGTGCGCGATCAGGTAGACGATCACGGTCGCGTAGACGAGGTGAAAGTCGACGAAGAGATTGAGATGGCTTTCGATGAACGGCCAGTCCATGTGCGCGAAGTGGTACGTGACCATCAGCAGGATGCCAAAGGGACCGCTGACGCGGATCATGAGGCCCGAGACCAGTGAAAGGCCGATTAGCAGATGGCCCCATTTCATGAGGAAATTCGTGAACGGCAGCACCGCCGGCGTCGCGAAAGTGGCGAAAAAATCGTGGAAGGTTACGACATGTCCGAGAAAACCCGCCGCGCTATAGTTTTGCAATATCTGCCATGTGCCGGCGTAGAGGAAGGTCCAGCCGACGAGGATACGAAGCGCGAAGGTGATGCCCTTGTCGAGTGTGCTAGCGTTCATCGTGATCTCCGTTGACGAATTCTGCGGCTAATGTGCGCGAACCGAATGGTCGAGCATTGACCTAGGTCAAACCGCCAGGGCGCTTTCAATCGCCGCCAGCAGCGGTGCCTCGCCGATCGGTTTTTCGAGAAACGCGGCGACGCCGAGCGCGCGGGCGCGAGCGCTGATGCTCGGATCGGCACCCCCCGTGATGACGATCACTGGCATGCGGATGGCGGCGCCTTCCTCTGAGGCCAGGAACTCAAGACCGCTCGCACCAGGAAGATGATGGTCGAGGATCAGACACGTGTTATCACGCGGCCGGTATGCGCGCTCGAAATCGGCAATCGATGCGAACGCGGATACGTCGAACCCGTGCGATTCAAGCAGGAACGCGAGCGAATCACGTACGGCGTCGTCATCATCGACCAGATAAATCATCGGTTTGTCTTTCATGGCCGCCGCCATCAGCGCCTGATTCAGGCGTCTTCATCAGCAATTCCATCGGCCAATTCCGCAAGCGCATCGCCATCGAGTATGTAGACCTTGCTCGAACCGTTGGCGGCGATGCAGCCGCTGCCTTTGAGGACGGTGAAGACGCGACTGACGGTTTCCATCGTCAAACCGAGATAATCGGCGATATCGGTGCGCGTCATCGGCAGGTCGACCGATTGGTCGGCGTTGTTCTGGCGCCGGGACAACGACAACAGGAACGACGCCAGGCGCTCGTGTGCCGTCTTGCGGCCGAGCAGCACCATTTGGTCCTGCGCCGCCGCCAGTTCGCGGCTAATTGCGTCGAGCATCTGCCGCTCGACTCCCGGAAAATCGACAAAGGCGCGCTCGAGCTGTCGCCGCGGATACCGGTACAACGTGACTGACGAAATCGCTTCGGCGCTGGCCGTATATTTATCATTCGGCGCGAAACCGAAAATATCACCTGGAACCAGGAACCCGACGATCTGGCGGCGGCCATCAGAGAGCAGTTTGAATAGCTTCACGACGCCGGAGACGACGGTAAAGACATGTGAGGCCGGTTCACCTTCGTCGACAAAGGTGGTACCTGGGGCAACCGATTGGGACGGGCGCGTCGCTGCAAATCGGTCGAGCTCATTGGTGCAGATGGAAGCGCACACGGAGCGCCGGCCCGGATAGGCGTCATCACGAATGGACCGGACGATCGGCAGCGGCACAGCGGGAGCGGCACTTTGGCGGGCGGCAATCGCAAGCGACATAGCGGGATCTCCCAGGTTGCGGACTGCGCCTCGAGCAGTCCTGCGATCATCCAGAGATACCGGGCGCCATCCGGTCGCGAAATTCGGTGATGTACGTAAGGGATTCTACGTAGGGCGTCTTGAAATCGTGCCGGAATCCGGCCTATCGCAATGCGCCGCGGACGATTTCAGCCCGGGCGCGGGCGGTAAACCGGGTGATCGTGGCGTCGATTTCCTCGCGACTCACCGGCATCCCGTTGGCAACGAGGTCACCCATGACACGGGTTACCACCGCTTGCGGATCGCTGTTTCCGACATGGCCTTCGACCAGGTCTTTGACATAGGCATCTGCCCGGCTACCTGAAAACCCCATCTGAGTGGTCGCCCAACGGCCAAGCAATGCGTTGCGCCGCGCCGCGACTTTGAAGGCCAGTTCCTGATCCACGGCGAACTTCCGCTCGAACCCACATTCGCGGTGATCGTCGAATGTCTTCATAACGTAATGTGTTGCCGCGCCCGGGTCCGCGGCATTGATCCAGATCAGATCGCTCAGAAAATTGCTGTGGCCAATTCAACCCGCCCAGCGACGGGTAACTGAGCCCGCGTCGTTATGGCGTGGCGGACCAGGCGTCTTGGTCGTGCCCAAATAGAGAAATCCAATTATCGCGTCAGTTTCGGCGAGACCGAGGGCGCATTTCATCGCCGGATCGTAAGCGTTCGCGCCGGTGCGCCAGAAGCCGCCGAAGCCGAGCGCGTACGCGGCCACGAGCATATTCTGGGCTGCCGCGCCAACGGCCACCAGCTGTTCGATTTCGGGAACCTTGGCGCCCGCCTGCACCACCGCTGCGACGACAACGATCAGCGGCGCGCGCAGCGCCTTTTTGCGCTCGGCTTCGAGCTTTCCGGCAGGCGCCGCCGGCTCGCGACGTTGCAGCGATTCGGCGAGCAAGGCGCCCAATTTCTCCCGCGCCGCTCCTTCGATGAGGATGAAGCGCCACGGTCGCATGCGACCGTGATCAGGCGCGGCAACCGCCGCCTCAAGGATCTTCTGCAGCACGTCGGCCGGCGGCCCGGGCGCATCAAGTGCGGCCGGCGACACGCGCGTGATCAGGGCGGTCAGGGCATCCATGGCGGTAGCCGTTGTACAAAATCCGCGCGCCAAAGACGAGAGGGCTCGACACCCTCGGCAACAGCTCGCTTGCCGGTCAGCTCACGTGTTGCAACAGCAGGAGCAACCCGCCGACAATGGCGACGTTCGCGAGCATGCCATTGCGCATGATGACCCGCCGCATCGGATCGGGCTGCCGCCAGAAGCGTAGGAACAACAGCGATGCGATGATTGTGAATACGATCAACACAACGACACCGATGCGCGCGTTCCAACCGGACAACACTAGCGCCGCACCA
>DASQGX010000041.1:0-2335 GCA_035632395.1 Allostellaceae bacterium
TCTAGTTTGGTTCCGGCGTCGCTGTCAAGCGGGTTTATCCACAGGCGGTGGATAATTTACCGATTCGGTCGCTGTTAGATGGAGTTAGGTGGCGCGGTCGTCCCAGACGAAGGCGCTCATCATCATGTCGATGGTCTGGCCATCGCGCGCCAACGGCAGGGCCAGCACCTCGCAATTGTGCGGCAGGTTGTCGGTGACGAACTCATGCACGCGGCGATAGACGATCGGCGTCCGCTGCTCGATCACCTCGGCGAAATGGCTGTGGGCGCCGGCAGCGTGCGCCGGGTTGGGTATCTCGTCGACCCATTTGCCGGTGAGTTCGATGCCGATACGCTGCGCCAGGCGCGTCGCGTGCACGCGATATCGGAAGCGCAACGGCGAATAGGCGACGTCGAGCAGCGACAGGTTGCCGATCAAATATCGGAAATCTTCCGGTACGAAATCGGCGCGCGACGGAAACGCGCGGCCGCGACGACGCGCTTCCCAATCGGCCAACAGCCGTGCGAGCCGGGCATCGCGAACGCCCAGGCCGGGCGGATGAATCTGCAGCATGCCAAGATATTCGCCGCCGATGGTTAGCGGCGTGTTAACGAAAGCCGGTTCGGCCTAAATCGCGGCGTTCGGGCCGAGTAGAACGATCTCGACCGCTGCGCCTTTTTTGATGGCGGGCGCGTGCGGCGGCCGCACTACCAGACAGTCGGCGCGCGCCAGCAGCGACATCATGGATGAGTCCTGTTTGTCGAATGGCGTCGCTTCGAGCACGCCATCGGCGCCGCGCGCCAGCGTCGCGCGCAGATAATCCTGCCGCCGGTCGTTCGCCGGCAGGTCCGTCGCCAACCGCGCCGTCGGATTGGCCGCGCCGGCATCGGCGATGCCTTGCAGCCGCGCCAGCGCCGGCCGGACGAACAGCAGCGCGCAGACCAGCGCCGACACCGGATTACCCGGCAACCCGATCATCGGCGTCGCACGATACTTGCCGACCATCAGCGGCTTGCCCGGCCGCATCGCCACCGTCCAGAAATCGAGGCTCAGCCCGTCGGTGCCCAATGCGCTGCGCACCAGATCATGCTCGCCGACCGACGCGCCGCCGGTGGTCAGCAACAAATCGGCGCCGGTGGCGCCTTCGGCGATAGCGCGCAGCGCGTCGGCCTTGTCCGGCGCGATCGGCAGCTGCACCGGCACACCGCCTTCGCCGCTCACGAACGCGGCGAGCGCGATGCCGTTCGAGCTGACGATCTGGTTGGCGCCGATCGGATCGCCGGGCAGGACAACCTCGTCACCCGTCGGCAGGATCGCGACGCGCGGCCGGCGGTGCACCAGCAGCCACGGTCGGTTCATCGCCGCCGCCAGGCCGACGTCGCGCGCGGTCAGCCGTTTGCCGGCCTTGAGGATGATATCGCCTTCGCGAAAGTCGAGGCCGGCCGGCCGGATGTGGCGGCCGGGCTTCGGCGCCTCCTTGATGACAACCGTATCGCCCTCGCGCTCGGTGTCCTCTTGGATGACGATGCAGTCGGCGCCGTCGGGCACCGGCGCGCCGGTGAAGATGCGCACCGTCTCGCCGGCTTTCAGCGCTTTGCCGTATGCCTGTCCGGCCGGCACGCTGCCGACGACTTTCAGTTTCGCCGGAACGGATTTGATGTCGGCGCTGCGCGCGGCATAACCGTCCATCGCCGAAGCCGGAAAGGGCGGCTGCATCCGCCGCGCGGCAACGTCCTCGGCGAGCACGCGACCGGCGGCTTCGCTTACCGCGACTTGCTCGGCGCCGAGCGGCTCGATCAGCGCCAAGAGCCGGCGCTTGGTGTCGTCGACCGAAATCATGCCGGGCTTGGCGCCATCCATCATGGGGCTTGGAATTCGCCCGACTTGCCGCCCGATTTGTGTACCAGGCGAATGTCGGACAGCTGCATGCCGCGATCCACCGCCTTGAGCATGTCGTAGACGGTGAGCGCCGCGACGGCCACTGCGGTCAGCGCCTCCATTTCGACGCCGGTGCGGCCCTTGAGCTTGCAGGTCGCGGTGATGTCGACGGCGTTGCGGTTCTTGTCGCAGCGCAAATCGACCGCCACCGATGACAGTTCGAGCGGATGGGTGAGAGGCACCAAGTCCGACGTACGCTTGGCGCCCATAATGCCGGCAAGCCGCGCCACCGCCAGAACGTCGCCTTTCTTGGCCTTGCCTTTGCGCACCAGGTCGAGCGTCGCGCGTTTCATCGTCACGCTGCCCTTGGCGATGGCGATGCGTTCGGTCACGTCCTTGTCGGAGACGTCGACCATGCGCGCCGCGCCCTTCTTGTCGAAATGCGTGAGCTTGGGCTTGCTCATGCGCGCGCTTCGGC
>DASQGX010000042.1:0-3591 GCA_035632395.1 Allostellaceae bacterium
TTTCGGCGTCAAGGTCGGCCGCGGCGATTATCTGCTCGTTCGCACCGGCCACATGGAGCGCAAGCTCGCCGAGGGCAATTGGGACGGCTATTCCGGCGGCGATGCGCCGGGTTTGGCGTTCGACACGCTCGACTGGATGCAGGACAAGCAGATTGCCGCCGTCGCCACCGACACCTGGGGCGTCGAGGTGCGGCCGTGCGAGACCGACGCGGTCAACCAGCCGTTGCACTGGATCGCGATTCCGATGATGGGCCTGACGCTGGGCGAGATTTTCTATCTCGCCGAGCTCGCCACCGAATGCGCTGCCGACCGGCGCTACGATTTTATGTTCGTCGCGCCTGCGCTGCCGGTGACCGGCGCCGTCGGCTCGCCGGTCAATCCACTTGCCATCCGCTAGGAGACATCATGGACCAGCCCCGCAATCCGGCGCGTGCGCGCCTCGCCCAAGGCGGCCTCGCGCTCGGCATGGGCGTGCGCTTCGCCCGCACCGCCGAGATCGCGCGCATGATGCGCGCCGCCGGCTTTGACTGGCTGTTTATCGACCTCGAGCACGGCCCAGGCACGCTGGAATCGACGGCGCAGATTTCCTGCGCTGCGCTCGACGCCGGCATCGCGCCGCTGATCCGCGTGCCGCACGGCCAATTTGCGATGGCGACGCGGGCGCTCGATGGCGGCGGCTGGGGCATCGTCATGCCGCATGTCGACACCGCCGACGAGGCGCGCGCTCTCGTCGATCAACTCAAATATCCGCCGCTCGGCCATCGCTCGATCGTCGGCGGCCTGCCGCATTACGGCTTCGCCGGCGTCAAGGCAAGCGACGCAGCGGCGACGCTCAACGCCGAGATGCTGATCGTCGCCATGGTCGAGACGCCGACGGCGATCGCCGACGCCGACGCCATCGCCGCGGTGCCGGGCATCGACGTGGTGATGATCGGCACCAACGACTTGTCGCTGGAGATGGGCATCGCCGGCGACCTGAGCCATGCGCGCATCGTCGATGCCTATCGCGCGGTGGTGGCCGCCTGCGCCAAGCACAAGAAATGGCCGGGCATGGGCGGCGTCGGCGATCTCGAACTCATCCGCCGCTATGTCGGCATGGGCATGCGCTTCATCCTCGGCGGCAACGACACCAATATCCTGGCGCAGGCTTCGGCCGAGCGCGCCAGGGCGCTGCGCGGGCTGCTCTAGGCGAAGAAAAAGGCGCCGGCCCTGCGGCCGGCGCCCTGTCGTCTCGCTTTCGCGGTGGCTATTTGGCCTCCGCCTTCTCCATCGGATAGCTCACCTTGCCGGATTCGAACGCCGTCGGCGTCAGCACCACCATGTGGCTCGGATTTTCGAACTGCTTGACGTCGCTGCTGGTGATGCCGCGGAACTGAACCTGCAGCATCCGCGACTGCGCCCATTCGCCGTCCTTGCCGAACTTGATGTCGCCGAAGACGGTATGGAAGGTGTGCGTCTTGATGTATTCGCCGATTTTCTGCTGGTCGAGGCCCTTGGTCGCCGTCACGGCTTCAGCCAGGATCTGCAGATAAGCGTACGAAATCGGCGCCATGTAATAGCCGAGCGGATCGACGCCGGCGGCAGCCGCTTGCGCCTGGTACTTCTTCAGCACGTCCTCGGTGCCCGGGAACATCATCGTCTTGGCCGGCACCCAGATGTCGTAGTTGACGATGCCGTTGAGCAGCGGACCAAGCTGCTCTTTCACCGCAGTGTACTGCAGGCCAACCATGCCGCCGCCGACCAGCTTCGCCTTGGTGCCGACTTCATGGATCGCGCGCACCATGCAGACGGAGTCCTGCGGATACGAACCGATCACGATGAGATCGGGATTGGTGGCGTTGATCGCCCGCACGATCGGCGTGCAATCGGTCGGGTTCGGCGGATAGCTCTTGTCGTAGACGATCTTGAGTCCGGCCGCCTTGGCGTTGTTGCGCGCGCCGTCGGTCAGGTTCTTGGCGAACTCGATGTCGGCGCCGACGATCGCAATCGTCTTCGGCTTCGGATTCTGCGCCATCGCGGTGTCGAAGAAGCCCTTGGTGAAGGACTCTTTCGGACTCTGGCCCGACGGGATCATCGCGAAGTAGTACGGATAGTGGAATTCCGAATTGACCGACAGGCCGAGCAGCCCGAGGAACGCCATCTTGTGTGCGATGATTACCGGCATCGCCGGCGCGATCATCACCGTCCCGTACGGGCCGACGACGAGGTCGACCTTGTCGACGTCGAGCAGCTTGGTGTAGATGCCCGGCACCGTCGATGGGTTGGTCTGGTCATCGTAATAGACCAGCTTCACCGGCCGGCCGAGCAGGCCGCCTTTGGCGTTCTGGTCCTTCTCCCAGATCTGCATCGCCAGCAAGCCCGACTTGCCGGCGCCGGCGAGCACGCCGGTCTGCGCCATGCTGAAGCCGATCTTGATCGGTTCCTTGTTCTGGGCCTGCGCCTGCGGCGACCCAACAGCCAGCGCCGCGCCCACCGCCAATGCGACGATGGCGCGCACAGCCGCGCCGGAATTCCACCGTAACTGCATTGTCTGCCTCCCTGTTCGTGCCGGTGAACCGGCTTGTTGTTGATTGTTCGATAGTAGGCCACGCCCGAACGCTTGTCATCCCTAGGGCCGGGCCGCGGCCGCCCGGCCGACGCTAGGTCCGCGGCCGGAATCGCGCGGTGGGCGAGGGTGGGCCGTCGCTCTCGGCGACGCCGCGCTCGATCATCTCGACCAGATGGGCGAGCACCGACCGGCCGGCCGCGGCGGTGAGGCGCGGATCGAGGCCGGTGTAGACTTGGGCGACAATCGCCGGAATGGTGCCGTCGCCAGCCTTGAGCCGCGCCAGAATGGCGTCGGCACGTTCGTGCCGGTGGGCGATGAACGCACGCACATAAGGTTTGGGCTCGTCGATGCACGGCCCATGCGTCGGCCAGTAGCGCGCATCGTCGCGCGCCAGCAGCTTGGCAAGCGAGCGGAGGTACGCGCCCATGTCGCCGTCAGGTGGCGCGATCACGCTCGTCGACCAACCCATGACGTGATCGCCGGTGAACAGAACTTTCTGTTCGGCCAACGCGAAGCACAGATGGTTCGAAGTATGGCCCGGCGTCTCGAGCGCCGTCAGGCTCCAGCCCGGACCGTTGAGCGTATCGCCGTCGCGCAGCGCGATGTCAGGATGGAAATCGTGGTCGCCGCCTTCCTCAACGACGCCGAGCTCGACGCCGGCGCGATCCTCGGCACGGCCGGAGCCGTGCGGTCCGAAGCCGAAGGTACGCGCGCCGGTCGCCTCTTTCACCGCGGCGGCGGCTGGCGAATGGTCGAGATGTGTATGCGTCACGACAATATGCGTCACGGCCTCGCGCGCCACGGTGCCGAGCACCGCGGCGACGTGATCGTCCATCGCCGGACCCGGATCGATGATCGCGACTTTGCCGCGGCCGACGATGTACGTGCCGGTGCCCTTGAAGGTGAACGGGCTGGCGTTGCGCGCGACGACCCGGCGGATCAGCGGCGACAGCGCCTCGGCCTCGCCGTAGCGAAAGGCGAAGTCGCGGCGGAACGGGATCTCGGTCGCCATCTCAGTGCACGCCGACGGCGAGCGCTGCCGA
>DASQGX010000043.1:0-2719 GCA_035632395.1 Allostellaceae bacterium
AAGCTCATGGCGGAGGCCGGTTGGACGGTCAAGAACGGCAAAATGGTCAACGCGCAAGGCCAGCCGTTCCAGTTCGAATTCCTCCTCGCCCAGCCGGAATTCGAGCGCGTGGTGCTGCCGTTTGTTCAGAACCTGGCGCGCATCGGCATCGCCTGCCATGTCCGGACCATCGATCCGGCGCAGTACGAGAACCGGATGAACAATTTCGACTTTGACATGACGGTGGTCCTGTTTCCCGAAGGACCGTCGCCGGGCAACGAACAGCGCCAGTTCTGGTCCTCGCAGTCCGCCGACCAAGTGGGCGGCAGCAATCTCCTCGGTATCAAATCGAAGGCGGTCGACGACCTCGTCGATCTCGTCATCAACGCGCCGGACCGGCAGAGCCTGGTGACCCGCGTCCACGCGCTCGATCGCGTGCTGCTCGAAGGCCACTACGTCATCACCAACTGGTATTTGGGCAATTTCCGCGTCGCTTATTGGGACAAACTCGGGCGGCCGAAGGAAAATCCGCCCTACGCGCTGGCGCTCAACACTTGGTGGTACGACGAGGCACGCGCCGACGCGCTCGCGGCGGAGCGGAAATAGGCGCCGATGCTCGCCTACGCGCTGCGCCGAATTCTGCTCATTATTCCGACGCTGTTCGCGATCATCCTGGTCAATTTCGTTATCGTCCAAGCCGCGCCCGGCGGGCCGGTCGATCAGCTCATCGCCCAGTTGAAAGGCACCAGCGGCGGCGCTCTGTCGCGCGTCACCGGCGGCGGGGGCGAGCTCGGCCTTAATGCGACGTCGGCGACACAAGCGGCGAACCAAAGCCGCGGTGCGCGGGGCCTCGATCCCCAGTTCATTGCTGAACTCAACAAGCTCTACGGCTTCGACAAACCGCCGACCGAGCGTTTCCTGCACATGATGAAGAACTATCTCACCTTCAATTTCGGTGAGAGCTTTTACCAGGACCAGCCGGTGTTAAAGCTGATTGCCCAGAAGCTGCCGGTGTCGATCTCACTCGGGTTGTGGACGACGCTGATCACCTATCTGGTCTCGATTCCGCTTGGTATCCGCAAGGCGGTGCGCGACGGCAGCCGCTTCGACATCTGGACTAGTGGCGTCATCATCGTCGGCTACGCCATTCCATCGTTCCTCTTCGCCGTGCTGCTCATCGTGCTGTTTGCCGGCGGCAGCTACCTGTCGATCTTTCCGCTGCGCGGCTTGGTCTCGGACAATTGGGTCAGCTTCGCCTGGCCGCACCGCATTCTCGATTATCTCTGGCATATCGTTCTGCCAGTGGCCGCCCTGTCGATCAGCGGCTTCGCCAGCCTCACCATGCTGAGCAAGAACTCGTTCCTCGAGGAGATCAACAAGCAGTATGTGATGACGGCGCGCGCCAAGGGCTTGACCGAGCACCGCGTGCTTTACGGCCATGTCTTCCGCAATGCCATGCTGCTGGTGATCGCCGGTTTTCCGGCGGCGTTCATCGGCATCCTGTTCACCGGCGCGCTTCTGGTTGAAGTGATCTTCTCGCTCGATGGCCTCGGTTATCTCGGTTATCAGGCAGCGCTCGGCCGCGATTATCCGGTGATGTTCGCAACGCTCTACATCTACACGCTGGTCGGGCTGGTGACTAAGCTGATCAGTGACTTGACGTATATGTGGGTCGACCCGCGCATCGATTTCGGAACGCGCGGCCAATGACCGCGCCCGCCATCATGCCGGAAGCGGTCGGGCGCCGCCGACTGTTCGGCTTGTCGATCAGCGTCGTCACTCACCATCGACTGCTGCGCTTCGCCGCCAACCGCCGCGGCTTCTGGTCGCTGTGGATCTTTCTCACGCTGTTCGTCCTCAGCCTGTTTGCCGAGTTCATCGCCAACGACCGGCCATTGATCGTGCTGTACGACGGCCATTGGTATTTCCCTGTTGTAAGCGATTACACCGAGCACGCGTTCGGCGGCGATCTGCCGATCCTCGCCGACTATCGCGACAAGACCGTGGCGGCGCGGATCGATGCGCACGGCTGGATGCTGTGGCCTCTGATCCCGTTCGGCGACAATACGATCAACTTCAACCTCAGCCAGCCGGCGCCATCGCCGCCCTCGTCGGTCGATTGGCTCGGAACCGACGACCAGGGACGCGACGTGCTGGCACGGCTCATCTACGGCTTCCGCATATCGGTGCTGTTCGGCCTCGCGCTCACGGTTTCGAGCTCGGTGGTCGGCGTCGCCGCCGGCGCCATCCAGGGCTATTACGGCGGCCTGATCGATATATCGTTCCAGCGTTTTATCGAAGTCTGGTCGGGCCTGCCGGTGCTCTATCTGCTGATCATCCTTTCGGCGATCGTTGTGCCGAATTTCTGGTCTCTGCTCGGCATCATGCTGCTGTTCTCGTGGATGTCGCTGGTCGATTTGGTGCGCGCCGAGTTCCTGCGTGCGCGTAATTTCGATTATGTGCGCGCCGCACGGGCCCTGGGCGTCGCCAACCCGGTGATCATCTGGCGCCACGTGCTACCCAACGCCATGGTGGCGACTCTCACTTTCCTGCCGTTCATCCTGAATGGCTCGATCACCACGCTGACATCGCTCGACTTCCTGGGATTCGGTTTGCCTCCGGGCTCGCCCTCGCTGGGTGAGTTGCTGGCCGAGGGCAAGGGCAACCTGCAGGCGCCCTGGCTCGGTTTGACGGCGTTCTTCGTCCTCGCCTTGATGCTGAGCCTGCTGATCTTCGTCGG
>DASQGX010000044.1:0-1823 GCA_035632395.1 Allostellaceae bacterium
TCGCGCGCACCGCCTATGCCCAACTCAACTATTCGGTGCTGTTGCTGATCGCCACGGTGGTGGCGCTGGGCGTCACGTTCCTGGCGCCGATCTTCGTGCTGCCGTCGGGCCGCTGGGCGACGGTGCTCGGGCTCGTCGCCTGGCTGACGATGAGCGTGACGTATGCGCCGATGCTGCGTTTCTACGGCGCGAGTATAGTGCGTGCGCCGACGCTGCCGGCCGTGGCGGTGGTGTATCTGGCGGCGACGGTGGTCTCGGCATGGCGCCATTGGCGTGGCCGTGGTGGTTTGTGGAAAGGTCGCGTGTCATGGCAGAGCCGGCCGTAAGCGGCGTGGTCGAGACGCCCTCGGGCAAGGGCCGGAGCGACGAGAATTTTCCGGTCGGCTCGTGGCTGATCCGGCGCGATCTGCGTCCGCACGTGCACGCCTTCTATCGCTTCGCGCGCGAGGCCGACGACATCGCCGACAACGGCGATCTGCCGGCGGCCGAGAAAGTGCGTCGGCTCGAACGCATGGGATCCGTGCTCGATGGCGCGCCTGGCGACGACGCGCCGTCGGCGGTGGCGATGCGCCAAAGCCTGCGCGCCACCGGCGTTACGGCGCAGCACTGCCACGACATATTGACGGCGTTCAAGCAGGATGCGACCAAGCTGCGTTATCGCGATTGGGATGATCTGATGAATTACTGCCGCTATTCGGCGTCGCCGGTTGGCCGTCAGCTGCTTGACCTGCACGGCGAAAGCCGCGCCACGTGGGTGCCGAGCGACGCGCTGTGCAGCGCGCTTCAGGTGTTGAACCATTTGCAGGATTGTGCCGTGGATTATCAGCGGCTCGACCGTGTCTATCTGCCGGAGCCGTGGCTCGCCGCCGAAGGCGCGCGCGTCGAGGATTTGCGTGCGCCGTCATCGACCGTGGGCCTGCGCCGCGTCATCGACCGGTTGCTCGACGGCACCGACGCGCTCATCGCCACGGCGCAGGCGCTGCCGGGCGTGGTGAAAAGTTCCGGCCTCAGCCGCGAATGCGCCGCCATCGTCGCGCTCGCCATCCGGCTGGCGGCGCGGCTGCGGCGCGGCGATCCGCTGGCGATGCGCGTCAAGCTCAGCCCGGTCGATTTCGCGCTGGCGACGCTGATCGGCCTCGTGCGCGGTGGCCGGGCATGAGCGTGCTCGTGCAGCCGACGCGCGAAGAGCGCGCCGACATCAAGGCGCAGGTTACCGCCGCGCATACGTCGTTCTATTGGGCGATGCGCTTCCTGCCCAAGCCGCGGCGCGAGGCGATGTTTGCGGTCTACGCCTTCTGCCGCGCCGTCGACGACATCGTCGACAGCGACGAACCGCCGGTGACCAAGCTGGCGGCGTTGGCCGGCTGGCGGCGCGCGGTCGACGCGTTCTACGCCGGTCAGACCAGCGACGCGCTGACGCGCGCGCTGGCAGACGCGGCCACGAAATACGCGCTGCGCCGCATCGATTTCATCGGCGTGATCGAGGGCATGGAGATGGATGCACGCGCCGACATCCGCGCGCCGTCGCTGGCCGAGCTCGATCTCTATTGCGACCGCGCCGCTTCGGCCGTCGGCCGGCTGTCGGCGCGCGTTTTCGGCGCACCTGGCGATCAGGCCGACCGCGTCGCCAACGCCCTCGGCCGCGCCTTGCAGCTCACCAACATCCTGCGCGATCTGGTCGAAGACGGTGCGCGTGGCCGGCTCTATCTGCCGCGCGAACTGCTGGAGAAGCACGGTATCGTCGCGCGCGAGCCGATGGCGGTGCTGGCGCATCCCAACTTGCCGAAGGTGTGCGAAGACATTGCCGCGATGGCGCACGCGCA
>DASQGX010000045.1:0-5898 GCA_035632395.1 Allostellaceae bacterium
GCGCCTCGCCGGAAGGGCGTGAAGGCCTGGCCGCGTTTCTCGAGAAACGCAAGCCGACCTTCCGGACCTAGAGTGTTCAAGAAAATCCTCATCGCCAATCGCGGCGAGATCGCCTGTCGCGTCATCCGCGCGGCGCGGCGATTGGGCATCAAGAGCGTGGCGGTCTATTCCGCGGCCGACAGCCGCTCGCTGGCGGTTGCGCTCGCCGACGAATCCTATGAGATCGGCCTGGCGCCGGCGCGCGAAAGCTATCTAAACGGTGCAGCGATTTTGACCGCTGCGCGGCGCAGCGGTGCGGACGCGATCCATCCGGGCTACGGCTTCCTCTCGGAGAATGCGGCATTCGCCGCCGCCTGCGCCAAGGCCCGACGCGTCTTCATCGGGCCGCCCGCGAATGCAATCAAGGCGATGGGCGACAAAGCGACCGCCAAGGCACTGGCGGAAAAAGCCGGCGTGCCGGTCGTGCCCGGTTACCGCGGCGACCGCCAGCACGCCGCCATCTTCGCCGCCGAGGCGGCGCGCATCGGCTATCCGCTGCTGGTGAAGGCGGCCGCTGGCGGCGGCGGCCGCGGCACGCGCGTCGTCGAGCGGCCGAACGAACTCGGCGCTGCGCTCGAAAGCGCAAGGCGCGAAGCGACCGCCGCCTTCGGCGACGGGCGGCTGATCCTGGAAAAATATCTGCGCGCGCCCCGCCATATCGAAGTGCAAGTCTTCGGCGACCGGTTCGGCAATCTGGTGCATCTCTATGCGCGCGACTGCTCGTCGCAGCGGCGTTATCAAAAAGTGGTCGAAGAAGCGCCGCCGCCGGGTTTGCCGCCGAACCTGTTGCGCCAGCTGTATGAGGCGGCCCTAAAAGTCGCGCGTGCGGTAAGATACCAAAACGCCGGCACGGTCGAATTCATCGTCGAGCGCGGCAAATTCTATTTCATCGAGATGAACACGCGGCTCCAGGTCGAGCACGCGGTGACCGAGATGATCACCGGCATCGATCTGGTCGAATGGCAATTGCGCGTTGCTGCTGGCGAGAAACTGCCGCTGAAACAGCCGCGCATCCGCGCCCGCGGCCATGCGATCGAAGCGCGTCTCTATGCCGAAGATCCAGCGCGCGATTTCCTGCCGTCGACCGGCCGGCTCGTGCGGCTGCGTTTTCCGCCGGCCAACGATGATCTGCGGATTGAGACCGGCCTGCGTGCGGGTGACACGGTCACCGAATTCTACGATCCGATGATCGCCAAGCTGGTGGCATCAGGGCCCGACCGCCGGACGGCGCGCCAACGCCTTCATGCCGCGCTGGCGGAGACCCGCGCGCTCGGCGTTACCAGCAATCGGGATTTCCTGCAGCGGTTGGTTGATGCGCCGGCGTTTCGTCGCGGAGCGATCGACACGGCCTTCATCGGCCGCAATCTCGAAATCCTGGCGCCGTCAGCGCCCGCGCCCGACATTGCGCTGGCCGCAGCGGCCTTGTCGCGCATTGTCGGCGGTCAGCCGAAACCTAGCGCAGACCGCTTCTCGCCCTGGCGGCTGCGCGACGGCTGGCAGGTTGGCGGCGAGCGCATGCTCGATTTCGCCTTTGACGACCGTGGCCAAAGACGGCGCGTGCGTCTGCGTTTCACACCCGATGGATTGAGCCTCGATTTCGGTAAGCGGCGGGTGCCCGTACTGGCCTGGGCGCTCGGCGACGACGATCTCGCAATCGAGGTCGACGGCCGCCATGTCGAAGCCAGCGTCGCCTGGGACGAGCACGGTGTGCAGGTTGGGCTCGACGACGGGACATGGCGCTTTGGCGTAATCGACGATTCCGCGCGCCGGTCCACCGCGGTGACCGCTGCCGGCCAGGTTGTTGCGCCGATGCCGGGTAAGATCGCCGCCGTCCACGTCGCCAAAGGTACGAGTGTGATGCGCGGCCAAATCCTGCTGGTGCTCGAGGCGATGAAGATGGAGCATGCGATCACCGCACCGAGCGACGGCGTCGTCGCTGAAATCCGCTATGCTGTCGGCGACTCGGTCGCCGAGGGAGCAGAGCTTATGGTGCTCGGCAGCGGAAAGGAGACGCGGTAATGCAGGTGCCCAAGGCCGTGCGTGTGGTCGAAGTCGGGCCGCGCGACGGGCTGCAGAACGAAGCGAAGACGGTGCCGACCGCGACAAAGGTCGCGCTGATCGAGCGTCTGGCCGATGCCGGCCTCAAGACCATCGAGGCCGGCAGCTTCGTCTCACCAAAATGGGTGCCACAAATGGCCGATACCGCTGCAGTGATGCAGGCGCTGAAACGGCGGCCGGGCGTCTCCTATCAGGTGCTGGTGCCGAACCTGAAAGGATTCGAGGCGGCGCAGGCGGCCAAGGCCGACGAGGTGGCGATATTCGCCGCTGCTTCCGAAACGTTCTCCCGTCGCAACATCAATTGCTCGATTGCCGAAAGCATCGAACGATTCATTCCAGTGATGGACGCAGCGAAAGCCGCCGGCATTCGCGTGCGCGGCTATATCTCGTGCGTTATCGATTGCCCCTATGAAGGCGCGGTGGCGCCCGTTGCGGTCGCCGACGTCGCGGCGCGGCTGTCCGCTCTCGGTTGCTATGAGATCTCGCTCGGCGACACCATCGGCAGCGGCACGCCGGCGCGCGTCGTGGCGATGATCGAAGCGGTGACGCCACGCGTGCCGCGCGAACGCCTGGCCATTCATTGCCACGACACCTACGGCCAGGCGCTCGCCAACATCCTCGCCGCGCTCGAAAACGGCATCGCCACCGTCGACAGTTCGGTCGCCGGCCTCGGCGGCTGTCCCTACGCGCCTGGCGCCGCCGGCAACGTCGCCAGCGAGGATGTGGTCTATATGCTCGACGGATTGCGCATCGAACACGGCATCGATCTCGCGAAGCTCGCCGCCGCCGGGCGCCTCATTTCCGATGCGCTCGGCCGCGAGCCGGCTTCGAAATGCGCCAAGGCGCTCGCCGCGAAAGCTGCGTAATGGCGCTGCATCTGATCAAGATGGCGGTCGGCGTCGCCGATCTCGCCGAGCTTCGCAAATTGCAGAAGCTGCGCCGCAAGCAACGCGGTAAGTCGGTGTTCTTCACGCGCAACATGCCGAAACGCATTGAAGAACTGCTCGACGGCGGCTCGATCTATTGGGTGATCAAGCGCCAGATCGCGGTGCGCCAGCGGCTCAAATCGTTCACGCCGATCGTCGGCAAGGACGGCGAGAAACGCGTCGCCGTTGAATACGCGATGACGCTGGTGCCGGTGATGCCGCGGCCGTGCAGGCCGTTCCAAGGCTGGCGTTATCTCACGGCGAAGGACGCGCCGAAGGATCGGCCGGCCGGCGTCGACTCGGGCGAGAATCTGCCGTCCAAGCTGGCGAAAGAGCTGCGCGAACTCGGTCTGCTATAGCGGGCTCTTCCACCGCCGCCCGCGTTTGGCCCGACGCTCGGGTTCCGCGGCTTCCCTTAAGTCGCTGAAATAACGCCAGTTTCCAGGGCGGTTTCGGTCGCCGGAGGCATTCGGCGAACGCGAACCGGAAGACGCTGGAACCCCGGGAAAAGCGCCGATTTCCTGTCAGAAGGGCTTTACAAGCTCCGGCAACCAGCCTATATCAACCGCCCGGTCACCCGACGGGGTGGCCTCCGCGAACCAGGTTATGCCGCCACGCAGCGGTTTGGGCTGCGGGTGGTTTCGTCGGCTTCGGTGCCGAGGTTTGGCATTGCCGGTCGACGATTTGGATTGTGGCGCGCTCGTTGGCGCGGGCCCTTCATCGTGAAGGGTTGGATCTTTGACATCGTTGAGAAGAGGAAGGGATGCGCAGGCGGCGGCGCCTTCGGCGCCGTACGTATGCGCATCAGTAAGGAAGTCAATTCCGAGCCGATGCAAGTCGTACGATGCCAGGACTTTGCCGGACGATCCGCAAGGAAAGACCGGCGAGGCTAAGTTGAGAGTTTGATCCTGGCTCAGAACGAACGCTGGCGGCATGCCTAACACATGCAAGTCGAACGCACCGCAAGGTGAGTGGCGCACGGGTGAGTAACGCGTGGGAACCTGCCCTGGAGTGGGGGATAACCCGGCGAAAGCCGGGCTAATACCGCATACGTCCTGAGGGAGAAAGATTTATCGCTCTAGGAGGGGCCCGCGTCGGATTAGCTAGTTGGTGAGGTAACGGCTCACCAAGGCGACGATCCGTAGCTGGTCTGAGAGGATGATCAGCCACACTGGGACTGAGACACGGCCCAGACTCCTACGGGAGGCAGCAGTGGGGAATATTGGACAATGGGGGCAACCCTGATCCAGCAATGCCGCGTGAGTGATGAAGGCCTTAGGGTTGTAAAGCTCTTTCGCCCGCGACGATGATGACGGTAGCGGGAGAAGAAGCCCCGGCTAACTTCGTGCCAGCAGCCGCGGTAATACGAAGGGGGCGAGCGTTGTTCGGAATTACTGGGCGTAAAGGGCGCGCAGGCGGCCTAAGAAGTCAGGCGTGAAAGCCCCGGGCTCAACCTGGGAATTGCGCTTGATACTCTGAGGCTTGAGGACGGGAGAGGAGAGTGGAATTCCCAGTGTAGAGGTGAAATTCGTAGATATTGGGAAGAACACCGGTGGCGAAGGCGGCTCTCTGGACCGTAACTGACGCTGAGGCGCGAAAGCGTGGGGAGCAAACAGGATTAGATACCCTGGTAGTCCACGCCGTAAACGATGTGCGCTAGACGTTGGGAGACCTAGTCTCTCGGTGTCGCAGCTAACGCGGTAAGCGCACCGCCTGGGGAGTACGGCCGCAAGGTTAAAACTCAAAGGAATTGACGGGGGCCCGCACAAGCGGTGGAGCATGTGGTTTAATTCGACGCAACGCGAAGAACCTTACCAGCTCTTGACATGTCCCGTATGGGGCCGAGAGATCGGCTTCTTCAGTTCGGCTGGCGGGAACACAGGTGCTGCATGGCTGTCGTCAGCTCGTGTCGTGAGATGTTGGGTTATGTCCCGCAAGGAGCGCAACCCACACCTTCAGTTGCCATCGGGTAAAGCCGGGCACTCTGGAGGAACTGCCGGTGACAAGCCGGAGGAAGGCGGGGATGACGTCAAGTCCTCATGGCCTTTATGGGCTGGGCTACACACGTGCTACAATGGCGGTGACAGAGGGACGCAAGGGCGCGAGCTCAAGCCAATCTCGAAAAGCCGTCTCAGTTCGGATTGCTCTCTGCAACTCGAGAGCATGAAGTCGGAATCGCTAGTAATCGCGGATCAGCATGCCGCGGTGAATACGTTCCCGGGCCTTGTACACACCGCCCGTCACACCATGGGAGTTGGTTTTACCTGAAGACGGTGTGCCAACCGTAAGGGGGCAGCCGGCCACGGTAAGGTCAGCGACTGGGGTGAAGTCGTAACAAGGTAGCCGTAGGGGAACCTGCGGCTGGATCACCTCCTTTCTGGATGTCAGAAGACAGAGGTCAGAAGCCAGAAATCAGAAATGGTTTTTGGGGATCTGGATCTTCTTCCGACTTTCCATCAAACGAGGCAGGGTTAGGAGCGGAGTTGGGTGCCTTCGGGCATCTGGTTTCTGTCTTCTGACTTCTGCAACGCGCCACCGTCTGCACATCCCTTTCCCGATCGATAACGGACGACAGAGAGCGGCTCTGTCATCTGTCCTCCGTCCTCCGTTCTCTGGCTTAGGACTAGTAGCTCAGTTGGTTAGAGAGCGCGCTTGATAAGCGTGAGGTCGGAGGTTCAAATACTCCCTGGCCCACCAATTTCTACTCGAAACTGGGTCTTAAACCGGGGGCGTAGCTCAGTTGGGAGAGCGCTAGCTTTGCAAGCTTGAGGTCGTCGGTTCGATCCCGACTGGCTCCACCATTTTTTCCAGAGATGAAGATCCGAATTTCGCCGGTTCGCCGGCGGATATGGGGGATTTGCCCCTCTTTGACATT
>DASQGX010000046.1:0-23153 GCA_035632395.1 Allostellaceae bacterium
CGTGACGATTTTCCGACCGTGGCACAGCAGTCGGCGCTCTACCGTCGCGTCCTCGACCAAGCCGGCGACCGGCCGGTTACTTTTCGCACCCTCGATATCGGCGGCGACAAGCTGCTGCCGTACATGGAAGGCGAACCCGAAGAGAATCCGGCAATGGGCTGGCGCGCTGTGCGCATCGCGCTCGACCGGCCGGCGCTCTTGCGCCAGCAGTTGCGCGCTTTCATCCGCGCGGCATCCGGTAAGCGCCTGCGCGTGATGTTTCCGATGGTTGCGGCAATCGCCGAATTCGAGGCGGCGCGCGAAGTGCTCAATCTCGAGCTCGATCGCGTCCGCAAACGCGGTGGAGTGCTGCCGTCTGCTATCGAGGCAGGCGTGATGCTCGAAGTTCCGGCGTTGCTCTGGCAGCTGCCCGATCTGCTGAGCCGGGTCGATTTCATCTCGGTCGGGACCAACGACCTCGTCCAGTTCCTGTTTGCCGCCGACCGCGGCAATGCCCGGATCGCCGAGCGGTACGACTATCTTTCGCCGGCAGTGCTGCGCGTGCTTGCCGACATCGCCCGCGAATGCATCAGCGCGGCGAAGCCCTTTGCCCTGTGCGGCGAGATGGCGGGCGATCCGCTTGGCGCGATGGCCCTCATCGGTCTCGGTTACCGTAACCTGTCGATGGCGCCGCGCTCGCTCGGACGCGTCAAGGCCATGATCCGGTCGCTCGATTGCCGGACTTTGTGCGACTTTCTTGCGACACTCGGCAGCGGCCACGCCGACAGTCTGCGTGTCAGCTTGCACAACTTCGCTCAGGATCACGACGTCGCGA
This sequence comes from Allostellaceae bacterium, assembly GCA_035632395.1. Taxonomy (GTDB): domain Bacteria; phylum Pseudomonadota; class Alphaproteobacteria; order ATCC43930; family CGMCC-115725; genus REEB95. Next base: position 815 of record DASQGX010000046.1, read on the forward strand.
TTTAACCGCGCCGCCAAGCGGACGATGGTTGCGGCAGGAAGCGCCTTAGGACACAATTCGGGCGAGGGTTCATGTCGTCGTCCTCTGGGCAAAAAACGCCGGAATCGGAAAGCCCTGCACCTGTCGTGGTCGAGGCCGAACCGGCACCGACACGTCCGAAGCATACGATCGGCGCGCTGCTGCGCGAGACCCGCGAAAGCTATGGCGGCGACATCGAACGCATCGCCAATGCGCTACGCATCCGCGCGCAATATTTGGTTGCGATCGAGGAAGGCCGCTATGACCGGCTGCCGGCGCCGGTCTACGCGCTGGGGTTTGTGCGTGCCTATGCCATCCATCTCGGTCTCGACGGCGACGAGGCCGTGCGGCGCTTCAAGCAAGAGGCCAGCGGCTTCGAAATCTCGCGCGATCTGGTCTTTCCGGTGCCGCTCGGCGAGCGCGGCATTCCACACGCACGCATTCTGGCAGCCGCGGTGCTGCTCCTGCTCGCGGCGTATGGTGCCTGGTATTACCTGTCGTCCGGTGGTCGCGTTCGTCCGGAGCGCGTCAGCGCCGTGCCGTCGGCGATGTTGCCGCCGCCGGTGACGCAACCAGCCGCGAACTCGTCACCGGGTGCGCCGGCGAATCAAGCCATGCCACCGCCGGCTGCCACGCCGGCTCCAGCTGCGACAACCGAATCGCCGCCGAGCCTCACGCCAGCTCCAGCACCGCCGCCGACCGTATCACCGGCACCTGCCGTAGCGCCGCCGCCGGCGGCCAATGGACGCGCGCCCGACTCCAAAGACGTCGCGCCCGTGTTGAAGCCGCCGCCTAGCATGAACCGGCCGCAGACTTCGATCATGCCGCCGACGCAAACCGCTGCCCTGTCGCCCAGCGAAGGTGATGGATCAGTGATGCCGGGTCCCGGAGACGCAAATGTTTTCGGCGCCACCGAAGCGCCGGCGCGGATCGTTATCCGGGCGAAGGAAGCGTGCTGGATCAAGGTGCGTGACCGGAATGGGGTGACGATGTTCGAGCAGCTGATGAAACCCGGCGACGTTTATCGCGTTCCGGAAAAGCAGGGGTTGGCACTTTACGCCGGCAACGCCAGCGGCCTCACGGTTGCCGTTGACGGCCAGGACGTGCCGCCGCTGACCGGTAAGGTGCGACACGATATCCGCCTCGATCCGGATCAACTCAAAGCCGGCACGGCTGTGGTGGATTGAGGGGTTTTCGGCCCCTTGGTTTGACGCGGCAAAACGCGCTATAAACCGCCCCAGCCGGGAGCCGATCCCGGAGGCTCATATCCTGGCATTGCAAGGGTTTCGAGAGGTTCCGTCATGAGCGTGCGTCCCTATCGCGACATCATCCGCCGCAAGAGCCGGATGATCCACGTCGGCTCGGTGCCGGTCGGCGGCGACGCACCGATTGCCGTGCAGTCGATGACCAATACGCTGACTCATGACGTCAAGGCGACGGTCGAGCAGATCCAGGCGCTCGAACGTGCTGGCGCCGACATCGTCCGCGTCTCGTGCCCGGACGAAGAATCCTCCGCTGCGCTCAAGGACATCGTACCCCAGGTCAAGGTGCCGATCGTCGCCGACATCCACTTCCACTACAAACGCGCGATCGAAGCGGCGAAGAACGGCGCAGCCTGCCTGCGCATCAATCCGGGCAATATCGGTTCGGCCGAGCGCGTCCGCGAAGTCGTCAAGGCAGCGAAGGATCACGGCTGCTCGATGCGCATCGGCGTCAACGCCGGTTCGCTCGAACGCGACCTGCTCGAACGCTATGGCGAGCCGTGCCCCGAGGCCATGGTCGAAAGCGCGCTCAACCACGCCAAGATTCTCGAGGACAACGACTTCTTCGAATTCAAGATCTCGTGCAAGGCATCGGATGTGTTCCTTGCCGTCGCGGCCTACCAGCAGCTCGCCGAAGCCTGCGACTATCCGCTGCATCTCGGCATCACCGAAGCCGGCGGCCTGATGACCGGCACGACCAAGTCGGCGATCGGCCTGGGCTCGCTGCTGTGGGCCGGCATCGGCGACACGATCCGCGTCTCGCTCTCGGCCGATCCGGTGGAAGAGATCAAGGTTGGCTATGAGATCCTGAAAGCGCTCGGCCTGCGCCGCCGCGGCGTCACCGTCATCTCGTGCCCGTCCTGCGCGCGGCAGAATTTCGAGGTCATCAAGACGGTCGAGATTCTCGAACAGCGCCTGGCGCACATCACCACACCGATGACGCTGTCGGTCATCGGCTGTGTCGTCAACGGCCCGGGCGAGGCGCGCGAAACCGACATCGGCTTTACCGGCGGCGGCAATAATACGCACCAGGTCTACATCGCTGGCATCGCGCATCATCGTCTCAAGGACCAGAACATCGTCGACCATCTGGTCGAGCTCGTCGAGAAGAAGGCGGCCGAAATCGAAGCCAAGAAGCAGGACGAGAAGGCCAACGAGCCGGCTGAGGCCGCCGCTTCTTGAGCCTGACAGAGTGAGCCGGGCCCTCCAGCCGGTCCGCGGAACGCAGGATCTTCTGCCCGCGGCGATGCGCCGCCACCGCGCCGTCGTCGACACGGCGCGGCTGCACGCGCTGCGCTTCGGGTACGAGGAAATCGCGACGCCGATCTTCGAATTCACCGACGTCTTCAAGCGGCCGATCGGTGAGACGACCGACATCGTGATGAAGGAGATGTACAGCTTCGCCGACAAGGGCGGCGAGGAAGTCACCCTGCGTCCTGAGAACACCGCCGGCGTGGTGCGCGCGGTGATCGCCAACGGCCTGACGCAAAGCCTGCCGCTGCGGTTTTTCTACCAGGGACCGATGTTCCGCTATGAACGGCCGCAAAAAGGCCGCTTCCGGCAGTTCCATCAGATCGGCGTCGAGCTGATCGGCGTCAAGGAACCGCAAGGCGACGTCGAAGTTATCGCACTTGGCGCGGATATTCTCGCCGCGCTTGGCGTGTTGGTGCGCAGCGAGTTGCATCTCAATACGCTTGGCGACGCCGAGAGCCGCGGCGCCTACCGCGACGCGCTGGTCAAATACTTTATGCAGCACGCGCACAAGCTGTCGGAGGACAGCCGCAAACGTCTCGAGCGCAATCCGCTGCGCATCCTCGATTCGAAGGACGATGCCGACATCGCCTTGAGCGCCGCCGCGCCGCATTTCGAGGAATTTCTGACGCCGGCATCGCGCGAATTCTTCGGCCGTGTCCGCGACGGGCTTGATGCGCTCGGCATCGGCTACAAGCTCGATCCGCGCCTGGTGCGCGGCCTCGATTACTATACCCATACCGCCTTCGAATTCGTCACCACCGAACTCGGTTCGCAGGGCGCGGTACTCGCCGGCGGACGTTACGACGGGTTGATGGGCGTGATGGGTGGGCCGGAGACGCCGGGCGTCGGCTGGGCGGCCGGCATCGAGCGGCTGGCGCTGATGATCACCGAGCCAGCGGCGGCGGCTCGGCCGATCGCGCTGGTGCCGATCGGCGAGGCGGGCGAGAAGCGCGCCCTGGTGCTGGCGCAGGAGCTGCGGCGGGACGGCTTCAGTGTCGATCTCGCTTATTCAGGTAATCTGCAAAAACGCATGCGGCGCGCCGACAAGATCAGGGCGCGCGCGGCGGTGATTCTCGGCGAAGACGAATTGAAGCGTGGCGAAGCCGCTGTCCGCAATCTCGATGCTGGCACGCAAGAAGCTGTGCCGCTGACTGCGCTCAAGGATCGCTTGGCGGCCTTCCGAGGCTGAGATGGCAGACAAGACTCCGTTTGACGCCAAGCTCGATCGCCTGGTGACGCGCCACGGCGAATTGAGCGCCGCCATGGCCGATCCGGCGCGCACCGGCGAATTCGCCAAGCTCGCCAAGGAGTACAGCGAGCTGTCGTCCATTGTCGAAGCGATAACGGCGCTCCGCCAGACCGAGGCCGAACGGCAATCGCTCGAGGAGCTCGTCGTCGGCAACGACGCCGAGATGAAAAAGCTCGCCGAGGTCGAACTCGACACGGTGAAAAAGCGGCTCCCGCTCCTCGAAGAGCAGGTCAAGACGCTGCTCCTGCCCAAGGACGAGGCCGACGAGAAAAACGCCATCCTCGAAGTCCGCGCCGGCACCGGTGGCGAGGAGGCGGCGCTGTTCGCGGCCGAGCTCTTCCGCATGTATCAGCGCTATGCCGCGCTCAAGGGCTGGCGCGTTGAGCTACTGGAGCTGTCGGAAACCGGTCTCGGCGGCCTCAAGGAAGGCATCGCGTCGATCAGCGGGCGCGGCGTTTTCGCGCGCCTCAAATTTGAATCGGGCGTTCACCGCGTCCAGCGCGTGCCGGCAACCGAAGGCTCTGGCCGCATTCACACGTCGGCCGCGACCGTCGCCGTCCTGCCCGAGGCCGAGGAAGTCGACGTCAAGATCGACGACAAGGATCTCCGCATCGATGTGTTCCGTTCTTCGGGGCCAGGCGGCCAGTCGGTCAACACCACCGACAGCGCCGTGCGCATCACGCACATTCCGACCGGCCTCGTTGTCTCGCAGCAGGACGAGAAATCGCAGCACAAGAACAAGGCCAAGGCGATGAAGGTGCTGCGTGCGCGGCTTTACGAGCGCGAACGGCAGGCGCGCGAAGCGGAACGCGCCGCGTCGCGCAAAAGTCAGGTCGGCACCGGCGACCGCTCGGAGCGCATCCGCACCTACAATTTCCCGCAAGGCCGGGTCACCGACCATCGCATCAATCTGACGCTCTATAAGATCGCGCAGGTGATGGAAGGCGAGGCGCTCGACGAATTCATCGACGCGCTGCTGGCCGAGGATCGCGCCGCCAAGCTGGCGGAGGCCGAATGACCGTAACCGCCGAAGATCCGATCGTTCGCGCGGCACGCAGTCTCGCTGCTGCCGGCATCGCCAATCCACGGCACGAGGCGCGGCTGCTATTGGCGCTGGCGGCGGGCGATGAAACGCGGCTGGCTGACTACGTGCGTCGCCGCATCGCGCATGAGCCGTATTCGCGCATCCGCGGCGCGCGCGAATTCTGGAGTCTCGATTTCGCGCTGTCGCCCGACACGCTCGATCCGCGGCCCGACAGCGAAACGCTGATCGAAGCGGCGCTGGCCGCGCTGCCGGACCGCCTCGCGTCTCTGCGCATCCTCGATCTGGGTACCGGCACGGGGGCGTTGTTGTTGGCGTTGCTGAGCGAATGTCCCAACGCGACGGGAATCGGCCTCGACATTCTGCCGGGTGCCGTCGCGACTGCAGCGCGCAATGCCGCTGCTTTGGGATTGGCCAATCGCGCCCGGTTCGTTACAGGTGATTGGTCGGCGATCGATTTGACCGCGGCAGACGTGATCCTCGCCAATCCGCCTTATATTCCATCTGGCGAAATTGCCGCTCTGCCGCCGGAAGTCGTGGGCTTCGATCCATGGCGTGCGCTCGATGGCGGCAACGACGGGCTGGCGGCTTATCGCTCGCTGGCGCCATTCGTGCGCAAGACATTGCAGCGCGACGGCTGGGCGTTCTTTGAACTCGGCGCCGGTCAGGTCGACACAGTCGCCGCTATTGTCACTGCATCCGGATTGCACGTTATCGGCGCGCGCCGCGACTTGGCCGGATACGAACGTTGCCTCGTTTTCCGTCAAGCGGAATTCGGCGAAGGCGGCGCGGAACCGTCAAAAAAACAGGTTGGCTTCGGCTTCCATCCCGTCTAGGGTACCCACGCCAAAAGCCAAGGAGCTACGTGCTCCGCGCCACAGGCGCATAAACCGCCCCTTTTTCGATTAACCGCCGGCGTCTTTGCCGCGCGCGAACGGTTAATACAGTTTGGGGTTTGGGGCGAAGCCGAAAAGGCACGATTGAAACTGCTACCGATGACTTCGACATCAAGGGAATCATGAGACCAGGCCAGAAGAATCGTGGGCGTGGTGGACGCAATATGATGGGCGGCCATCCGCAAAACCGGCAGGGCGGCGGGCGTCCGCCGCATCGTTCACAGAGCTTCGACTCGAGCGGGCCGAGCGTGAAGATCCGCGGCAACGCCTACCAGGTGTTCGAGCGCTATATCGCAATGGCGCGCGAGGCGGCTTCGGCCGGCGATCGCATTGCGGCTGAAAATCTCTACCAGCACGCCGAGCACTACTACCGCATCATGCAGGCGAACGGCGGCTACGATAACCAGGGCCAACGGCCGATGACGCCGGCGGACAATGAGATGGCCGGCGGTGACGAGATGGACGGCCACGGCCAGCCACAGATGCAAGGTCAGCCGCAGCAGCATCAACCGCAGCAGCATCACCAGCCGATGCCGCAGCAGCATCAACCGCATCAGCATCAACCGCAGCAACCGATGCAGCCGCAGCAGCATCAATCGCAGCAGCAACAGCCGCAACCACCGCAGCCGTCGCACCAGACATCGGTGGCGCCAGGCGGTCCGGGCGCGCAGCAGCCGATACCGCCGGTCGACCCCGACTACAACGCCTAGGCGACGCGGCGCGTCCGCGTATCCCTGAATTGGGCTGATTGACAGGCCCGGCCGCCCTTGTCGGCGGCCGAAATTACCCCATATTTGTGTCGGAAGGTGCTGCCGCTGCTTCCAAGAAGGGCGGTTGCGTCGGTCACAAAGAGGGTCCGATGGACTTCGAAAAATATACGGAGCGCTCCAAGGGCTTCGTTCAGGCGGCGCAGACGCTGGCGCAGCGTTCCGGCCACCAGCAGATCGTTCCCGAGCACCTGCTCAAGGTGCTGCTCGACGACAAGGAAGGGCTTGCGGCCAATCTGATCCGCGCCGCCGGCGGCGATCCGGCGCGTGCACTTGCTGCTACCGAAGCTGCGTTGGCCAAGCTGCCGCGCGTTGAAGGCGCCGGCGCCGGCCAGGCCTATGCCTCATCGGATCTGGCGCGGCTCTTCGGCGAAGCCGAGAAGATCGCGACCAAGGCCGGCGACAGCTTTGTCACGGCCGAACGGCTGCTGCTGGCGCTGGCACTTGATAAGAATTCCGCGGCTGGCAAGGCCCTGGCTGCCGCCGGAATCAACGCGCAGAATCTCAACGCCGCCATCGAACAGATCCGCAAAGGCCGCACCGCCGACAGCACCAGCGCCGAGGAAGGCTATGACGCGCTGAAGAAATACGCCCGCGATCTCACCGCGGCGGCACGCGACGGCAAGCTCGATCCGGTCATCGGCCGCGACGAGGAAATCCGCCGCACCATCCAGGTGCTGTCGCGCCGTACCAAGAACAATCCGGTCCTGATCGGCGAGCCCGGCGTCGGCAAGACCGCCATCGTCGAAGGCTTGGCGCTGCGCATCGTCCACGGCGACGTGCCGGAAAGCCTCAAGGACAAGCGATTGCTGGCGCTCGATCTCGGTGCGCTGGTCGCCGGCGCCAAGTTCCGCGGCGAATTCGAAGAGCGCCTCAAGGCGGTATTGTCAGAAATTACGGCGAGCGCCGGGGAGATCATCGTCTTCATCGACGAACTCCATACCCTGGTCGGCGCCGGCAAGGCTGAAGGCGCAATGGACGCATCCAACATGCTCAAGCCGGCGTTGGCGCGCGGCGAGCTGCATTGCGTCGGCGCCACGACGCTCGACGAATACCGCAAGCATATCGAGAAGGATGCCGCCCTGGCGCGGCGCTTCCAGCCGGTGTTCGTCAACGAACCGTCGGTCGAGGACACAATCTCGATCCTGCGCGGCATCAAGGAAAAGTACGAGCTGCATCACGGCGTGCGCATCACCGACGGCGCCATCGTTGCCGCCGCCACGTTGTCGAACCGCTATATCACCGACCGCTTCCTGCCCGACAAGGCGATCGATCTGATGGACGAGGCCGCTTCGCGCCTGCGCATGGAGGCGGAATCGAAACCCGAGGAGATCGACGAGCTCGATCGCCGCATCGTCCAGCTCAAGATTGAGCGCGAGGCGCTCAAGAAGGAAACCGACCCCGCGTCGAAGGACCGCCTGAAGAAGTTGGAAGTCGAGCTCACGACGCTCGAGAAGCAGTCGGCCGACCTGACGGCGCGCTGGCGCGCCGAAAAAGAGCAGATGGCAGGCGCACAAAAGCTCAAGGAGCAGATCGACAAGGCGCGCGTCGAGCTCGAACAGGCGCAGCGCAAAGGCGATTTCACCCGCGCTGGCGAGTTGACCTACGCCGTCATTCCCGACCTCGAAAAGAAGCTCAAGGCGGCCGAAGCCGCCGAGGGCAACCGCATGATCGACGAAGCGGTGACCGAACAGCATATCGCCGCCGTGGTGTCGCGTTGGACCGGCATTCCGGTCGACAAGATGCTCGAAGGCCAGCGCGAAAAGCTGCTGCAGATGGAATCGAACCTGCGGCGCCGCGTCGTCGGCCAGGACGAGGCCGTGGTCGCGGTCTCGAACGCGATCCGCCGCGCCCGCGCCGGCCTGCAGGATCCGAACCGGCCGATCGGCTCGTTCCTGTTCCTCGGTCCGACGGGCGTCGGCAAGACCGAGCTCGCCAAGGCGCTCGCCGGGTTCTTGTTCGACAGCGACCAGGCGATCCTGCGCGTCGACATGTCGGAGTACATGGAAAAGCACGCGGTCGCGCGGCTCATCGGCGCACCGCCGGGCTATGTCGGTTATGAAGAGGGCGGCGCGCTCACCGAGGCAGTGCGGCGGCGGCCTTATCAGGTGATCCTGTTCGACGAGGTCGAAAAGGCGCATCCCGACGTCTTCAACGTGCTGCTTCAGGTGCTCGACGATGGCCGGCTGACGGACGGCCAGGGCCGCACGGTCGATTTCCGCAACACGCTCATCATCCTGACATCAAACCTGGGTAGCGAGTACCTCGCCAATCTGCCCGAGGGCCAGGACGTCGCCAGCGTGCGCGGCCAGGTGATGGAGGCGGTGCGCGCCGCCTTCCGGCCGGAATTCCTCAATCGCCTGGACGAGATCCTGATCTTCCGCCGGTTGTCGCGCACCGACATGGAGGGCATTGTCGCCATCCAGCTCAAGGGCCTGGAGAAGCTACTGGCCGAACGCAAGATCGCGCTCGAACTCGATGCCAAGGCGCGCGCGTGGCTGGCTGCAGCGGGCTACGATCCGGTCTACGGTGCGCGGCCGCTGAAGCGCGTCATCCAGCGCGAGTTGCAGAACCCGCTGGCCGAAGCGCTACTCAAGGGCACCATCAAGGATGGCGAGACTGTCGGCGTTACGGCAACCGGTGAGGACCATCTGGCGATCGCGCCCAAAGCGGCGAAGCGCGCCAAAGCGCAGGCGGCGGAATAAATCGAGTGCCGCCTGTCAGATCTGATTGTTGCGATAGTGGTGTTGGATAAAGACTAGCGCGCGCTTCTCCGGCTCGCTCAACTTGGCGTCCCCGAAATTGTTGCTCGTCCGATTGCGATGGTCGAGCTTTAAAAGAACGTCGCGAATGTCGTTGGGAAGCGGCGCAACTGAATCGATGCTCGCCGGAGCGGTTTCCTCCCCGTCCTTGAGGAAGGTGGTTCCGTCTGATCGTTGATAGACGTTGTTTATCATGTACACCCGCAAGATAAGGCGAGCGATATCGTCCGGAAGCGGGATAACTGTTTTCCACGCGCCGCCCTTTTTACCTTGCTCGAGTCCGATGGTTCGGTCGAAGCGAAGGATTTCGCCCGGCATGAACATCCGCTGCGCTTCGATCGCCTTGTCGGTAATCGTCAGCGCCTGACAAGGCATGCTCGCCCCATTAGGGGCCTCGGCGTGAAAAATATCGCCGACTTTTATGTTGTGGAGGACCGCTTCGCGATTAGCCATCGCTCATCGATTCAAATTTGATTACTCCGATAGTGATCGTAAATGAAGAGCAGCGCTTTCTTCTCAGGCTCGCTCAACTTGGCGCTCCCGGGAGCGTTGCTCGTCCGATTGCGATGGTCGAGCTTTAAAAGAACGTCGCGGATATCGTCCGGCAGCGGGGCAACCGAATCGATTTTTCCTGGAATGCCCTCCCGATCATCAACACCGGTGGTTCGGTCGAAGCGATAGATTTCACCCGGCATGAACATCCGCTGCGCTTCAATAGTAGGATCGCTCACAGTAAGCGCTTGGCAAACGAGGCTCGCTCCATTGGGAGCCACGGCGTGAAAGATATCGCCCTCTTTTATATCCCGGATAGATTCTGAGCGATTTGTCATCTCAGCCTCGCCTATTTTCTATTGAGCAAATATGGCTCGAGTATCTTTATCTTTTCGTCATTCGGTAAATCTTGCGCGCCGGCGGCCTTAATCGCGCAATCCCAGCAACGAATTTTTCCTTCCATCCGGAACATCCCAGTGGCGCCGTAACTTCCGCCGCTTGGGCAAGTTTGGCATTTTTGATCGCCGGCGGCCGCGACCTCGACCTCGCCGCCGTCATTCGTCCATTCGCCGCCGCCGGGGTTATGAGCGGGCACCCGCGCTTCGGTTTCCCAAGCCGTGCCGTATTTCCCAAGCCCAGCCGCCTGGGCGAGCTTCGCCATGCCCTCTGGCGCGATTTCCGGAAATCCGAGGAGGACAGCGTAGATACGCGCATGAGCGTCCTCGCCGCGCGCCAGCCGCTCGGTGACCTTTGCCAAGCCCTGGCACCAGCGCCCGACAATCGGGTCAGCAACTGGCCCATATGCCAACCGAAGCGCTTGCGCCACCTCGTCGGGCGGTCGCAATCGACACCGTCGGCGCCCTGCGACATCACGGTCCGTTTTTGGCAAGGGTCGCCGGCCCCAATGCCAAACCTTCGTTATCGCAGGCGAGGCCCGGACCGCCGCGTTGGACCAGCCCGCAGCAGCGAATGAAGGGATCGAGCGCGACGATCTGCATATACATAATTAATATACATCATGTTCTATATTTGTTCCAGAGGCAAGCGCATGAAAAGCCTCCACGCCAGGGCATGTCGGGACCACGGCACTATTCAATGCACGTAAAAGAGGATCGGGCCTCGGCTTCAGCCGAGTTCCGCCGCCCAGTCGCGGGTCTCGACGATCTCCTTGATCCGGCGCAGCAGCGACCCGGCATAGCTGCCGTCGAAGGCGCGGTGGTCGAAGCTCTGGCCGATCATGGTGACGCGGCGGATGGCGATGCTGTCGCCTTTCGGCCCCTCGACCACGACCGGTGCCTTGCGCACGGCGTCAAACGACAGGATCGCCACGTTGGGCGGATTGATCACCGGCATGGTGAACCGCGTGCCGAAGCTGCCGTTGTTGGTGAGCGTATAGGTCGCGCCCGCGAGGTCCGCCGGCGTCAGTTTGCCGCTGCGCGCCTTGTCCGCCAGCCGCGCGATCGCCTTAGCCAGGCCAGCGACATTCAAATCCTCGGCCCGCTGCACCACCGGCACGACCAACCCATCCTGTTCCAGGTCGGTGGCGATGCCGAGATTGATGTCGCGATGCAGGATCAGCCGGTCACGGTCGAAGCTGGCGTTGGCGTGCGGGAATTGGCCGAGCGCGATGCACAGCGCGCGGGCGATGAACGGCAAATAGGTCAACGCGACGCCGTGGCGCTGCTCGAACGCCGTCTTTGCCTTGTCGCGCGCAACCGCGATGCCGGTGACATCGAGTTCGACCGCCTGGAAGGCGTGCGGAATGGTGCGCCAGGCGTCGGCGAGATTGGCGGCGGTTTGGGCGCGAATGCGATTGAGCGGCTCGACCGTATCGCCTTCGCGCAAGGTAATGGGCGCGCGCGCAGCAGGCGCAGCGGTGACATCGGCCGCGGCAATGCGCCAGCCGCCGCGCGCCTTGACCCGCTGCGCGATTGCCGCCGGATCGGCGCCCGTATTCTGCATGAGGCGGCGGGCGAGCGGCGTCATCTTGAGGCCATCGAGTGATGCTGCCGGCGGCGGCGCGATGCCGACCGGCGTTCGGACTTCTTCGAAGGGCTTGAGCGTGAACGGCCGATAGCCAGTCACCGGCGCGCTGGCCGCGGTCGCGACGGCAGGCTGCGGCGCAGATTTCGGGGCATTCGCTGCCGGTCGTGTAACCGCCGGTTTCGGCTCGGTGACCTTTTCTCCGTCCTTGCCCAGCACCGCGACCACGGTGCCGACCTGCACGGTTTCGCCGGCGGGCACGCGGATTTCGGTGAGCGTGCCCGCTTCAGTCGCCTGCACCTCCATCGAGACTTTGTCGGTCTCGATCAGGAACAGATTTTCGCCGGCGGCGACCTTGTCACCGACCTTTTTGAACCAGCTTGCGACCTTGCCTTCGGCGACGGTCTCGCCCAGCTGCGGCATGATGACATTCATGCGGCCGCCGTCGCCTACCAGGTGACCGAGACGTATTGCGTCTCGAGGAATTCCATCATGCCTTCGTGCGCACCTTCGCGGCCGATGCCCGATTGCTTGGCGCCGCCGAACGGCGCCGCCGGATCGCTAGCGACGCCGCGGTTGAGGCCGATCATGCCAGCCTCAAGCCGTTCCGAAATCTTGAGGCCGCGCGACAGGTCGCGCGTATAGACATAGGAGATCAGGCCGAATTCGGTGTCGTTCGCCTTGCGGATTGCCTCGTCCTCGTCGCGGAATTTCTGGATCGGCGCCACCGGCCCGAAGATCTCTTCTTTCAGGCAACGGGCGTTGTCGGGCACGTCGACCAGGACCGTCGGCGGGTAATAATAGCCGGTGCGGTTGACGCGCTGGCCGCCGAGTACCGCGCGCGCGCCCTTGTTGAGTGCATCTTCGACCAGCGCCGCGACCTTGTCGCGCGTGTCTGCGTTGACCAGCGGCCCGACAGCGACGCCGTCTTCGAGACCGTTGCCGACCTTCAGCGCCTTCATCTTGGCGGCGAATTTGTCGACGAAGGCGTCGTGCACTTTCTCGTGGACGTAGAAACGGTTGGCGGCGGTACAGGCTTCGCCCATGTTGCGCATCTTGGCGACCATCGCGCCTTCGACCGCGGCGTCGATGTCGGCGTCCTCGCAGACGATGAACGGCGCATTGCCGCCGAGCTCCATCGCCGGTCGCACGACGTTGTCGGCGGCTTCATGCAAGAGCTTGCGGCCGACTTCGGTCGAGCCGGTGAACGAGATCACGCGAACGCGCGGATCGTGCAGCATCGCACTGACCACGGCGCCCGACTTGCGCGACGGCACGATGTTGACGACGCCGGCTGGCACGCCGGCCTCCTGGAACAGTTCGGCGAGCGCCAGCATCGTCAGCGGCGTCTCCGACGCCGGCTTGAGCACGACGGTGCAGCCTGCGGCCAGCGCCGGTGCGATCTTGCGCGTGCCCATCGCTGCAGGAAAATTCCACGGCGTCACCATCACGGCGATGCCAGCGGGCTTGTGCTGCACCAGGATGCGTGCACCCGTTGACGGCGCTCTGGAGACCTCGCCGAGATTGCGCGGAGCTTCTTCCGAATACCAGCGGAAGAATTCGGCGGCATAGGCGGCTTCAGCGCGCGAATCGGCCAGCGCCTTGCCGTTCTCGAGCGTCATCAGCCGGGCGAAGAATTCCTTGCGCGCGATCGCCAGCTCGAAGCATTTGCGCAGGATTTCGGCGCGGTCGCGCGGATTGGTCGCCGACCAGGCTGGAAAGGCGCGCGACGCAGCGTCGAGCGCGGCCCTGGCATCGTCGACCGTGCCGTCGGCCACCTTGCACAGCGGTTGCTCGGTCGCGGGATTGAGCACGTCGAACTGGCCGCCGCCGGTCGCGGCGCGGAACTGGCCGCCGATATAGAGGCCCGTGGGCACTTCGATGTCTGGGGCATCCTTGAGTTTCACCTTCGTCATCGCACCCATGATCGACCTCACGCGTTGAGCGAACGGCGGATTTTATCGACGATGCGTGGCGCATTCGGCAGCGCCAGATCCTCAAGATTGTCGGCCGCCGGCAGCGGAATGTGCGGCGTGGTGATGCGCACCACCGGTCCGTCGAGATCGTAGAACGCTTCGTCGGCGGCGATCGAAGCCAGCTCGGCGCCCCAGCCGCACAGGCGCGGATTTTCCTCGACAGTGAACAAATGGTGCGTGCGCGCGACCGAACCCAGAATAGTCGCCAGGTCGAGCGGCACCAACGAGCGCACGTCGATCACCTCGACGTCGATGCCGTGCTCCGTGGCCAACGTCTCGGCGGCGGCGAGGGCGCGCGGTACCATCAGCGCCAGTGCCAGCACCGTCGCGTCCTTGCCGGAACGGACAATCTTGGCCGTGCCGAGGCGATCGACGATCTCGCCGTCCGGAACGTCGCCTTTCGCCGCATAGAGCGACTTGTGCTCGAAGAAGATCACCGGATCGGGATCACGCACCGCCGCGGCCATAAGTCCGATGACGTCGCGCGGCGTCGACGGCGCCACCACCTTGAGGCCGGGAATCATCATCGCCCAGTTCTCGACGCTCTGGCTGTGCTGCGCGCCGAAACGCGAGCCGGCGCCGTTCCCGGTGCGGATAACGAGCGGGCACTTCACCTGGCCGTTCGACATGTAGCGCGATTTCGGAATCTCGTTGGCGATGTAGTCGAAGCAAACAGCCAGGAAGTCCGAGAACATGATCTCGGCAATCGGCTTCAAGCCGGTCATCGCCGCGCCCATGGCGGCGCCCAGGATTGCCTGTTCCGAAATGGGCGTGTCGCGCACGCGCTGCGGCCCAAACTGCTCGAGCAGGCCGACCGTGGCCTTGAACACGCCGCCAGCCTTGGCGACATCCTCGCCGAGAAAAACGACGTCGGGATCGCGACTCATTTCCTGCGCGATGCCGCGTGCCACCGCGTCGCGATAGGTCAGTTCCGCCATGCCCAGCCTCCGTCGGCATAAACGTCGGTGGTCAGGATGTCGGGCGGCGATGCCGGCGCCGCTTTGCAGGCTTCAGTCGCGGCATCGACCTTGCGCTTCGAGTCCTGCTCGATTGCCTTGAGCGCGGATTCGCCGATGCCAGCGGCGAGCAGCCGGTTGCGATAAAGCTGGATCGGATCCCGCTTCATCCAATCCTCAAGCTCGCCGGCCGGCCGGTATTTCGCCGGATCGGCGCGCGAGTGGCCGCTGTACCGGTAGGTCATGCACTCGATCAGCGACGGTCCATTACCGGCGCGGGCCTTGTCGAAGGCGGCGCGGGCGGCGCGGAACACCGCATCAGCATCGTTGCCGTCGACGACGATGCGTTCGAGCCCATAGGCGCTGGCACGATCGGCGGCCGGATGCTGCACGGCGGTTACTTCACCGATAGGCGTGTATTCCATGTACAGGTTGTTCTCGCAGACGAAGATCACCGGCAGCTTCCACACCACAGCAAAATTGAGCGCCTCGTGGAACGCGCCGATGTTGGTGGTGCCGTCGCCGAAGAAGCAGACCGAGACGTCCTTTTGGCCTTTGTATTGCGCGCGCCAGGCGGCGCCGCAGGCGATCGGCAGATGCGCACCGATGATCGCGTAGGAGCCCATGACGCCGTGGTCGACCGACGTCAGGTGCATCGAGCCGCCTTTGCCGCGCATCAACCCGTTGTCGCGCTGCATCAGTTCGCCCAGCACCTTTTCCATCGGCACGCCGCGCGCGAGGGTATGGGCATGGCCGCGATAGGTGCAGAAGCTCAGATCGCCTTTTTCCATTGCGCCGGCGAAGCCCGCCGCGACGGCTTCCTGGCCGAGCGACAGGTGGCTCGTGCCCTTGACCAGACCCTGCAGGAACAGGTCGTAGGCGCGCTGTTCGCAGTCGCGGATCTCGACCTGGAGGCGGTAGAGGTCGAGGCGCTTGGCCTCGGTCAGCTCGTCGTTGCGCGGGGTCACGGATTTCAGCTGGGCGCGGCCGGTCACGCGGATATCCCTCTCTGCGGACGGCGTTTGGCGCCGCGTCCCTCGCCGGACGTGGTGCGGCGCCGTCGCGCTGTCACCTTGGTCCTGGTTGATGTCGCGTTTAACCATGCGTCGTGGGCTTCGGCACTGTCAACGTCGTGCGACGCGTCAGCGCATCGGCGAAAGTGCCGGTTGTGTGCGGGCCGCTTGACCGTGATTTCCCTGTTGTCCCAAGGGTTTTTTCCGGCTGGAAACACCCCATTTAACGTTAGGCTTTTCTTGACTCAATGGGGCCCTGCCGCGATGCTGCCACAAAGCACATCGCGAAACCGCCGCAGCGGGATTCGATGCGGCAGGATGAAATGCCCGATCCGGTCTTGGGACGCGACCCAGGGGCGATCGGATCGGGGGAGGATGGGGTTTTGACGGCGCACGGTACAGTTGCGCGACAAGGTTTGTACGACCCGACGCATGAACACGACGCATGCGGCGTTGGCTTCATTGCACATATCAAGAACCGAAAAAGCCACGACATCCTCGCCAAAGGCATCGAAATCCTGCACAACCTGGCGCATCGCGGCGCTGTAGGCTCCGATCCGCTGGCAGGTGACGGCGCCGGCATCCTGATCCAATTGCCCGAAAAGCTGTTCCGGGACGAGGCTCGGAGGTTGGGCTTCGCGCTGCCGGTGGCTGGACACTACGGCGTCGGCATGGTGTTCCTGCCGCGCAATCCCGAAACCAGGCGCGAATGCGAAGCCACGATCACGCGCCTCATCGCCGCCGAAGGTCAGACGCTGCTCGGCTGGCGCGACGTGCCGGTGGATTCGACGGTACTGGGCGAGAGCATCAAGCCGATCGAGCCGGTCATCCGCCAGTTCTTCGTCGGCCGCGGTGCCAACTGCGCCGACGCCGACGCGCTCGAGCGCAAGCTTTACGTCATACGCAAGCAATCGCACGCCACCGTGCGCGCCAAGAAGCTGCCGGAAATCGCGGCGTTCTATATCGCCAGCCTGTCGACGCGCACCGTCATTTACAAAGGCATGGTGATCCCCGAGCGCCTCGCGCTCTACTACAGGGATCTCCACGATCCGCGCACCGAATCGGCGCTCGCGCTGGTGCATGCGCGATTCTCGACCAACACGTTCCCGTCGTGGGAACTGGCGCATCCGTTCCGCTTCCTCGCCCATAACGGCGAGATCAACACGCTGCGCGGCAACATCAACTGGATGATGGCGCGGCGTCATTCGATGACGTCGAAGCTGCTGGGCGAAGATCTCGCCAAGCTGTGGCCGCTCATTGGCGATGGAAACTCCGACTCGGCGACGCTCGACAACTGCCTCGAGCTGCTGATCGCCGGCGGCTATCCGATGGTGCACGCGCTGATGATGATGATTCCGGAGGCGTGGTCCGAGAACCCGCTGATGGATAAGGATCGGCGCGCCTTCTACGAATATCACGCGGCGCTGATGGAGCCGTGGGACGGCCCGGCCGCGCTCGCGTTTACCGACGGCCGCCAGATCGGCGCGACGCTCGACCGCAACGGGTTGCGGCCGGCGCGCTTTCTCGTCACGTCCGACGATCACGTCGTCATGGCATCGGAAGCCGGCGTGCTCGATTTCCCCGAGGACAAGATCGTCCGCAAATGGCGGCTCGAGCCCGGCAAGATGCTGCTGGTCGATCTTACCAAGGGCCGGATCGTCAACGACGCCGAGCTCAAGGCCGAGATCGCGCGCGCCAAGCCGTACCAGAAGTGGCTCGACCAGACGCAGATCAAGCTCGAATCGCTGCCAGAAGAGGTGGCGCCACTGCCGCCGCCGGCGGACGTGCTACTTGATCGCCAGCAGGCCTTCGGCTACACGCAGGAAGACATCAAGTTCTTCCTCAAGCCGATGGTGCTGACGGCCGAAGACACTGTCGGTTCGATGGGCCGCGACACGCCGTTGGCCGTGCTGAGCGACCGGCCGAAGCTGCTGTTCGACTATTTTCAGCAGCGCTTTGCGCAGGTGACGAACCCACCGATCGACAGCATCCGCGAAGAGCTGGTGATGGCGCTGGTGTCGCTGGTCGGTCCGCGGCCGAACCTGCTCGATCTCGAAACCGGTGGCTCGCACATCCGTCTCGAACTGCATCAGCCGGTCCTGACCAACATGGACATGGAGCGGATCCGCCGCATCGAGGACAACACCAACGGCCACTTCAAGAGCTTCACGCTGTCGATCTGCTATGACGCGGCCGAAGGCACCGCCGGTATGGAACCGGCGCTGAAGCGCATCTGCAATCAGGCCAAGGAGGCGGTGCGCGCCGGCTCCAACATCATCGTGCTGTCAGATCGCGCACTCGACGCCGAGCACATCGCCGTGCCGTCGCTGCTGGCGACCGCCGCAGTGCATCACAGCCTGATCCGCGACGGTTTGCGCACCGAGGTTGGGCTGGTCGTGGAGACCGGCGAGGCACGGCAGCTGCACGATATCTGCCTGCTCGCCGGCTATGGCGCCGAGGCGATCAATCCCTATCTGGCGCTCGACAGCATCGCCACGCTGAAGCGTGATCTGGGCGAGAAGCTGGTTCCCGAAGTCGAGGCGCAGAAGCGCTACATCAAGGCGCTGACCAAGGGGATCATGAAGGTGATGTCCAAGATGGGCATCTGTACCTTCCAATCCTATTGCGGCGCGCAGATCTTCGATGCCGTCGGCCTCAACCGCGCGCTGCTCGACGAATACTTCACCGGCACGACGTCACCGGTCGAAGGCATCGGCCTCAAGGACATCGCCGAAGAGACCGTGCGCCGCCACCGCCAGGCGTTCGGCGACGCGCCGATCTATCGCAACGCGCTCGATCCGGGCGGCGAGATCCTCTACCGCGTGCGCGGCGAACAGCATATCTGGACCGGCGACACGGTGGCGCTGCTGCAGCACGCGGTGCGTGGCAACGACTACCGCAAGTACAAGGCCTACGCGCGCCGCGCCGGTGACCAAGAAGATGGCGCCATCGCGCTGCGCGGCCTGCTCGACTTCGAATTCGCGCCCGAGCCGATTCCCCTCGACCAAGTCGAGCCGGCTGAGAACATCATGAAACGCTTTTCCACGGGCGCGATGTCGTTTGGCTCGATCTCGTGGGAGGCGCACACCACGCTCGCCATCGCCATGAACCGCATCGGCGGACGCTCGAACACCGGCGAAGGCGGCGAGGATCCGCGGCGCTACAAGCCGCTCGACAACGGCGATTCGACGCGCTCGTCGATTAAGCAGGTGGCGTCGGGGCGTTTCGGCGTCAACGCCGAATACCTGGTCAACGGCGACATGCTGCAGATCAAGATGGCGCAGGGCGCCAAGCCGGGCGAGGGCGGCCAGCTGCCCGGCCATAAGGTCGACGACTGGATCGCCAAGACGCGCCACTCGGTTCCCGGCGTCGGCCTGATCTCGCCGCCGCCGCACCACGACATCTACTCGATCGAGGACCTGGCGCAGCTCATCCACGATCTGAAGAACGTCAATCCGAAGGCCTGGGTGAGCGTCAAGCTGGTGGCCGAAATCGGTGTCGGCACCATCGCCGCTGGTGTCGCCAAGGCCTATGCCGATCACGTCACCATCGCCGGCCACGAAGGCGGCACCGGTGCGAGCCCGCTGACCTCGATCCATCATGCCGGCGAGCCGTGGGAAATCGGCCTAGCCGAAACCCATCAGACGCTGGTGCTGAACGGTTTGCGCGGCCGCATCGCGGTGCAGGTTGACGGCGGCTTGCGCACCGGCCGCGACGTCGTCGTCGGCGCGCTTTTGGGCGCCGACGAGTTCGGCTTCGCGACGGCGGCGCTGATTGCCGAAGGCTGTGTGATGATGCGCAAGTGCCATCTCAACACCTGTCCGGTTGGCGTCGCGACCCAGGACAAGGAGCTGCGCAAGCGTTTTGTCGGCAAGCCCGAGGACGTCGTCACCTACCTGCGCTTCGTCGCCGAAGAGACGCGCGAGCTGATGGCGAAGCTCGGCTTCCGCACCTTCAACGAGATGATCGGCCGCACCGACAAGCTGATGATGCGCCGCGGCTCGAACCATCCGAAGGCCAGCCAGGTCGATCTCAGCCGTGTGCTGTACCGGCCGCAGGTGCCGGTTGGCACCAAGACCTTTAAGTGCGAGGCGCAGAACCACCGGCTCGAAAAGGCGCTCGACCACAAGCTGATTGCGCTCGCCAAGCCCGCGCTGGAACAGGGCCAGAAGGTCGTGATCGAGCTGCCGGTACGCAACGTCAACCGCACCGTCGGCGCCATGTTGTCGGGTGAGGTGGCGCGGCGCTACGGCGATGCCGGCCTGCATGACGCCACCATTGACGTACGCTTCAAGGGCACCGGCGGGCAGACCTTCGGCGGCTTCCTGGCGCGCGGCGTCGCCTTCACGCTCGAAGGTGCGACCAACGACTATGCCGGCAAAGGCCTGTCGGGCGGCCGGCTGGTGGTTTATCCGCCGCGCGACAGCAAGCTGGCCCGCGACAAGAGCATCATTGTCGGCAACACCGTGCTCTACGGCGCGATCAGCGGCGAATGCTATTTCAGTGGCGTCGCCGGCGAGCGCTTCGCCGTTCGCAATTCGGGCGCGGTCGCGGTGGTCGAAGGCGCCGGCGCGCATTGCTGCGAATACATGACCGGCGGCATCGTCGCCGTGCTCGGCGACACCGGTCCGAACTTCGCCGCCGGCATGAGCGGGGGCGTCGCCTATGTGCTCGACGAGCGTGGCGATTTCAAAACGCGCTGCAATACGGCGATGGTCGAGCTTGAGCCGCTCCAGGGTGACGACGGCCCGGTCGACGCCGACCAGCCGATCGAATTCGCATATTCGCTGCACGAGAACGATATTCGCCTGCTGCGGCGGATGATCGAGCGGCACGCGCGCCTGACGCAAAGCCCACGTGCGCGCATGATCCTCGACAACTGGGCGCACTGGCAGAACCAATTCGTCAAGGTCATGCCGGTCGAATATCGCCGTGCCCTGCAGAAGATCGAGCAAGCACGAAAGGCCACGCCAGCGGAGATTGGCGTCGCGGTGAGCGCCTGATCCGATGGGTAAGCCGACGGGGTTCATGGAGTTCGAACGGCGCGACCATGCCTATGCGCCGGTGGAAGAACGCGTTAAGCACTATCGGGAATTCACCGAGGCGCTGCCAGCCGACGAGCTGAAGCGCCAAGGCGGGCGCTGCATGGATTGCGGCACGCCCTATTGTCATACCGCTTGCCCGGTCAACAACATCATCCCGGACTGGAACGATCTGGTCTACGAGGGCGACATGCGGCGCGCGCTAGAGGTGCTGCATTCGACCAACAACTTCCCGGATTTCACCGGCCGCATTTGCCCGGCGCCATGCGAAGCGTCGTGTACACTGAACCTCATCGAATCACCGGTCACCATCAAGACCATCGAGCACGCCATCGCCGAGCGCGGCTGGGAGGCCGGCTGGGTCGGGCCCACGCCAGCCAAACACCGCACCGGCAAGCGTGTGGCGGTCGTCGGCTCCGGTCCGGCGGGTCTCGCCTGCGCGCAGCAGCTGGCGCGCGCCGGACACGAAGTCGCGGTGTATGAGAAATCACCGCGAATCGGCGGATTGCTGCGGCTCGGCATTCCCGACTTCAAGCTCGAAAAGCACGTCGTCGACCGCCGCATCGCCCAGATGCGGGCCGAGGGCGTGGTCTTCCATGTCAACGCGCATGTCGGCCACAACGTGCCGGTGTCGAAGTTGATGAAGGCGAACGACGCGGTCGTCTTCGCCATCGGTGCCGAGCAGCCGCGCGATCTGCCGGTGCCGGGCCGTGAGCTCGGCGGCATCCATTTCGCGATGGATTTCCTGACGCAGCAAAACCATCGCGTCGCCGGCGAGAAGTTCGACGGCGCGGACATTCTGGCGGACGGCAAGAACGTGCTCGTGATCGGCGGCGGCGACACCGGCTCTGACTGTATCGGCACCTCAAACCGGCAAGGCGCCAAGTCGATCACGCAGATCGAGATCATGCCGCAGCCGCCTGAGCACGAGGACAAGCTGCTGACCTGGCCGGATTGGCCGATGAAGCTGCGCACTTCGTCGTCGCAGGAAGAAGGCGTCGATCGCGACTGGTCGGTTCTGACCAAGCAGTTTACAGGCAAGGACGGACGGGTCACCGGCCTCGATTGCGTCCGCGTGCAATGGCGCCGCGACGCCGACGGCCGCATGCAGATGGTCGAGCTGTCGAACAGCGCCTTCCACGTCCCAGCCGAGCTCGTGCTGCTGGCGATGGGTTTCCTCCATCCAGTCAAGCCCGGTGCGGTAGAAGGCCTCGGCCTGGCACTCGATCAGCGCGGTAATATCAAGGCGAACACCGAGAACTATCGCACCAGCGTCGACAAGGTGTTCGCCGCCGGCGACGCCCGCCGCGGCCAATCGCTGGTGGTGTGGGCGATCCGCGAAGGTCGGCAGTGCGCGCGAGCAGTCGATGAGTTCCTGATGGGCAGGTCGGACCTGCCGCGGTGACGCTTCGCAACGACACGTTCCTGCGCGCGCTGCGGCGCGAGCCCACGGACTACACCCCGGTTTGGCTGATGCGCCAGGCCGGCCGCTATCTGCCGGAATACCGCGAGACGCGGGCCAAGGCCGGCAGCTTCATGGGCCTGGCGACGAACGTCGACTACGCCACCGAGGTCACGCTGCAGCCGCTGGAGCGCTTCCCGCTCGACGCGGCCATCCTGTTCAGCG
>DASQGX010000047.1:0-3729 GCA_035632395.1 Allostellaceae bacterium
AATCCCGACAAGATCATCCGCATGCAGGTCGCGGCCGACGTCGAGAAGGCAAAGCCAAAACCGTGATACCGACCGAACCGGTGCCATGACCGGCGCGCCGCAGCCGTCTTTGGTATTCTGGTTCGAGTTCGCGAGCCCCTATTCCTACCTTGCCGCCTTCCGGATCGAGGCGGCCGCGAAGGCGGCCAGCGTCGATCATATCTGGCGGCCGTTCTTGCTCGGGCCGATCCTCGCGCATCGCGGTTTTGCCGATTCGCCGTTCAACCTTGACGCGCGCAGAGGCGATTACATGTGGCGCGATGTCGAGCGGCTGTGCGCACGCGATAACATCGACTGGTGCCGGCCGACGGTGTTTCCGCGCAGCGGTTTACTGGCGGCGCGCGTTGCAACCGCGGTGATGTCAGAACCTTGGGGCCGCGCCTTCTGCCGCGCGGTATTCCGCGCCAACTTCGCCGAGGACCGCGACATCACGGCTGCGGCCACGATCGGCGAAATTCTGCGTGAGCTCGGCCAGCAGCCCAATGTGATCCTGGCGCGCGCTACGGCTCCCGATACCAAGGAAGCGTTGCGCGTGGCGACAGCCGATGCCGAAGCCCGAGGGGTTTTCGGTGCGCCGACTTTTCAAATCGGCAGCGAGTTGTTTTGGGGGCAAGACCGGCTTGCCGATGCGATCGCCTGGGCCGCGCGCGGGAAGGCTCTGTGAGATCTTGGCTTGCCTCCCTGCGGGTCTATGGCGATCGCCGCATGCTGGCGATCCTATTCATGGGCTTCTCGAGTGGCCTGCCGCTGGCGCTGACGGCTTCGACGCTGGCGATCTGGCTCAAGACCGCCGGCGTATCGCTCACGACCATCGGTCTCTTCGCCGAGGTCGGTCTCGCCTACAACCTCAAATTCCTGTGGGCACCGGTGATGGACCGCGTGCGACTGCCGCTGATCGGCCGCCTCGGCCGGCGGCGCGGCTGGGCGGTGACGATCCAAGCGGCGCTGGCGGTCGCCCTCCTTGTGATGGCGGGACGCAATCCGGTGGCCGATCCATGGCCGGTCGCGCTCATCGCTGCGATTGTCGCCTTCCTGTCGGCAAGCCAGGACATCGTCATCGATGCTTACCGCGTCGAGCTCCTCGAAGAGCGTGAGCAAGGCGCCGGCGCCGCCGTGACCCAGGTCGGTTACCGCTTCGGCATGATTGCCTCAGGCGCCGGCGCGCTCTACCTCGCGGCCTATTTTGGCTGGTTCTGGTCCTATGTCGGCATGGCCGCGCTAATGCTGGTTGGCATTTTCACGGTATTGATGACGCGCGAGCCGCGCCTAGTTGCGCCGCCGGTACGCGGCTCCTGGCTTGCGGAGACGGTGATCGCGCCGTTCGCCGAATTTGCCAGCCGGCGCGCCTGGCTGCTCATTCTGATCTTCGTCGTGCTCTACAAATTCGGCGATGCGCTTGCCGGCATCATGTCGAACCCGTTCTATGTCGCGCTCGGCTTCAGCCTAGTCGACATCGCTAACGTCGCGAAGATCTTCGGCACCGCCGCGAGCATCGCCGGCGTGTTCTTGGGTGGCGCGGCGGTCTATCGCCTCGGACTGATGCCGGCGCTACTGATCTGTGGCGCGTTCCAGGCACTGTCCAATCTGATGTACATCCTCCAGCTCTGGGCCGGACCCGATCCAACGGTGCTCGCCCTCACCATCGCCACCGAGAACATCACCGGCGGAATGGCGTCGGCGGCTTTCGTCGCTTATCTGTCGCGCCTCTGCCATCCGGCCTTCACAGCCACGCAATACGCGCTGTTGTCGGCGCTCGCCGCAACCGGGCGCACCGTGCTGGCGGCGGCGGGCGGCTTCCTCGCCGACCGTCTCGGCTGGCAGCCGTTCTTTTTGTTGGCCACGGCCGCCTGCGTCCCATCGCTGCTGCTGCTGGTCTATCTGATGCGGTTAGCCGAATCGCAACAGCCGCGCGCGGTTTCGACGCAACCATAAACGCGGCGCATCCGATCCAGGTGCGAGATCCTCGACCGCACGCCAGAACCGTGCGCCATGGTTCATGTGCTTCAGGTGCGCAATCTCGTGCGCGACGACGTAATCGACGACTGCCGCTGGCGCAAAGATCAGCCGCCAGGAAAAGCACAGCGCCCCGTCGTGCGCGCAACTGCCCCAACGCGTCCGGGTGTTGCGCACCGAAATGCGCAGTACGCGGCGGCCGATCGACGCCGCCATGGCGTGGGCGCGCACGCCGAGCTCGCGTCGCGCCTGCTCGCGCAGGAAATCGGTGATGCGCCGCGACAAATGGCGGCCGTCGCCGCTAACGCACAGCGCACCCGGCTCGAGCCAAACGGCGCCGTGGCCGCGGCTTTGCGCGCGGTGACGGATGACGTGCGGCACGCCCAGGATCGGGATTTCGACGCCGTCGGCGAACGCGACGCGGGGTGGCAGTTCGTCCAGGCGCCGTTCGATCCAACCGCGATTGTCCGCGAGGAAGCGCAGTGCGGCGGCGAACGAGGCATAGCGCGGCAGCGTCAGGATCACGGCGTCGTCCTCGTCGTCGAGACGCAGGATGAACCGTCGCGCGGTCTGCCGCCGCACGATCTTGAGCGGCCGGTCGCCGCTCGACAGCGCGATGCGGTCGGGGAGCGCCCGCATGCCGGCTAGAGATATTTACGAATGTCGTCGGCCATGTCGGCCGGCTTCTCGCCGGGCGGAATAAGCTTCACCAGCTTACCGTCGCGGCCCATCAAATAGATGAACGACGAATGGTCCAGCAGATAGTCGTCAACCGGGCCGCCCGGCGACTTGCTGGCGAAAACGCGAAACTCGTGCTCGACAGCATCGAGCTGCGCCGGCGTGCCGGTGAGCGCAGTCAGCCGCGGACTAAAATTGGCGGCATAGAGTTTGAGCTGTTGCGGCGTGTCACGCGCCGGATCGACGGTGATGAAGATCGGCTGAACCGCAGCGCCGGCCGTGCCGAGCCGGTCGAGCGCCTGCGACATGGCGGCGAGAGTCGCCGGACACGTGTCTGGGCAATAGGTGTAGCCGAAATAGATCAGCATCAGCTTGCCGCGGAAATCAGCGTCAGTGCGCGTCGCGCCATTCTGGTCGGTGAGCGAGAACGGACCGCCCAACGGCGCCGCCTCAGGCGCGGCATGGCCGTACCAGCCGTTCTCGTAGCCGAAACCCGCGATTAGCACCGCCAGCACGACGAGAAAGACGAGCAGACCGCGATGGGTGGCTGACATGCGAACGAGTCTATGCGATCCCCAACGCATGCCGCCAGGGGCGTTCAGCCGCAGGCGTCCCACTCAACGAGTGGGCTTGAGACGCAACGTGCGGCCGATCGCCAACACTGCCGGCGGCTTGAGTCGCGCGCGCGCGGCTGCTGCAGAGGCGGCCGCCAGCGTCGTCTCGATGACGCGTTGGCGTGGCGTCGTCGCCGCAGCGATGATCGCAACCGGCTCGTCAGCCGGCCGGCCAGCTGCAATCAGCCGGCCGGCGATCGCCGTCAGGTGCTTCAGCGCCATGTAGACCACGAGAACAGGCGCGCCCTTGGCGAGCGCTTGCCAATCGAGACCATCGGGCAGTGCGCCGCTGCTGGCGTGGCCAGTGATGAACGTCACGGCGGAATTGACGTCGCGATGCGTGAGCGGGATGCCGGCGTAGGCGAGGCCGCCGATGCCGGCGGTGATGCCGGGCACGACGCGATAGCGGATGCGCGCCGCTTCGAGCGCCAGGGCCTCTTCGCCG
>DASQGX010000048.1:0-2444 GCA_035632395.1 Allostellaceae bacterium
CGCGACCAGACGCTGCAGGCGCTCGATGCCGGTGCCGAGATCATCGTCGCGCAAGGCACCGAGGCTGGCGGCCATGGCGGCGCGCGCGCGACGCTGCCGCTGGTGCCGGCGCTGGTCGATCTCGTCGCGCGGCGCGCACCCGATGCGATGATCGTGGCGGCGGGCGGCATCGCCGACGGCCGCGGCCTTGCGGCGGCACTGGCGCTCGGTGCTGAAGGCGTGCTGGTCGGCACGCGCTTCTACGCCACTGCCGAGTCACTGGCGCACGACGCCGCGAAGGCGCGCGTCGTTGCCGCGTCCGGCGAGACGACACTGCGCACGACGATCTTCGACATCGTGCGCGGGCTCGACTGGCCGAAGCCTTATACCGGCCGTGCGCTCAGCAACGCTTTTTGCGGGCGTTGGCACGGCCGCGAAGGCGAACTGACCGCGGCACAGGCCGTCGAGATGCAACGCTATAGGGCCGCAGTCGATGCCGGCGATTTCGCCACCGCCGTCATCTTCGCCGGCGAGGACGTCGATTTGATCGACGACGTACCGCCCGCGGCGGCGATCGTCGCACGTCTGGCGGACGAGGCCGAACGCGCGTTGATATCCGCAGCGCGGCGACTGGCGTAAGAGAGACAGCGATGGAAAACACCGGCGACGAATTCAAGAACCGGTCGCTGTGGCAGCGCTCGGGCTACGCGCTGAATGGCATCTTTGCCGGCCTCCATCGCGAAGGCAGCCTGCGCCTCGAACTTGCGGTTGCCGCCGCGGCCCTCATCCTGTTGGCTTGGCTCAGGCCGCCGGCGGTGTGGTGGGCGGTCGGGGTGCTGATGATGGCCGCGGTGCTGGCGGCCGAGCTGATCAACTCCGCAATCGAAGCGCTCGCCGACCATCTCCATCCGACGCTCCACCGCGAGATTCGCGTCGTCAAGGATATGGCGGCCGGGGCCATCCTCGTGCTCAACCTCGCGGCGCTGGCGGTGCTGGTCCTGCTGCTGACGACGGCGTGGCGCTGAGCTAGCGCCAGAATTCGCGCGTGGCGCGGCGGCAGCCTTCGGCCATCGCCGCCAGCTTCGCCCACACCACTTGCGGATCGACTGCGGCCTGGCCGACCCAGGTGCCGTAGCCGCAATCGCTGCCCGCGATCACGTTCTCGCGTCCGACCAGCTTGGCATAGCGCCCGATGCGCTGGGCGACGAGATCGGGATGCTCGATGAAGTTTGATTTCGATTCGAGCACGCCGGGGATTAGCACCTTGCCATCCGGCAGCTTCACCGTCTCGAACAGCTTCCACTCGTGCGCATGCCGCGGGTTCGCCGCTTCGAACGAGATCGCCGCCGGCTTGGCCTTGAACACCAGATCGATGATGTCAGCAATGGGCACGTCGCAATGATGCGGGCCTTCGTAGTTGCCCCAACACAGATGCATGCGCAGGTTCTCGGCGGGAATGTTGCGCACGGCGTGATTGAGCGCCTCGATGTGCAGCGCCGCCATCTTGCGGAATTCCTTGAGGTCGAGATCGCCGAACTGGATGTGCCGACCCATCGCCAGGTCGGGGCAGTCGAGCTGCAGGACGAAGCCGGCGTTTGCCACGGTCTCGTATTCCGGCCGCATCGCCTCGGCAATCGCCGCGAGATAGGCCTCGTGCGACGGATAGTGGCCATTGTGGAAGAACAGCGAGATTACGCCCGGCGAGGCGGCGCTCATAAACGCGGCTTCGTGGCGCGCGCCCTGGAGCGCCGCCTTCAGGTTGGCGACGTCGGTGCGCGCAGCTTCGGCGTCCTTGACCGAAATCGGTCCGTTGCATGCAGGCGTCTTACGCCGCGCGCGGCCTGGATCGCCGAACACCTTGCGGTGGAGATTGGGAAAGTCGGCGAGATCCTTGTAGCTTGTCACCGGAATGCTCTCGCCGCCGAAGCCGGCGAGCCGGTCCTTGATATAGGTGGCATAGCTCGGCTTCGACATCTCGCCATCGTTGACGATGTCCACACCCGCCGCGCTCTGCTTGCGCACGACTTCGCCGACGGCGTCGCGGATATGCGCGCCGAGCTGGACGCCATCAACCGGCACGCCTTCCTCCTTGGCATACATGTCGCGGATGAGGCGCTCTGGCCGCGGCAGGCTGCCGGTGTGCGTGCAAAGGAAGCGTTCGGTGCTGCGTTTCATGGCGTTCCTCCCGGCGCCGACGTTAGAGCATGACGTTCGCGGATAGAACTGCCGGTGTTGCGCTGCCGTCGTGGGACGCGGCGGGCGCCGCGGCGTCCCCCATGCCGCGCGCGTAAGGGCTTGTGGGCAAAGGGTGTTGATCGCCTTCCGGGCGTGCCGCACTATGACCGCAGCCGTAGCGCGGCAGGCGGGAGGACGGTCTGACCTCAATCGGCATGACGGCAACGAGCGTCCGGCGCGCGGCGCCGGAGGCGGCGCGCGGCGGTCACATCGTCGTGCGCGGATTGCAG
>DASQGX010000049.1:0-3557 GCA_035632395.1 Allostellaceae bacterium
CTCGGCGAGGCCGATATCCTCGACCGCCATGCGCACCAGACGGCGCGCGATGTAGATCGGATGCTCGCCGCCGACGAGCATGCGCGCGAGCCAATAGAGCGCGGCATCGACGTCGGAGCCCCGCACCGATTTGTGCAGCGCGCTGATCAGGTTGTAGTGGCCTTCCTGTGCCTTGTCGTAGAGCGGCGCCCGGCGCTGCACGGTCGCCATCAAGCCTTCGGTATCGAGCCGCGTGTTTGCCGGTAGCGCGGCCAGCTCCTCCGCGATGTTCAGCACGTAGCGTCCATCGCCATCGGCCATCGCCTTGAGCGCCTGACGCGCTGCCGGATCGACCGGCAGCTCGCGGCCAAGTGCGGCTTCCGCGCGAGCCAGTAGGGTTTCCAGCGCGGCATCGTCAAGGCGCCGCAGGACGAACACCTGGCAGCGCGATAACAGCGCGCCGTTGAGCTCGAACGACGGATTTTCGGTCGTTGCGCCGATCAGCGTCACGACGCCGGACTCGACATAGGGCAGGAAGCTGTCCTGCTGCGCGCGGTTGAACCGGTGGATTTCGTCGACGAACAGCAGCGTACCCTGGCCCGCAACGCGACGCTGCTTCGCCGCATCGAACACTTTGCGCAGATCGGCGACGCCCGAGAACACCGCCGACAGCGGTTCGAAATGCATCTCGGTGGCGTCGGCGAGGATACGCGCGATCGTCGTCTTGCCGCAGCCTGGCGGACCCCACAGGATCATCGACGCCAGGCGCCGTGCCGTCACCATGCGGCCGATCGGCGCGTCGGGTGCGAGCAGATGGTCCTGGCCGACCACGTCGGCAAGCGTTTGGGGCCGGAGCCGATCGGCGAGCGGGCGCGGGGCCTGCTGCTCGAAAAGGCTCATCGCACGACGAGCGAAAACTTCTTGTTGCCGCGGGCGACGACCAGGGCCCAAGGCGGGCCGCTGTTGGCGAGCAGGTCGCGCAGCTGCGCGACGTCGGCGATCTCGCGGCGGTCGAGGATTGCGACAATGTCGCCACGCCGCAATCCGAGTTGCGCCGCCGTGCTGCCCGGGTTTACCGATGCGATCACCACACCGCGGCGCGATTCCGGCAGGCCGAGCTCTTCGGCGAACGCCGGGTTGAGGTTGCCGATCGATGCGCCGGCGAGCGGTTCGCGCCCCTCCAGCAGCGTAATGTCACGCGGCGGCTTTTCCGGCGGCGCGATCAGCGCGACAGTGACCGTGTGTGAGCGCCCGTCGCGCCAGAGCGCAAACTGGGCGGTGGTGCCGACGTGATGCGTCGCCAGCCGGAAACGTAGGGCTTCGGGATCTTCGATGTCGTGGCCGTCGACCGCCAGTATTACGTCGCCAACCGCGATGCCGGCCTTGGCCGCCGGACTGTCAACAGCGACTTCATCGACCAGGACGCCGCCGGGCCGTGGCAGGCCGAGCTTTGTCGCCTCTTCGGCGTTGACGTTCTTGCCCACGAGGCCGAGCCACGGTTGCTGCACGACGTGTGCGCCGTGCTGCACGGCATAGAGGACCGAACGGACGAGGCCGGTCGGAATGGCAAAGCCGATGCCGATCGAGCCGCCGGATTCCGAAAAGATCGCCGTATTGATGCCGACCAACTCGCCGTTCATGTCGACCAGCGCGCCGCCGGAATTGCCGGGATTGATCGGCGCATCGGTCTGGATGAACGAGCCGAATTCGTTGATGCCGGTGCCGGTGCGCGCCAAGCCTGAGACGATGCCGTTGGTCACCGTCTGCCCGACGCCGAACGGATTGCCGATCGCCAGAACCAGATCGCCGACTTCGAGCTTGTCGCTATCGCCGATCGGCAGTACCGGCAGCTTCTCACCGGGAACGTCGATCTTCAGCACCGCGAGGTCAAGGTGTTCGTCGGCAAGCAAAACTTTGGCTGGAAATTCGCGGCGGTCGCTCAGCACCACGGAGATTTCCTGTGCGTCCTTGATCACGTGGTCGTTGGTGACGATCAAGCCCGACTGATCGAGGATTACGCCCGAGCCAAGCGAATTGAGCACGCGCTGACGCGGCACAGTCAGCGGAAACGCGTTGCCGAAGAACTGTCGCAGCAGCGCATCGTTGAAGATCGGCGTGCGCGCCTGGACAACGCGGCGCGAATAGACGTTGACCACCGCCGGTGCCGCCTCTTTGACGACGGGCGCGAACGTCAGATGGATCTCGGCGCGCGACGACGGCGGCCGGCTGATAGGGGCTTGCTGTGCCGCGGCGGGCAATGCCGCGACGACGCCGATCAGCAGGACGATCAAATGCCAGCGTCTCATTTTGTCGTAGACCACGTAGCCATGGGTGCTAGACCTTCCCGTCGCGATGTCATCATGATTTAGGCAAATACCGTGACGAAGCTGGCCCGCAGCGCGCTGTCGACCTTGTTCATGGTCGGGCGAAGGCCGAGCGCGGCCAGCGAAGTGACCCCGTGCTCGCGCACGCCACACGGAACGATGCCACGGTAGTGGCTGAGATCCGGCGCGACGTTGAGCGAAACGCCATGGTAGCTGATGCCGCGGCGCACCCGCACGCCGATTGCCGCGATCTTGCTCTCCCCGCCGGATTTGTCCGCGACCCAGATGCCGACCCGGCCGGTGCGGCGTTCGCCGATCACGTTAAAGCCGGCGAGCGTCCGGATCAGCCATTCCTCGAGATCACGGACGAAGGCGCGCAAATCGCCGCCGCGGCGGTTCAGATCGAGCATGACATAAGCGATACGTTGGCCCGGTCCGTGATAGGTCCATTGCCCGCCGCGGCCGGTATGGTGCACCGGTAGCACGGGGTCGACGAGGTCGCTGTCGCGGGCGCTGGTGCCGGCCGTGTACAGCGCCGGATGCTCCAGCAGCCAGACCAGTTCGGGCGCAGTGCCGGCGCGGATTTCACGCACGCGCGCCTCCATGACGCTGACGGCCTCGTCATAGGGCACCGCCTTCGTGTTCTTACGCCATTCGATGGCTTCCGTCTTGGGGGGCGTGCTTGCTATGCTCATGCGGATTTGGTAATCAGCCGCGCCATCTGCGGCATTTGCCGAATCCTATCGCGGTCGTGGCGGAATTGGTAGACGCGCTAGCTTGAGGTGCTAGTGGGGGAAACCCCTTGGAAGTTCGAGTCTTCTCGACCGCACCATTCCCGTTCCGCCGGCGGACTGATACTCGGCGCGGATGCCGAGGCGAGGTCTGCGCGGCATCCTGAGGAGTGACGATGGCTGAAGATTTGCGCGACGGGGCGCTCGAGTATCACCGCCATCCGACGCCCGGCAAGATCGCCATCGTCGCCACCAAGCCGCTCTCGACACAACATGATCTGTCGCTGGCTTATTCGCCCGGCGTCGCCGCTGCCTGCATGGCGATTGTTGCCGACCCGCAGGAAGCTGCGAACCTGACGGCGCGCGCCAATCTTGTCGCCGTCATCACCAACGGGACCGCGGTTCTGGGCCTCGGCACAATCGGCCCACTCGCCGCCAAGCCGGTGATGGAAGGCAAGGCGGTGCTGTTCAAGAAATTCGCCGGCATCGACGTCTTCGACATCGAGATCAACGAGCGCGATCC
>DASQGX010000050.1:0-7948 GCA_035632395.1 Allostellaceae bacterium
GGCACATTTCGCTTTTCCGAAATTCTCGAACGCGGCGGCGTGGCCGAAGCCAAGCGCATCGCCGAGCTGGCGCCGCTTCTACAATTCGACCAGCCGATCAATATCCAGTTCACCTCGGGCACCACCGGCTTTCCCAAGGGCGCGACGCTGTCGCACCACAACATCCTCAACAATGGCTTCTTCATCGGCGAGGCGATGCGGCTGACGCCGCAGGACCGCTTGTGCATCCCGGTGCCGCTTTATCACTGCTTCGGCATGGTGCTTGGCAATCTCGCGGCGCTGACGCACGGCACTTGCATGGTGTTTCCCGGCGAAGGCTTCGATCCGCTGACGACGCTCGAAACCGTGGCCGAGGAGCGTTGTACGGCGCTGCACGGCGTGCCAACGATGTTCATCGCCCAGCTCGACCATCCCGAGTTCGGCCGCTTCGACCTGTCGTCGCTGCGCACCGGCATCATGGCGGGCTCGCCCTGCCCGATCGAGGTGATGAAGCGCGCCGTTGCCAAGATGCACCTGTCCGAGATCACTATCGCCTACGGCATGACCGAGACCAGCCCGGTGAGCTTCCAAAGCTCGACCGACGATCCGCTGGAGCGCCGCGTTTCGACCGTCGGCCGCATCCATCCGCATATCGAGGTCAAAATCGTCGATCTCAACGGCCGCATCGTGCCGCCAGGCACGCCGGGCGAGCTACTGACCCGCGGCTATTCGGTGATGCTCGGCTATTGGGGCGACGAGGAACGCACGCGCGAAGCGATCGACGCCGCCCGCTGGATGCACACTGGCGACCTCGCGACGATCGATGCCGAGGGCTATTGCAATATCGTCGGCCGCATCAAGGACATGGTGATCCGCGGCGGCGAGAACGTCTATCCGCGCGAGATCGAAGAATTCCTTTATCGCCATCCCAAGATTCAGGACGTGCAGGTCATCGGCGTGCCGGACGACCGTTACGGCGAGGAAATTTGCGCCTGGGTCAAGCTGCGGCCGGGCGTGACCGCGACCGAAGAGGAGATCCGCGGCTTCTGCCGCGACCAGATTGCGCACTATAAAGTGCCGCGCTACATCAAGTTCGTCGATGCATTCCCGATGACGGTCACCGGCAAGATCCAGAAATTCATCATGCGCGAGCGCACCATCGCCGAACTCGGCCTCAAGACAGCCAAGACGGCGTAGGTTGCGGCGCGCCTAGATGTGCGAAATCACCGCGCGCGCGGCGTTGGTGATGCTGACGTCGGTCGCGGTGGCGCTGATCGCCTCGGCGTACCACTGATCAACCGCCTGCGACAGCAGCAGGCTGCCGCGTTTGCGCAGATCGGCACCGATGATCGCCTCGAGCGACCGCAGCCGCGCGAACAGCTTGCGGGTCGCCGCCTTGCGCCGTTCTTCCGCCTGTTGCGCCAACGCCTGACGAGCCGGACTTTCGCCGGGGCGCGCGGCGGCCGGCTTGGCCGCGGGCTTGGCATTGGCCGGCTTGGCCGCCAGCGGCGCGGACCCGATCGGCCGCGCGAGTTGACCCGGCATTGGTCGCACCGGCATGCCGGGTCGCGGCGGCAACGGCAGCGGCGTGGTCGGCTTCTTCAACGCAGCGACCTTCTTCGGCGGCGGTGCCGCCTTCTTCGCCGCTGGTTTCTTCTTGGGCGCGGCTTTGCTGCGTGTGCTCATTCATGCCCTCCGACGCGGGCGCTAGGCCCGCAAATTCCTTGTACCGCCCTGTGGGTCGAGCCAGAGAAACCGGCTAAATGCTTCTACAATCTGGAATTTCCGGCATTTTGCCGGCGGCCCGAGCAATCCCCCCGAGGCCCTGCCTGGCCCGGTTGTGTTTCACTATAAGTAGCTGAGCCGATGAGCTATTTCCATAGCTCTCTGGGTGAAGCCAGATCGGCACACCCGGAACAGCAATAAAAGCTATAATATCAGTACTATATGATGCGACCCTGATGTCGCCTAACGGTCTGGCAACCGTCCATTCGGCTTGGTGCCCGCGGCTGGATTTGAACCAGCACTCCGGTTTCCCGGCACGGATTTTAAGTCCGTTGCGTCTACCATTCCGCCACGCGGGCACAGCTTCAGCCGGAGGCATCCTATCAGGCCGAATCGGGCCTATTCGAGAGTGGGGTTGCCGCCTAAGCCTTTGACCATCGCCACCACCTCGCCCGCCGCCTGGTCGAGCCGCGCCGGATCCCGGCCGCGCAGCACCAGGCTCACCCAGAAGCCGCCGCCGCGGCGGAACGCCGGATATGAGCCGATGTCGAGATCGCCATAGCGGTCCTGGATGGCGGCAAGTCCCTGCGCCACAGTGCCTTCCGGCAACTCGCAGCCGACGGTGCGCGAGAGCACCGGCGGACCGCCTTTGAGCGTCGGCTTGACGCTGTCGAACATCGCCTGCATCACGCGCGGTATGCCGGCCATGACGAAGACGTTCTCTTTGCGGAACCCCGGCGCGCGCGAGACCGGATTGGGGATCAGCTCCGCGCCTTCGGGCGTGTGGCACATCCTAAGCCGCGCTTCATTCAGATCTTCGGGCTTGAAGATCGCCTGAAAGATCGCCAGCGCTTCGGGATTGAGCACGTTCTCGACGCCGAAGGCCTTGGCGACGCATTCGGCGGTGATATCGTCGTGCGTCGGGCCGATGCCGCCCGTCGTGAACACATAATCGTACTTGGCGCGCAGCTCGTTCACCGTCGCGGCGATGGTGTCGCAGACATCGGGAATGACGCGCGCCTCCTTGAGCATGACGCCGACCTGCGCCAAGCCTTGCGCGATATAGGCGAGATTGGTGTCCTGGGTGCGGCCGGAAAGAATTTCGTTGCCGATGACGAGGACGCAGGCAGTGTAGATTTTACCCGGCGCGGCGGTATCGCTCATGCGCTTCCCTTAGCCCCAATCGTGCGGTGGAGCAATCGGCTCGGGTTCGTGGACGCCGGCCTCATCCGTGCGTGTGCCGGTGATGGATGTCGGGATAGTGCGGATGCCTATGCACCAGCCGCGCATGCACGTGCCGATGACTGTGCGGCTCGCCCGGTGGATCGCCGGGCGCGTGCGCATGCTGGTGATGCTCGTCATGCCAGTGCCAATGCTCGTGCTCCATCGGCTCGTGGACGTGTTCGTGTTCGTGCTGCTCGGTCAGATGCAGCACGACGCCGGCCGCCATCAGCGCCGCCGCGACAAGAAAGCCGATCGTCACCGGCTCGCCGAAACCGGCGATCGCCAGTGCCGCGCCGACAAACGGTGCGGTCGAGAAATAGGCCATCGTGCGCGCGGCACCGAGTTCGCGCAGCGCCACGACAAAAAGCGACATGCTCACGCCATAGCCGAAAAAGCCGACGATGCCCGCGCCGGCAAGCGCCCTGAGCGGTGGCCACGCATCGCCGAGCGTCAAAGCGAGGCCGACGTTGACCGCACCTGCGGCCAATCCCTTGATCGCGGTGATGCGAAGCGGATCGACGCCGGAAATCTTGCGCGTCAGATTGTCGTCGATCGCCCAGGCAAAGCAGGCGCCGACGATCCACAAATTGCCCCAGGCGAAGCCGACACGACCGCCCCAGGACAGCACCGCGCCGCCGGCGACGATCGCCGCCGCGCCGAGGCCGATACGCAGATCGACGAATTCGTGGAAGACCAGCCAGGCGATCGCCAGCGCGAAGACGCTTTCGAGATTGAGCAGCAGCGCCGCCGTCGAGGCCTGGGTTTCGGCCAATCCGAGCATGAGCAGCACCGGACCGCAGACGCCGCCGGCAATAACCGTAACGATGAGCCACGGCAGATCCGCGGCGCGCAGCGGCGCACCTTGCGCGGCCCCACGCCAGCGCTGCCAACCGAGGATCGCCGCGACGCCGATGCCGGACGCAAGATAGAGCAGCCCGGCGAGCAGCCACGGGCTCACCGCGCCCAATAGCGCCTTGGCCAACGGCGTGCTGGCGCCGAACAGCACCGCGGCACCGAGGGCGCAGGAAATCCCGCGGCCGAGGCCGCGAATCGACGTCATTTGCGGATAATATTCGCGCCGCCATCGCCTTGCGAGCAGGTCGCAAAGCGACTACCTATGACGGCGTCATGAACGATCAGGTTTCCCCGGCCCTGCGCCGCGACGAGCCCGGCGAACGCCGCATCCGCCTGCACGGACCGGACGATTTCGCCGGCATGCGCAAGGCCGGGCGGTTAGCGGCCGAAGTCCTGGATTTCATCACGCCCTACGTCCAGCCCGGCGTCTCCACCGACAGGCTCGACCGGCTGTGCCACGACTTCATCGTCGACCACGGCGCCATTCCGGCGCCGCTCAACTACCGCGGCTTCCCGCGCTCGATCTGCACGTCGGTCAATCACGTGGTCTGTCACGGCATTCCCGGCGACCGCGTACTCGAGGCTGGCGACATCATCAATATCGACATCACCGTGATCCTCGACGGCTGGCACGGCGATACCAGCCGCATGTTCCTGGTCGGCGACAAGGTCAGCGTCAAAGCGGCGAAGCTCGTCGATGTCACTTACGAGGCGATGATGCGCGGCATCGCCGTCGTCAAGCCGGGCGCGACGCTTGGCGATATCGGTCATGCCATCCAGTCGTATGCCGAATCCTTCCGCTTCTCGGTGGTGCGCGATTTCTGCGGCCACGGTGTCGGCCGGATTTTCCACGACGCACCGTCGATCCTGCATTTCGGCCGTGCCGGCGAAGGCCTGGCGCTGCGCGAAGGCATGTTCTTCACCGTCGAGCCGATGATCAACGCCGGCCGCTACGAGGTGAAGATCCTGAGCGACGGGTGGACGGCGGTGACCAAGGACAAGTCGCTGTCGGCGCAGTTCGAGCACACGATCGGCGTGACCGCGACCGGCCACGAGATCTTCACCCTGTCGCCCAAAGGCTGGACCAAACCGCCTTACGCATCTTAAACTTCGTGGCGGCGCTCATCGCGACGGGGGGAAAGCGATGCGGTCGTGGTCTTCAATCTTGGGCATATTGGCTTTTGTTCTACCGCTGGCAGTCACCATTGGCCTGCCATCGGCTGCGCACGCGGAACGCTGGTATGGAACTGGTGAGGTCTGCATGGATCTCGACAGCGTGCACATCATAAACAATGGCGGCGCACGCTATGTCGCTTTCCGCCAGCAACTGTGCAGCGGCAGCGGCATTCTCTGGTGGGCGGTGGCCGACAGCGATTGCGAAACCGTTCGCGGCAAAGACACGAGTTCGGCCACGCTCTATGTCTATGATGCCGATGCCCGCCAGTGGCGGACGGTGTTCGATTACTTCAATTTTCCGCAGCCGCTCGAGGACGAATACACCAACGCCGGAGTCGCCTGTAACTGGGCGCATCCGCAGTTCCCGTGAAAACAGGCGCCGCGCAGCGGTTCACGATCGGCCTTGGAAACCGGCGGCGAGTGGCACTGCCGAGCGCATTGATGTGCCGCCATCGGCCCAAGCGGCGCAGCTCATCAACATGTCGATGTTAATACCGTCGCTCGACAAGGGAAGCACCAGAACCTCGCAATTCCACGCGCGCTCGTCGATGGCGTAGACGCGCCGCGTCTGTGCAACCGGCTCGCGCTCCTTCATGACGGCGGAATAATGCATACTCACCAGCCGGTAGCGGCGCCCGTCCGGCATCGCCTCCAGGAGCTTGCCGGTCATGTCGATGCCGACCCGCTCGGCGTTACCGACGCCGTGAAGCCGGAAGCGGAAGCGTGGTGGATCGCCGAGAACGTCGATCAGCGATATGTAGCCGAGCGCATAACGCAGGTCGCACGGATCGAAATCGCGCCGCGCAGGAAATTCGCGACCGCGGCGACGGACATCCCAGTCCGCGTGGAAGCGCTGAAGCATCGGTGATTGGAGCGCCAACATCCGCCTACGGTAATCAATCTTTGGTTGCCAAGGCGTGAACGCAGACACGTTAACGCCGTGCAATCTTGCCGCCGCGAAAAGTGCGCGCCGTGCTTATATTTGGCATGCCACCGTGTGCGGTCGCGGTCGTCCTTAGACGCCGAGATGGCGGTGCAACACCTCGGGTTGATCGCGCACAGTCTGCGCGCTCATCGCTTCAACCATATGGCCATTGCGCAAGATATAAACGCGATGAGCGAGCGTCATCGCGGCGGTAACGTTCTGCTCGACGATCACCAGAGTCAATCCGGACTCGGCGAGCGCGCGGCACGTGGCGAGCAGATCGCGTACGATGATCGGCGCGAGACCTTCGAACGGCTCGTCGAGCAGCACAATTTTGGGATCGCGGATCAGCGCCCGCGCGATCGCCAGCATCTGCTGTTCGCCGCCCGAAAGATCCGTGCCGAGACTGCGGCGACGTTCGCGCAGTCGCGGAAAAATCTCCCAGATGCGATCCAGCGGCCAGCGCGACTTCGCCGTGAGCCCTGCTAGTACCAGATTATCCTCGACGCTCAGGCTGCCGAAGATGCGGCGCTCTTCAGGCACAAGCTGCAACCCGTGCGCGGCGATGGCATGCGACTTCAGGCCGTGGATCGGCACGCCGTCAAAGACAATGCGGCCCGAGCGTGGCCGTACCATGCCGATCAGGCTTTTCAGTGTGGTGCTCTTGCCGGCGCCGTTGCGACCGAGCAGCGCGACGACCTCGTTCTTGGTGACCTCGAGCGAAATGTCGAACAGGATGTGGCTGTCGCCGTAGTAGCTGTTCAGGTTTTCGACTTCGAGCAGCGCACTCATGCCGCGACCCCGCCGAGATAGGCTTCCTGGACGAAGCTGTTGCGTTGGATTTCTGGAGGCGTGCCTTCGGCGAGCACGGCGCCTTCGTGCAGAACGGTGATGCGCTCGGCGAGCTCGAAGATCGCGTCCATATCGTGATCGACGACCACAAGCGTCCGGCCACGGCGGATGTTCTTCAGCAGCGTCACGGTTTCGGCGCGTTCCTGAGGGCTCATGCCAGCGAGCGGCTCGTCGAGCAGCAGCAGCGACGGCGACGACGCCAATGCCAGCCCGATCTCGAGCCGCCGCTTCTCGCCATAGGCGAGGCCGGAGACCGGCACATTGGCGCGCGCCGTCAGTCCGACGAGCGCGAGCGTGCTTTCGACCTGGGTATCGAGGCCCGGCACGCGCTCGATCCGCCGCAGGAAATCGAGCGAAAAGCGGCCGCGCCGTTCCGCCAGCGCGGCGATGACGACGTTCTCGCGCACCGTCAGCCGGTTGAACAGCTGATTTACCTGATAGCTCTTGGTCAGGCCGAGCTGGCAGACCGAGGCGACGTCCATGCCGGTGATGTCGCGGCCGTGAAAGATAATGTGTCCGGACGTTGGCGGCAGTTCGCAGGTGAGCATCTTGAAGAACGTGCTTTTGCCAGCGCCGTTCGGCCCGATCACGCCGCGCAACTCGCCCTGATTGACCGAAAATTGGATGTCGCGGTTGGCGATCAGGCCGCCGAAGGATTTGGTGATGCCGCGGGCCTCGAGCACCGGCCCGGAAAACGGCGTCTCGTCGCGGCGGCGGGACGGACCGACGGTCGCCATAACCGGCGCTGTCACCGGCGCTGGAGATGCCGCTTCGGCCTCCCGCGCCCGCCGGCGTGCAATCAAAAATCCAATCGCATCCTGCAAGCCGCCGATCAGGCCTCGCCGCAGGAAGCACACCAGCAGGACGAAGATGAGGCCGAGCACCAGCTTCCAGGCCGCACCGAGATTGAGCGACTGCTGGAGGAAATCGCGCAGCGAGAGCCACACGGCAGCGCCAACGAGCGGGCCGAACAACGTGCCGGTGCCGCCGATCACCGTCTGCATGATGAGCTGGCCCGACGTGTCGAAGGTGAAGGCCTCGGGCGGCATGAACGCCTGCAGCACACCCAGTAGCCCGCCAGCGAAGCCGGCGTAGGCGGCGGCGATAACGAAGGCGGTCAGCTTGTAACCGTGGACGTTGTGACCGACAGCGGCTGCGCGCAGCGGATTTTCGCGGATGGCGCTAAGGACGTGGCCAACCGGCGAGCGCACG
>DASQGX010000051.1:0-2898 GCA_035632395.1 Allostellaceae bacterium
CAGCGCCGGCGTGATGATCGCGAACGTCATCTGGAAGCACATGTAGACGGTCTCGGGAATCGTCGGCGCCAGCGGATTGGGATTGCCCGTGTTGTTCGAGATGTCGCTCAGCATGCCTTGCAGGAAGGCGCGATCGAGGCCACCGATGAATGGCGTGCCGGCGCGGAACGCGAAGCTGTAGTTGCACACCGCCCACAGCACCGTCACCAAGCAGGTGATGAAGAAGCTCGTCATCACCGTGTCGCCGACGTTCTTCTTGCGCACCATGCCGCCGTAGAACAGGCCAAGACCGGGCACAGTCATCATCAGCACCAGCGCGACCGACGCCAGCATCCAGGCACTGTCGCCGGAATCGGGCGTGCATTTCGTCAGCACTTTGCCGCCGCAAGCGGGCGGTGCTGCCGGTGCAGCGGTGACGGGTGCCGCGGCGGCCGGCGCCGGTGTGGCGGGCGCGGCCTGTTGCGCATGCGCCGCCATCAGCGGAAGCACCAGCACGAAAGCGATGACCGGCACCAGCCGGAGGGCGCTCCGTATCCATGAAGCGAACGGCGAATTCCAACGCATAGGGTGAAACCTTTCCCAATGGGCCAAAGCACGGCTCCCCCGAGCGGGTGGGCCGCCTCACCGAACTCAAGATTCGTGCCATCGTGCAAACTCGCGCCCGATGCGGGATTCCAAGCGAATTGCCTTGTGGATAAGCGGGTTCTGCCGGATTTTTAGTCAGCATTATTGATGCTGATTAAAATTTAAGCAACCAGGCTTCGGCTCAAGAAATCGCGCGATTAGCGCACAACCAAAGCAGCGAGCAAGGCCAACCCGAGGGATCACGGCAACGCCTTGCCAGAATCGCAGCGGCGCGCGCTAGAGCAGGGTCCGCGGCCGCCGTGCGGACGTCGCTATCCGCGCCGGACCGGCTTCCATCTCGCCGGCGAATTCGCTCATGTCGCGAAACCGCTCGGCAGGATCGCGGGCGACGACGCGGTGCACGGCGAAACCGCCTATGCCATCGGCACCGACGGCGAATAGCCGGCCGATTGATCAAGTAAACCGGAGCGGGGCGATGGTCCCACCCCGGTATTTTTTGTGTTGTCCGGCAGCGCCGCCCCGCCTGGACAGCGCGCAGCTTCCCCGCCATTGTCGCGCCGTGGCGCCAAAGGCGGAAACGCGTGTCGAAATCGCCGTGGTCGGCGGCGGCCTGGCCGGCGTCACCTTGGCGCTCGCCTGCGCCGCCGGCGGACTCGAAGTCGCGCTGATCGACCGTGTCGCGCTCGACACCATGCTGGCGCCGAAGTTCGACGGGCGCACCACGGCCTTGGCGCACGGCGCGAAGCAGGTGATGGCTGGTCTCGGCGTCTGGGACCATCTCGCACCGCACGCCGGCGCCATTCTCGAGATCCGCGTCGCCGACGGCGGCTCGCCGTTCTTCCTGCATTACGACCACGCCGATATCGGCGACCAGCCGCTGGGCTTCATCGTCGAGAACGGCCTGCTGCGCCGCGTCCTGTACGAGCGTGCGCGCAGCTTTCGTAACCTGCACTACATCGCGCCTGCTGGCGTGGCGCGCGTAAGCGACATCGGCGCCGCGGCGCTGGTCGAGTTCGACGACGGATCGCGCCTCAAGGCCGGTCTTGTCGCCGCGTGTGACGGCCGGAATTCGAAGCTGCGCCAAGATGCCGGCATTAAGTCACTGACGTGGGACTACCGCCAGACCGCGATCGTCGCCTGCGTGGCGCACGAAAAGCCGCATCGCGGCGTCGCGGTCGAGCATTTCCGGCCGTCCGGTCCGTTCGCCATCCTGCCGATGACGGGCAATCGTTCGTCAATCGTATGGACCGAAAGCCGCGAGCACGCACCAGAGCTTTTGGCTTTGCCGAAACAGCGCTTCGCCGCCGAGCTGCAACGCCGCTTCGGCGATTTCCTCGGCGCGGTCGAACTCGCGGGGCCGGTTTGGTCCTATCCGTTATCGTTCCTGCACGCCGAGCGCTACACCGCGCCGCGGCTGGCGCTGGTCGGTGAAGCGGCGCACGCGATCCATCCGATCGCTGGCCAGGGCCTTAACCTTAGTTTGCGCGACGTCGCCAGCTTGGCCGAGTTGACGGTGGACGCGCGGCGGCTCGGCCTCGACGTCGGCGCCGCCGATCTGCTGGCGCGTTACGAAGGCTGGCGACGCTTCGATGCAGTGACGCTGGCGGCCGTCACCGACGGCCTGACGCGGCTTTTTTCCAACGACCTGAAAAGCGTCGGTCTGGTGCGCGATCTCGGTTTGGCTGCGGTCAACCGCATGCCGCGGCTGAAAAAGGCGCTGATGCGTCACGCCATGGGCGCCGGCGGCAACCTGCCGCGGCTGGTGCGCGGCGAGCGGCTTTAGGAGCGGTCGTCGGTCCGCGCCGGCAGCATGCGGCGCAGCACGTTGTCGCCGAGAATGAAATGGTGACCGAGCGCCGCGGCGACGTGCATCCCGACTAGGCCGAGCAGGACCCAGACAATATCGGAATGGAGTTCGCCGACGGCGCGTACCCAGCCGGCGCCGGCTGGCAGCACGGCGGGTAACATCACGGTCCAGAACAGCGTGATCGTCCAATTATGCGCCACGGCGTTCGCCCAGCCGCTGAGCAGCAACGCGAATACCAGCAGATAAAGCACCAGATGCGTCGTCTCGGCGGCGGCGATTTGCCAGCGCGGTCCGGGCTCCGGTGTTGGCGTGCCGGCGAATAGCCGCCATAGCGCGCGGATGACAATCACCGCCAGGATGATGACGCCGATTGACATGTGCCAGTTGTTGAGGACGTCCGGCGGCGTCGTGCGCTTTGCGCCCGGCATCAGCCAGCCGAGCGCGAGCTGCGCCACAATCAAGATGACGACGAGCCAATGCAGTGATTTGGCAACCGGCGAATAGGC
>DASQGX010000052.1:0-15028 GCA_035632395.1 Allostellaceae bacterium
CGATTGCCCAGGTGGCGGAATTGGTAGACGCGCTAGATTCAGGTTCTAGTGGCCGAAAGGTCGTGGAAGTTCGAGTCTTCTCCTGGGCACCACCGCTTTCCCCCGCGACGCGGGCGGTTTCGAGATGGCGAGGCCGATGACCATCCACCTGCATCGTGGC
This sequence comes from Allostellaceae bacterium, assembly GCA_035632395.1. Lineage (GTDB taxonomy): Bacteria > Pseudomonadota > Alphaproteobacteria > ATCC43930 > CGMCC-115725 > REEB95. Next base: position 161 of record DASQGX010000052.1, read on the forward strand.
GATCTTCCGACCGGTCTCGCGCTCGGCAAAACCATTGCTGTCGACACCGAGACCATGGGTCTCGATCCGGCGCGCGACCGTCTGTGCCTTGTTCAGTTGTCGGCCGGCGACGGCCACAGTCACCTCGTGCAGTTCGCGGCCGGCCAGTACGACGCGCCGCGTCTCAAGGCACTGCTCGGCGACCCGAAAGTCCTAAAGATTTTCCATTTCGCGCGATTCGATCTGGCGATGATCCAGCGCTATCTCGGTGTGCGCGCGGCGCCGGTCTATTGCACGAAAGTGGCATCGAAGCTGGTGCGCACCTTCACCGACCGACATGGACTCAAGGACCTGTGCCGCGAGATCCTCGGTATCGAGTTGTCGAAGCAGCAGCAATCGTCCGATTGGGGCGCGGCTGAATTGACCGAAGAGCAAAAACGTTACGCCGCCGCCGACGTCGAGCATTTGCACGCGCTCAAGACCAAGCTGGACGCGATGTTGGCGCGCGAGGGACGGACCGATCTGGCGCAGGCCTGTTTCGATTTCCTACCGACGCGCGCGGCGCTAGATCTCGCGGGTTTCCCGGGTCCCGATCTTTTCGAGCACTGAAAGCAAGTCTTAACTCGATCAAGCAAATAATGTGCCGTTCGTGCCCCGTTCCGTTGATTTCGGGGGATCGCGGGAGCATATTGCGCCTATGATGAGGGGGAATTTCCGTTCCCGCACCTTGGTGTTAGCCGTCGGAGAGGCCCGCAGCGGGAGAAAATCGTTGCGCCGCACCATCGCCAAGACGAAAGAGTCGCCGGATATCGCCGTCGCGCGCCGCGTGCTCGATACCGAGATCGTCGGGCTCGAGGCATTGGCGGCTGAACTCGACGCGAGCTTCGCCGAGGCCGTCGACAAGCTCGCGGCGATCGCCGGCCGCGTCACTGTCACCGGCATGGGCAAAAGCGGCCATGTCGCGCGCAAGATCGCGTCGACGTTGGCGTCGACCGGAACGCCGGCGCAATTTGTCCATCCGGCCGAGGCGAGTCACGGCGATCTCGGCATGCTCGCCGCCGGCGACGCGGTGGTGGCGCTGTCGAATTCCGGCGAGACCAACGAGCTCGCCGACATCCTCGCGCACGCGCGGCGCTTCGGCTTGCCGCTGATCGCGATCACCGCGCGCGAACAGAGCGCGCTGGCCGACGCCGCCGACGTGACGCTGCGCCTTCCGGCGGCCGCGGAGGCCTGCTCGATGGGCCTGGCGCCGACGACGTCGACCACCATGATGATGGCGCTAGGCGACGCGCTCGCGGTGGCGTTGCTCGAACGCAAAGGATTCTCCGCCGACGACTTCCATGAGCTGCATCCCGGTGGCCGGCTCGGCCGCCGTCTGCTCAAGGTCGCCGACATCATGCACGACGGACCGGCAGTGCCGCTGGTGCCGCTCGAGACGGCGATGGCGGATGCGATCCTAGCCATGACCGCCAAAAGCTTCGGCTGCGTCGGCATCGTCGACGGCACGGGCCGCCTCGCCGGCGTCGTCACCGACGGTGATTTGCGCCGCCACATGGGTGATCACCTGCTCCGCGCCGGCGTCGCCGAAGTAATGAGCCGCCGGCCGAAGACCATCCGGCCTCAGGCGCTCGCCGCCGAAGCGGTGGCCAAGATGAACCAGAACGCCATTACCAGCTTGTTCGTCGTCGATGCCGTCGGCAAGCCGCTCGGCATCCTGCACATTCACGATTGCCTGCGGGCAGGAATCGCGTGAAGACGCAACTCGATCTGGCGCAGACGCGTCCGTTCGATACCGAAAATCGCGCCGCGACGCTGCGGCGCTATAGCCGTTTCGTCGGTGTCGCCAAGCGCATCCTGCCGGCGACCGCCTTGGCGTTGCTGCTGCTGGTGGCAGTTTGGCCGCGGATCCAGGGCGCCATCGATCGCGTGCAGTTCGCGCGCATGCCGAAGATCGACGTCGGTCAGGCACGCCAGGTGCGCATGATCGATCCGCGATACACCGGCATCGACCGCGACAACCGGCCGTTCGTCGTCACCGCCGACTCCGCAAGCCAGATGCCCAAAGTCGACGATGCAATCTCGCTCGATTCGCCCAAGGCGGACCTGACAACCAACACCGGTAATTGGGATGAACTGACTGCCTATGTCGGTCTCTATCAGCCGCAGCAGCAACAACTCGACCTTTTCGGTAACGTCGAGCTCTATCAAGACAAAGGCAACGCGCTCCATTCCGACAGCGTGACCATCAACATGGTGCAAGGCACCGCGGTCAGCCACGATCCCGTCGAGGGCGATGGCACCTTCGGCCATGTCCAGGCGCAAGGTTTGCGCATCCTCGACCGTGGCCAGACCATGATCTTCACTGGCCATGCGTCGCTCGACCTTAATGAACGACCGAAGGCGACGCCGTGATTTCGCGGCGCGCGGCGGCCTTGATGGTCGCGGCTATTGCGGCCGGCACGGCGCCGCCATGCGCGCATGCGCAGCTCGCCGGCGCGCAGGCCAGCGACCGGCCAATCCACATTGAAGCCGATCACGGCATCGAGTGGCAGCAGGCCCATAGCGTTTACATTGCGCGCGGCAACGCGTCGGCCACCCGCGGCAACGCCACCGTGACCGCCGACATTCTCTACGCCTATTACCGTCCGGTCGGCCAAGGCGCCGACCATCCGGCCGCGCAAACGCCGACAGCGAGCAAAGACGCTCAACGCGACTCAAATCCGCTGCAAGGCGGATCGTCGACCGAGATCTACCGTCTCGAAGCCGAAGGCCGTGTCCATTTCACCAACGGCGACCAGCAAGCTTTCGGCGATCATGCGGTTTACGACGTCGACCAGGCGGTGATGGTGCTGACCGGGAAGGACCTGCGCATCGTGACGCCGGGCGAGACCATAACCGCGCGCGATTCGCTGGAATGGTACGACAAGAAGCAGATCGCCGTGGCGCGCGGCGGCGCGCTGGTGATCCGCGGAGATCGCCGGATGCGCGCCGACATCGTTACCGCCGACATCGAGAAACAAGGCGACCAGCCGGCGCAAATCACCCGCGTCAACGGCTACGGCAATGTGCTGATTTCGGCGCCCGGACAGATCGCGCACGGCGACGAGGGCGTTTACAACGTCGGGCCCCAGATTGCGACGCTGATCGGCCATGTCAGGCTTACCAAGGGCGACGACGAGCTGCGCGGCGAATACGGCGTTGTTGACTTGAAGAACAACGTCAGCCAGATCCTCGCCGCGCCGCCGAATCAGATCGCCAGCGGCCCGACGCCTCGGGTCGAGGGCTTGCTGGTGCCGAACCGCAAGCCGGCCGGCGGCGCCGGACAGTAACGCGCCATGGTGAAGCCGCCGACCGATCATAATCCGGCATCGGGCCACGCCGCCCACGGCGCGCACGCTCATGCGCCTGCGCGTCCACAACATGCCCCGGCACCGCGCCGCGAGGGAGCGCCGCGCCTCGTTGCCTCCAATTCGGGCCTGGTGGCGACCAATCTCGGCAAGAGCTTCAAGAAGCGGCCGGTGCTGCGCGCCGTCAGCGTTTCGGTTCAGCGCGGCGAGGCGGTCGGCTTGCTCGGACCCAACGGCGCCGGCAAGACTACGTGCTTCTACATCATCACCGGCCTGGTGCGGCCGGATGTCGGTGCGATCACGCTCGACGGCGAGGACATCACCGAGCTCCCAATGTACCGCCGCGCGCGGCTCGGCATCGGCTATCTGCCGCAGGAAGCCTCAATCTTCCGCGGTCTTTCGGTCGAACAAAACATTCGTGCGGTGCTCGAAGTCGCCGAGCCGGTGGCAGAAGCGCGCGAAACCATGCTCGATGCGCTGCTCGCCGAGTTCTCCATCACGCATCTGCGCCGCGCGCCGGCGATGGCGCTGTCCGGTGGCGAACGGCGGCGCGTCGAAATCGCGCGCGCGCTGGCGACGCAGCCGCACTTCATTTTGCTCGACGAGCCGCTGGCCGGCATCGATCCGATCGCTGTCAACGACATCCGCGATCTCGTCGCCCATCTTAAGGATCGCGGCATCGGCGTTCTGATCACCGACCACAATGTTCGTGAAACGCTCGAGATCGTCGACCGAGCCTACATCCTGCACCAGGGCCAGGTGCTGATGGAGGGCGCACCGGATGAGATTGTGCGCGACGCTGACGTGCGGCGCGTTTACCTGGGCGAAAGATTCAGCCTGTAGGTCGCCATGGCCCTTACGCCGCGATTGGATTTGCGCCAAGGTCAGGCGCTTGTCATGACGCCGCAGCTGCAGCAAGCGATCAAGCTGCTGCAGATGTCGAGCATCGAGCTCACTGCCTATGTCGACAACGAGCTCGAGCAGAATCCGCTGCTCGAACGCGACGAAACGCCGGACGAGAGCGGCGGCACGGAGTCGGCCGCCGCCGAAGACACTACGGCCGAGACACCGCCCGAAGCCGATAGCACGCCAGACGAGCGCCGCGATGCTGTCGCCGGCGCCGACACCGCGGACGCGGCCGAAACCTGGCACGAGGAAGCCGGCCGTGAAGGCGAGGGCAATCTCGACTATGCCGGCGATCCGGAGGCTTGGAAAACCCGCACCGGCGCCGCGCCGCCGGCCGACGGTCTGCCCGGGATCGATCAGACGCTGACGCGGCCGATCAGCTTGCGTGAGCATCTGCTTGAGCAGCTCGCGGTCGAGATTCACGATCCCGCCGACCGCGTCATCGGCAGCCATCTCATCGACATGATAGACGAGGCCGGCTACATCACCGGCGACTTCACCGCCATCGCCGAACTGCTGTCATGCGACGTGGCGCGCGTCGAAAGAACGCTGGCGCTGGTGCAGCGGTTCGATCCGGCCGGCGTCTTTGCGCGAAACCTCGCCGAATGCCTCGCGCTGCAGCTCAAGGAGCGCGACCGGTTCGATCCGGCGATGCGGGCACTGGTGGAAAACCTCCCGCTGCTCGCCAATCGCGATGCGCAACAGCTGATGCGCGTGTGCCGCGTCGACGCCGCCGACCTCACGCAGATGGTGGCCGAGATCAAGGCGCTCAATCCGAAGCCTGGTCTCGCCTTCGACAAGGCAGCGCCCGAAGTCGTCGTGCCCGACGTACTGCTGCGCGCGCTGCCGGATAGCAGCTGGGCGGTGGAGCTTAACAGCGAGAGCCTGCCGCGCGTCCTGGTCAACAACCGCTATTACGCCGAAGTCAGCGGCGCAACCAAGAACAAGAAAGAGAAGGAATATCTCTCCGAGCGCTACCAATCGGCCAATTGGCTGGTCAAGGCGCTGCACCAGCGGGCGACCACGATCCTGAAAGTTTCGCGCGAAATCGTCCGCCAGCAGGACGGATTTCTGCGCCACGGCGTGCAGCACTTGAAGCCGCTGATCCTGCGCGACATCGCCTCCGCCATCGAGATGCACGAAAGCACCGTCAGCCGCGTCACCACCAACAAATACATCCTGACGCCGCGCGGGATTTACGAGCTCAAATACTTCTTCACTTCGGCCATCGCCGCGGCCTCGGGCGAGGCGCATTCGGCCGAAGCCGTACGTTTTCGTATCCGCTCGCTGATCGAGGCGGAAGCTGGCGAAATCCTGTCCGACGATCGGATCGTGGAAATTTTGATGAAAGAAGGTATAGACATCGCCCGGCGGACGGTCGCCAAATACCGCGAGGCGATGAGTATCCCCTCGTCGGTCCGGCGCCGCCGCGAGAGGACCTTGCAACTGTGACCGGGCAACGAACAAGCAAGCCAGCAATGCGGATTTCAGACCTGCTGACACCGAATTCGGTGACGACCCGTCTCAAGGCGGCGAACAAGAAGCAGGCCTTGCAGGACCTGGCCAAGCGCGCGGCGCCCATCATGGGCGTCAGCGAACGGCTCTTGTTCGAGACGCTGATCGAGCGCGAGCGTCTGGGATCGACGGGCATCGGCAACGGCGTCGCCGTGCCGCACGGCCGGCTGCCCGGCCTGTCGGCGCCGCGCGGGTTCTTTGCCCGGCTCGAGAAGGCGGTCGATTTCGAGGCGGTCGACAATCGACCGGTCGATCTGATTTTCCTGCTGGTGACGCCGGAAGGCGCCAGCGGCGACCATCTCAAGGCGCTGGCGCTGGTCTCGCGTCTGCTGCGCGACCGCAAGACGTGCGAGAAGCTGCGCGGCACCGACCGCGCCGACGCGCTTTACGCGCTACTCGTCGACCACGCTGCCAGCGACGCCGCCTGAGGCGGCGCAGCTGGCAATCTCTCGATTGTTTCTAGGCTGAAGGGCTCAGTGAACGCTGAGCGGTTCGAGGTCGTTCTGACGGACGGCCGCCTCGGCAATCGCCTGCGTCTTCATCACCGCGACCTGTGTGCCGTCGGCGGCGTGGATCGCAAACATTTTTTGTCCGTCCACCGTCGCCGGACGGATGTAAGCAATGTCCTGGATCCCCCACAGCGCGAATTCCTTTGCCGAGATGTTCTTGAGCCGTGCAAGTTCGGGGTTATTCATGATCGCCTGCCTTTCCGTTGCTCGGACTGCCCGAACCGCGGATTTCGACGCGCTTGACTCGTTGCTCCGCCGTGCGACGCGCGAGATCGACATGGAGGAGGCCGTTTTCGAGCCACGCACCGACGACTTCGATGCCGTCGGCGAGGACGAACGAGCGCTGGAACTGGCGTGCGGCGATGCCGCGATGGAGATACACCCGCTCCTTGTCGTCGGCCTGCTTGCCGCGGATGACCAGCTGGTTGTCCTCGATCTGAACCGCTAGATCGTCCATGGTGAAGCCCGCCACGGCGAGCGTGATGCGCAGGGCGTTATCGCCGCGCTGCTCGACATTGTACGGGGGATAGCCGTCGGCCGTCGCCTTGGTCACGCGGTCGAGCGCACGCTCGAACTGATCGAACCCCAGCAACAACGGCGAATTTAAGACTGACAAACGCGCCACCTGGACCTCCTCGAACGAGCTAAGTCCCCTTTGCGGGGCCCCATAGTGGGCACCCCTTGAAACCAACGGACGCGCCCTACGGCCTCGTCCTCCACGCGACATATGGGTCGATATCGCTGTCTGATCAAGGCCGGCTGGGGCGGCACTGGGAGCGGCGGTCAAAGCGACGAAGGCCCGGCGCAGACGGCGCCAGGCCTTCGATTGGTGGAGCCAAGGGGAATCGAACCCCTGACCTCTACAATGCCATTGTAGCGCTCTCCCAGCTGAGCTATGGCCCCGAAGCGAGCATTTCCGCGGCGGGAACGCGGGAAATCTAGCGCGGCGAACGATGGCGGGAAAGACCCGCCGGATCAGCGATCGTCCTCCTCGTCGACGTTCTCGATGACCTCGGCCATGTCGTCCTCGTCCTCGCCGAGCTCCGAGGTGTCTTCGAGGACCTCTTCCTCCTCCTCCTCGTCGCCCTCTTTTTTCTCTTCGTCCTCAGTGCCCTTACCACGGCCCTTGCCTTTGCCGGCCTTTGCGGTCGTGACGGTCTCCTCGGCCTGTTCCTCGGCTTCGTCGCCGGCCGGGATCTCGGTCACAGGCTCGCCCGTCTCGTCGGGCTCGGCCGCCAGATCGGCTTCAAGCTCTTCCTCGAGCGGCGCCACGTCCTCGACCGCAGCCGGCGCCGCAGCGCGCGACTTCCGGGTCTTGACCAGGAACTCCGCGTCGAACGGCGCGCCGCATTTCGGACACGTGATCGGATCGCGGCGCATGTCGTAATAGCGCGTGCCGCAATTAGGGCAGATCCGCTTGGTACCCCACTCGACCTTCGTCACGGTGCCTCCACGGCGTGTGCGAACGCCAAACCCATATTTCCCGGCCCTTTGCCACGACCGCGGGCCGCTGTCAAAAGCTAATTCGCGCAGGCTGTCGGACCGTACGCCGGTCTCCCGGCGCGGTCCGGTCGCACCCGCGTCCGCGCTGTGCTAAAGACAGCGCACCATCGAGGACACCGCATCCGTGACCGCGCTTTCATCCGGCTCGTCGCGTTCGCTTCGCGGCCGCTGCCGCGTGCCCGGCGACAAATCCATCTCGCATCGCGTCCTTATCCTCGGCGCGCTCGCGGTCGGCCATACGCGCATTCGCAATCTGCTCGAGGGCGACGATGTGCTGCGCACCGCTGCGGCGCTGCGCGCGCTCGGCGCGCGCATCGAGCGAAGCCGCGACGGTCTGTGGAGCGTGCACGGTGTCGGCGTCGGCGGATTGACTGAGCCGGCGGAAGTTCTCGATCTCGGCAACTCCGGCACGGGCGCGCGGCTGTTGATGGGCGCCGTCGCGACCCTTCCCTTCGCCAGCTTTTTCACCGGCGACGAATCCCTGCGCCGCCGGCCGATGGCGCGCATCGTCGAACCGCTGACTCGCATCGGCGCGCGCTTCGTCGCCCGCGACGGCGCGCGTTTGCCTTTGGCGGTGGTGGGAACTGCATCGCCGATGCCGATCACCTACACGCTGCCGGTGCCGTCGGCGCAGGTGAAGTCGGCCGTGCTGCTGGCCGGACTCAACACGCCGGGCGAGACGACGGTGATCGAACCGGCGGCGACGCGCGACCACACCGAAAACTTGCTGCGGCACTTCGGCGCCGTCGTTGCCGTGACATCGACCGGGACCGGTGGCAAACGGATCACGCTGACCGGGCAGCCCGAGCTCACGCCGGCCGACTTGACCGTGCCGGGCGATCCGTCGTCGGCAGCGTTTCCCATCGTCGCCGCGCTGATCCGGCCGGGCTCGGACATGACCGTCGAAGGCATCGGCACCAATCCGTTGCGCACCGGCCTCTATCAGACGCTTACCGAAATGGGTGCGCCGCTCGGCATTGCGAAGGCGCGAATCGCCGGCGGCGAGAGCGTCGCCGACATCCGGGTCAAAGCCGGCGATTTGCACGGCGTCGAAGTGCCCGCGGTGCGCGCGCCGAGCATGATCGACGAGTATCCCATCCTTGCAGTGGCCGCGGCTTTCGCCAAGGGCCGCACGGTGATGCGCGGCCTTGGCGAGCTGCGCGTCAAGGAAAGCGATCGGCTGGCGGCGATCGCCGACGGCCTTCAGAAATGCGGCGTCGCCGCAACGATCGACGGCGACACGCTGACGGTTGAAGGCAAGGGCACGCCGCCCAAAGGCGGGGCACTCGTCGCGGCAAAGCTCGATCACCGCATCGCCATGGCGTTCCTGGTGCTCGGCGGCGCGGCACGTAAGCCGGTGCGCATCGACGATGGAGAGACCATTGCCACCAGCTTCCCTGGCTTCGTCAAGCTGATGAACCGGCTCGGCACGCGCATCGTCGAGGCCCGGCGGTGATCATCGCCGTTGACGGTCCGGCAGCTTCGGGTAAGGGCACGCTCGCGCACCGCCTCGCCGAGCATTTCGGCCTTAATCACCTCGATACTGGATCGCTTTATCGCGCCGTCGCCTTCCGCGCCCTGGCGGCCGGTGCTGATCCGGCCGATCCCGATGCCGCGGTGGCGGCGGCCCGCCGGATCGACGCGCGCGACCTTGCCGAACCCCGGCTGCGCGACGACAAGGTCGCCCAGGCGGCATCGGTCGTCGCCGCCATTCCCGGCGTCCGCACGGCGCTGCTGGATTTCCAGCGGGATTTCGCCCGACGGGGGCCGGGCGCCGTGCTCGACGGACGTGATATCGGCACCGTGGTCTGCCCCGACGCTGACGCCAAGATCTTCCTGACGGCCACAGTCGAAGCCAGAGCTTCAAGGCGATTCAAAGAGTTGCAGGCCGCAGGCGGCCCCGCTATATACGAGCGCGTCCTGCAGGACATGATGCTTCGTGACGCGCGCGACCGGGAGCGCCGAACCGCCCCGTTGCAGCGCGCTTCCGATGCGTTCGAGCTCGATACCACGGCGCTCGATGCCGATGCCGCGTTTGCGGCCGCTCTCCGGTATATCGGGGGGCTCAAGCCGCGGCGTTAGGCTTGCCCTGCAGCGACGACGGGTTCACGCCGCCGCACCCGACCCTGCGGCAGCCGGCTGCGCTCCTCCCCCCGTGAGGCCGCGGTCTTCGTCACGGGGAAGTTCCGGAGTTCGCATGGCCGCTCGTCAATCCGCTGTTTCGCAGGACAAAGGCAAGGAGAGCTTCGCGGCGCTCCTCGACGAAAGCCTCGGCACCGCCTCGGGCCTCGAAGGCACGGTGGTCAAGGGCCAGGTCGTCGCCATCGAAAACGACATGGTGCTGATCGACGTCGGCCTCAAATCCGAAGGTCGCGTGCCGCTGAAGGAATTCGGCACGGCCGGGCGCGCCGCCGAGATCAAGGCGGGCGACACGGTCGAAGTCTTTCTCGAACGCATGGAAGGCAAAAACGGCGAGGCGCAGTTGTCGCGTGAGAAGGCGCGGCGCGAAGAAGCCTGGTCGCAGCTCGAAAAAAGCTTTCAGGCAAACGAACGGGTTCAGGGCGTCATCTTCGGCCGCGTCAAAGGCGGCTTCACTGTCGATCTTTCGGGCGCCGTCGCCTTCCTGCCCGGCAGCCAGGTCGATATCCGGCCCGTGCGGGACATCACCCCGCTGCTGGGCTCGCCGCAGCAGTTCCAGATCCTCAAGATGGACCGCGCGCGCGGCAACATCGTCGTCTCGCGCCGCGCCGTGCTCGAAGAGAGCCGCGCCGAGGCGCGCTCCGAGTTGGTCGCCTCGCTCAAGGAGGGCCAGGTTCTCAACGGCGTGGTCAAGAACATCACCGATTACGGCGCATTCGTCGATCTCGGCGGCGTCGATGGCCTGTTGCATGTCACCGACATCGCCTGGCGGCGCATCAACCATCCGTCCGAGGCGCTACATATCGGCCAAACCGTGAAGGTCCAAGTCATCCGCTTCAATCCCGAGACGCAGCGCATCTCGCTCGGCATGAAGCAGCTCGAGGCCGATCCGTGGGAAGGCGTCGAGCTCAAATATCCGGCTGGCGCCAAGTTCAAGGGCCGCGTCACCAACATCACCGATTACGGCGCGTTCGTCGAACTTGAGCCCGGCGTCGAAGGCCTGGTCCACGTCTCGGAAATGAGCTGGACCAAGAAGAACGTGCATCCCGGCAAGATCGTCTCGACCAGCCAAGAGGTCGAGGTGATGGTGCTCGACGTCGATCCGCAGAAGCGCCGGATCTCGCTCGGCCTCAAGCAGTGCCTGGCCAACCCGTGGGAAAGCTTCAAAGAGAAGTACCCCGTTGGCACCGATCTCGAAGGCGAGATCAAGAACATCACCGAGTTCGGCGTCTTCGTCGGCCTGGCCGGCGACATCGACGGCATGGTGCACCTCTCCGATCTCGACTGGCAGAAGGCGGGCGAAGAGGCGATCAAGGACTATAAGAAAGGCGACATGGTGCGGGTGCGCGTGCTCGACGTCGACGTCGAGAAGGAGCGCATCTCGCTCGGCATCAAGCAGCTTCAGGCCGAGCCGGCTTCGGCCGCCGAGGCCGCCGGCATCAAGAAAGGCGACGTCGTGACCTGCACGGTTTCGGCGGTCACCGACAGCGGCATCGAGGTGACGCTGGCCGGCGGCATGCAGGGCTTCATCCGCAAGGCTGAGCTGTCGCGCGATCGCGCCGAGCAGCGGCCCGACCGCTTCGCCGTCGGCGAAAAGGTCGACGCCAAGCTCACCGGCTTCGACCGCAGCGGGCGCAAGGCGACGCTGTCGATCAAGGCGCGCGAGATCGACGAGGACAAGCAGGCGATGGCGGAATACGGCTCTTCGGATTCTGGCGCCAGCCTGGGCGACATCCTCGGCGCAGCGTTGAGCCGGAAGAATGAAAAGGACGAGAAGGCCGGCGGCTGAAATCCGGCCGGCGGCCCGCGCCGGCTTTCTTGACGGGGCGGGTTGGATTTGGCAGGGTTTCCAATGATTTAACGCGGCGGGGGGCCTAGGCTGCGCAATGACCAAATCCGAACTGATTCAGCGGCTGGCTGAGCGCAACCCGCATCTCTACCAGCGCGACGTCGAGCGCATCGTGTCCACCGTTTTCGACGAGATTGCCGCTGCCTTGTCGCGCGGCGACCGCGTTGAACTGCGCGGTTTCGGCGCCTTTTCCGTTAAGCGGCGCGGCGCACGGATGGGCCGCAATCCGCGTACCGGCGAGAGCGTCCAGGTCGGCGAGAAGCACATCCCATTTTTCAAGACCGGCAAGGAGCTGCGCGAGCGGCTTAACGAGCGGCCTTGAGCGAACGGGTAACGGGGTCGCGCGGGGTTGGCGGAGCCGCCGTCCGCGCGGCCGATTAACGGATGAAACTGTTTCATTGGTTGGTGACGGCGCCGTTGGCGCTGGTCCTGGTGGTATTCGCGGTGTCGAACCGGGCGCGCGTCAGCGTCACCTTGTGGCCGTTTCCGTTCGAAATTGAGACACGGCTTTTCCTCGTCATCCTGTTGTCGCTGCTCGCCGGCCTGCTGATCGGCATGCTGCTCGCCTGGCTGGGTGGCGGCGCGGCGCGGCGGGAATCGCGGGCACGCGCCAAGCGCATCGCCGCTCTGGAACGCGAGATCGACGGCTTGCGCGGGAGCCGGCCGTCTGGTCCACCGCCGCGGTCGCTACCGGGGGCCGACGGCTAGGATGCGCGTCTTCGGCTGGAGCGAAGCCGTCGATGCGCTTGAATTCCCGTCGCTGATCGAAGCCCTGCGGCAGGCCTTCCGGTCCGTGGATACGATGGCACCGCAACCGGCCCGCTATGCGATTCCGACGCCGCACGGCGCATCCGCGGCGTTGCAGTTGAGCGCGGCATGGCGGATCGGCGACAAGTTTGGCGTCATGATCACGTCGGCATTCGACGCCACAAGCGGCGAGACCGTCGCCGAGGGCGCTTATGTCCTGTTCGAGGCGCGCACCGGCAAGCCGCTGGCGGTATTCGACGCCGCCGCCCTGACCGTCCGACGCACCGCCGCCGCTTCGGCGCTGGCCGCGAGCTATCTGGCGCGGCCTGATTGCGAGCGGCTGCTGATGATCGGGACCAACTTGCTCGCGCCGCACCTGCTCGCCGCGCACACCAGCGTGCGGCCGATCCGCAACGTCCTGGTCTGGGACCACGACGCTGAAAAGGCCGAGCGCCTGGCGCATCGGCTGACGCGGCGGACGCTCAAGGTCGCCGCCACCGACGATCTGCAGCGCGCGGTCAATGGAGCGCATATCGTCTGCTGCATCACCGCCGAGCCCGAGCCGATCCTCAAGGGCCATTGGCTGCCGCTCGGCGTCCACCTCGACCTGGTCGGCGGCGTGACGCCCGCGTTGCGCGAGGCCGACGACGAAACATTACATCGCGCCCGTGTCTTCGTTGACACACGCGACGCGGCTCTCGCCGAGGCTGGCGATTTGGTGCAACCGATCCGCGCCGGTACGTTCAATCCTGACGACATTGCCGGCGATCTCTTCGACCTGACTCGCGGCACCCGCGCCGGACGGCGCTTCCACGACCAGATCACGCTTTTCAAGTCGGTCGGCCATGCATTGGAAGACCTGGCGACGGCGAAGCAGGGATTGGAAAATGCGCTCGCGCCGTGAGGTATGAATCCCGTATATCCAGCCTGCCATGAGCGACAAGCCTGCCAATCCGATCCTCTGCGCCATCGACCTGGCCGATCCGGCCAAGGCGAAGAACCTCGTGCGCGAACTCAAAGGCGCGGTGGGCGGCATCAAGCTCGGCCTCGAGTTCTTCACCGCCAACGGCCCGCGCGCCGTGCGGGACGTCGCCCAAGGCCTGCCGCTGTTCCTCGACTTGAAGCTGCATGACATCCCCAACACGGTGTCGGGCGCCGTGAAAGCGGCGGGAGCGCTCGAGCCGACGTTCCTCACCGTCCATTGCAGCGGCGGCCGCGCCATGATGCAGGCAGCGGCGGAGGCGGCGAAGCAGGCGGCGCGCAAGACGCGCGTAAAGCTCTTGGGCGTGACCGTGCTGACCAGCCTCGACGAGCGCGATCTGGAGGCGGTGGGCCAAAAGGGCCCGACCGGTGAGCAGGTCAAACGCCTGGCGACGCTCGCCAAGGAGAGCGGCCTCGACGGCATCGTCTGCTCATCGCACGAGGTGGCCGAGCTGCGCCAGATTGTCGGACCCGATTTCCTGCTGGTGGTGCCCGGCATCCGCGTCGGCTCGCTGGGTCATGGCGATCAAAAGCGCGTCACGGGTCCACGCGACGCGGTGCAGGCCGGCGCCGACTATCTGGTCATCGGCCGACCGATCACCGGCTCACCCAGTCCGCCGGCGGCGGCGCGCGCCATGCTGGCGGAAATCCGCAAGCCGTGAGCGTCGCCGCCAAGATCTGCGGCCTGTCGACGCCCGAGACGGTCGCTGCCGCGATCGCGGGCGGTGCGCGCTTCGTCGGCTTCGTGTTTTTTCCGCCGAGCCCGCGAAACCTGTCGCCGGCGCAAGCCGGACCGTTGGTTCGCAGCGTGCCCGCGGGCGTGACGCGTGTCGGCGTCTTCGTCGACCCCGACGACGAGCTTTTGAAGCGCGTGCTGGCGGCGGCGCCGCTCGACATCGTCCAACTCCACGGCGAGGAGACGCCGGAGCGCGTCGCCGAGATCAAACAGCGGTTCGGCAAACAGGCAATGAAGGCGATCAAGGTTGCCAGCGAAAGCGATCTTGCCGCTGCGCCGCGTTACTACGGCGCGGCCGACTGGCTGATGTTCGACGCGCGGCCACCCAAAGCCGCAACCCGGCCGGGCGGCAACGCGCTTGCCTTCGACTGGGAGTTGCTGCGCGCGCGCCACTGGCCGCTGCCGTGGATGCTTTCGGGCGGCCTGACCCCCGACGATGTCGCCGAGGCGGTGCGTATCGCACGCGCCACCGCAGTGGACGTATCGTCGGGCGTCGAAAGCGCGCCGGGCGTCAAGGACGTCGCTAAAATTCGTGCGTTCCTGGCGGCGGTCAGCGCCCTCTGACGCGCTAAATGAGCCTTTGAGGCTCAAGGGTTTAGGGGTAAAACTGCCGTCCCCAGGCGACCCCAGGCGCACATTCGAGATGGCAGGTCCCAA
>DASQGX010000053.1:0-28642 GCA_035632395.1 Allostellaceae bacterium
AAGAGCGCACCGCGCCACCGGTAACGGTGGCGGCAGGGCAAACCACACCGGGAGCAAGACCAAGTAGGGACGGCACGCCCGGTAAGTCTTTGGATTTACAGGGCTAGGCGGGTTTCCGCAGCCGCCGTCCGGGTCGGTCGCGCGAGGCGTCCGGTAACGGACGTCCCAGATGAATGGCCATCCCCTGCGTAAGTAGGGACAGAACCCGGCTTATAGGCCGTCTGGTACTTTGTGATAGATGTTCTGTATATGTTCACGTTTTTACAAGTAATAGCGGCCAGTCGTCCAGACCACCGCGAATCGATTACCGGAACCCCTAAATTTTGACCTCCAAACGATTGCTAACTTACGGATTTATACGGGAAAATCATTTGACCGCCCATTTAATCCCATGTTATCCCATGCAGTCCCATAATCGAGCCTGCGCCGCCGCTCTGCAGGTCTCCGGGACGTCGGCGCCAGAGGGGCGCAGGGGCGCCGTTTCGGGAGCGAAGCGTTGGCGGTTTTTCTTTCGACCTACGTCAACAAGATCGACCGCAAGGGCCGGGTCTCGGTCCCGGCGGCGTTTCGCGCTGCGCTGACGGCGGCGAGCGCCAAAAGCATCGTCGTCTATCGCGCCGTGAAGCTCGCCGCGATCGAAGCGAGCGGCCTCGACCGCGCCGAAGATCTTTCGCGCCGCGTCGACCGGCTGCCCGAATTGTCTGACGAGCGTGACGCGTTGTCGGCGATCCTCGGCGAGCTGCGGCCGCTCGATTTCGACGGCGAAGGCCGCATCGTCCTTCCAAGCGACCTCTCCCGTCACGCCAACCTGACGGCGACGGCAGTGTTCGTCGGTTGCGGGCCGACGTTCCAGATCTGGGAACCCGAACGCTTCCGCCAGCATCAGGAAGAGATGCGCGCGCGCATCCGCGAACGCGGTTTGACGCTGCCGCCGGGCGAGCCGCAATGACCACGCCGCACGTTCCTGTCCTGCTTGCCGAAGTCGTCGCCACTTTGAAACTGCGCGACGGTGCGGTTTATCTCGACGGCACGTTCGGCGCAGGTGGCTACAGCCGCGCACTGCTCGATGCCGCCAGCTGCCGCGTCATTGCCTTCGATCGCGATCCGGCGGCGATCAAAACCGGCGGCGATCTCAGCGCTCGCTATCGCGACCGGCTGACGCTTATCGAGGGACGATTTTCCGAAATGGAATCGCTGCTTAAGCCGCTGGGCGTCGACGCGGTTTCGGGTATCGTGTTTGATCTCGGCGTCTCGTCGATGCAGCTCGACGATGCGGCACGCGGCTTTTCGTTCCGCGCCGATGGACCGCTCGACATGCGCATGTCGCAGCATGGTGAAAGCGCTGCCGACTTGGTCAACCGGCTGTCCGAAGCCGAGCTCGTCCAGATCATCCGCGACTTCGGCGAAGAGCGCTTCGCTCGCCGCGTCGCGCGCGCCATCCTCGCCGCCCGGAAGACCGCGCCGATCACGCGCACCGGCCAACTCGCAGCCCTTGTCCGCCGCTCGGTGCCGGCTTCGACCACGATCGATCCGGCAACGCGTACGTTCCAGGCGCTGCGCATCGCCGTCAACGACGAGCTCGGCGAACTCGATCGCGGCTTGATCGCCGCAGAGCGGTTGCTCGCCCCGGGCGGCCGGCTCGCGGTGATCTCATTCCATTCGCTTGAGGATCGCCGTGTCAAATTGTTCCTGCGCGTGCGCTCGGGCCATGCGCCGCGCGGTACCCGCCATCTGCCGGCAGCGCGCGAGCGCGAGCCTAGCTTCCGGCTTCTGACGTCCAAGCCGGTGATGCCGTCAACTGCGGAGCTCGCGCTCAATCCGCGCGCGCGTTCCGCCCGGCTGCGCGCCGCCGAACGCACCGCGGCGCCCGCATGGGGAGAGGCCGCATGATCCGGCTGAGCACGATCCTGTGGACGCTGGCTGTGGTGATTGCCGGCTATGCCATGTTCCAGGTCAAATTCCACGTCGCCAAGCTCGACGACGAACTCTCCAAGCTCAACCGGCAGATCGCCGCGACCCGCGAAGAGACCCGCGTGCTCGATGCCGAGTGGACGCTGCTCGACGATCCGCAACGGCTAGATCAACTCAATAGCGTGTCGCTGAAGCTGCAGCCGATCGCGCCGTCGCAAATTGTGCCACCGGCCCAACTCGACCAGATCCCGCTGCGCAATGCGCCGGTGGCCGGACCGCCGCAAGTCGCGAGCGCGAGGACGCCGCGATGAAGCGTCCGCCCGACGGCGTACGCGACGATCCGTGCCGGCCACGTCATTTCCGGCCGCAAGCAAGCGCGCCGGTGCCGCCGGAAGGACCGGCGCAAGACGCGATCGAGCTCAGCCACACCCGGCTGCTGATCACCGGCGCGCTGTTCCTGCTGGCGTTCCTGGTGATCGGCGCGCGGCTGGTCGAGGTGGCCGGCTTCAAGGCGGGTGACGTTCGGCTGGCGCATAACCACGTCGCGGCAAAAACGGTGGTGGCGCGCGCCAACATCGTCGACCGCAATGGCGTCCTGCTGGCGACAACGCTCGAAGCGCCGTCGCTGTTCGCCAACCCGAAGTTGGTCGACGACAAACATGGCACGGCGCGCCGGCTCGCTGCCATCCTGCCGGAGCTGACCGAAAGTGAAATCTACGCGCGGCTCGACACGGACAAGAGCTTCGTCTGGCTCGATCGCCGTCTGACGCCGCGTCAGGAAAGCGCCGTCAATGCCCTCGGCGTTCCCGGTTTACAGTTCCAGGGTGAAGGCAAGCGCGCCTATCCCGAAGGCGCGTTGACATCGCACGTCGTCGGCTATGTCGGCATCGATGACAACGGACTCGCCGGCATCGAGCGCAGCTTTGACCAAACGTTGAAGCACAGCGATCAGCCGATACAGCTATCGATCGACGTGCGCCTGCAATACATCCTGCGCAGCGAGATTGCGCACCAAGTCAATGAGTTCAAGGCCGCCGGCGCCGCCGGCCTGATCATGGATGTGCGCAACGGCGAAGTCCTGGCGCTCACGTCGCTGCCCGATTTCGATCCGGCCAATCCAGGCGCCGCGACCGCGGCCGAATTGTTCAACCGCGCCACGCTCGGCACTTACGAGATGGGCTCGGTGCTTAAAATCTTTAACACGGCGATGGTGCTCGACGACGGCGTCGCCACACTCGCCTCGACCTTCGACGCCACCAAGCCGCTCCAGATCGACCGGTTCGTCATCCACGACTACGAACCGAAAAAGCGCTGGCTCAGCGTGCCCGAGATCTTTGAATACTCGTCCAACATCGGTTCGGCTCGCGAGGCGGCGGAAGCCGGCGCTGATCGTCAACGGGCATTCCTGACGCGGCTCGACCTGCTGCATCCGCCCGCGTTCGAGCTGCCCGAAGGTACGCCGCTGTATCCCAATCCGTGGCGCCCAATCAACGTGATGACGATCGCGTTCGGCCACGGCATTTCGATCAGCCCGCTGCAGCTCGCCGCCGGCGCGAGCGCGATCGCCGATGGCGGCATTTATTATCCGCCGACCATCATCAAGCGTCCCAATGGCGCGGCGCCAGATGGCCGCCGCGTCGTCGCGGCAACGACCTCGGCCGAGATGCGCCAGCTGATGCGGCTGGTCGTCGAAAGCGGCACCGGCAAGTTGGCGGGCGGTTCGGGCTATCTTATTGGCGGCAAGACTGGCACTGCCGAAAAGGACGCGGGCGGCCGATACGAAACGCACAAGCTGCTGTCGTCGTTCGTCGGCGTCTTTCCGATCAACGATCCGAAGTACCTCGTCCTGGTCATGCTTGACGAGCCGCACGGCGACCGTAACACCAGCGGCTTTGCCACCGGCGGGATGGTGGCCGCGCCGGCGGTCAAGCGCATCGTCATGCGCATGGCGCCGATCGTCGGAATCCCTCCGGCCGACGAAAATTCGCCCGAAATTCGCCGTTCTCTGATGGTCGGCTTGCCCAGCCCGCAGGGACGGAAACTTGCGGCTAACTGAGATCATGGACGGCGGATCGCGCCCGCTTCTTGCCGCGCCATCGATGGGCGATCCTGAGATTCGTGGCCTGACTTCTGATTCCCGCGACGTGAAGCCCGGTTTTTTGTTCGCCGCGCTGAGCGGCGCGCACGAAAGCGGTCGCCGCTATCTCGCCGATGCGCTGGCGCGAGGCGCCGCCGCGATCCTCACCGGCGAGGCGCCGCTCGACGAACCGGTCGCCGTGCCGGTGATCGCCGACCGCAATCCGCGCCGCCGGCTGGCGCGCATGGCCGCGCGCTTCTATGCACCACAGCCTTCGACGATCGCGGCGGTGACCGGAACCAACGGCAAGACTTCGGTGGCGGTCTTCACGCGGCAGATCTGGGCGGCGCAGGGTCTCAAGGCCGCGAGCATCGGCACTATCGGCCTCGTGGCTCCCACCATGACACGGCCCGGCGCGCTCACCACGCCCGATCCGGTCAAGCTGCACGAAATCCTGCACGACCTGCTGAGCGGCGGCGTCGAGCATGTCGCGCTCGAAGCCTCATCGCACGGACTCGATCAGTTCCGCCTCGACGGCGTGACGCTGGCGGCGGCGGCCTTCACCAACCTGACGCGGGATCACCTCGATTACCACGGCGACATGGCGCACTACTTCGCCGCCAAGCAGCGATTGTTCGCCGAATTGCTGCCGGCGTCCGGCAGCGCCGTAATCAACGTCGACGATAAATCCGGCCGGACGCTCGCGGGCGCCGCCAAGGCACGCGGACAGCGCGTCTTCACCTATGGCACCGCGCCGGATGCGGAGCTCCGGTTGATCGCGGCCACACCCACGGCGCGCGGACTGGCGGTTGAATTCGCCATCGCCGGTACACCGCAACGGCGGCTCGAGCTGCCCTTGCTCGGCACGTTCCAGGCAATGAACGCGCTCGCGGCCGTCGGTCTCGCGGTCGCTACCGGAACGCCGCCGGACGCGGCGCTCGATGTGCTGCCGCGGCTCGAGGGCGTGCCGGGACGGATGGAGCTTGCCGCGACGCATCCCGCCGGCGCCCCGCTGATCGTCGATTACGCCCATACGCCGGACGCGCTCGAAACGGCACTCAAGGCGTTGCGCCCCCATACGGCGAAGCGGTTGATCGTCGTCTTCGGCTGTGGCGGTGACCGCGACGCGGGCAAGCGGCCGCAAATGGGCGCCATCGCCGCACGGCTTGCTGATATCGCCATCGTCACCGACGACAATCCACGCTCCGAGGAGCCGACGGCAATCCGCCGCGCCATTCTCGCCGCCTGCCCCGGCGGACGCGAGATTGGCGACCGCCGCACCGCCATCCGCACGGCCACGAAGTTGCTGCAAGCCGGCGACGTTCTACTGATCGCCGGCAAAGGCCACGAAAGCGGCCAGATCGTCGGCGCGCGGACCCTGCCGTTCGACGATCGCATCGAAGCCCGGGCTGCAGTCGCCGCGCTCGGAGGCGCCGAATGAACGTGCTGTGGACCGCCGCTGAAGCCGCTGCCGCCACCGGCGGCACCAACACCGGCACCTGGAGCGCGCAAGGCGTGTCGATCGACAGCCGATCGCTGCTTCCTGGTGATCTGTTCGTCGCGCTCAAAGGTCCGAAGTACGACGCGCACGAATTCGTCGCCCCCGCTCTCGACAAGGGCGCGGCGGCGGCGATGGTCGCCACGACCATCGCGCGAGTGGCCAAGCCGCTGTTGGTGGTCGCCGATACGCAAACCGGCCTTGAGGATCTCGGCCGCGCCGCCCGCGCGCGCACTGCCGCGAAGATCGTCGGCGTCACTGGCAGCGTCGGCAAAACGGGAACCAAGGAAGCGCTGCGTCACGCGCTCGAGCGCCAAGGCGCGACGCACGCCTCGTCCGGCAGTCTCAACAATCAATGGGGCGTGCCGCTGTCGCTCGCGCGCATGCCGCGGGACACGGCGTACGGCGTGTTCGAGATGGGAATGAACCATCCCGGCGAAATTGATGCTTTGACGCGCCTAGTGCGGCCCGACGTCGCGGTCATTACGACGATCGAGCCAGCGCATCTCGGCTTCTTCCCGTCGGTCGAGGCCATCGCCGACGCCAAGGCGGAAATCTTCAATGGAATGGATGCGCGCGGCTGCGCCGTCCTCAATCGCGACAACCCATACTTCGACCGCTTGGCCGCGCATGCCAAGGCCGCAGGTGTCGGTCGCATTGTCGATTTCGGCGCCCACACGGATGCGGCAGTGCACGTGATCGATTGTCATCTGCACGCCAGCGCCAGCGCGGTTACCGCTTCAGTGCAAGGCGAGATCGTCGATTATTGCCTGGCGCTGCCCGGCCGGCATTGGGTGATCAACAGTCTCGCGGTACTGGCCGCGGTACGCGCTGTCGGCGGCGATATCGGCACTGCCGCCGCCGCGATGTCGACGCTCGAACCCATAGCCGGGCGTGGCCTTCGGCGCAGCATCATGGTGGCCGGCGGCGAGGCGCTGCTGATCGACGAAAGCTACAATGCCAGCCCGGCGTCGATGCGCGCAGCGATCGCCGTACTCGGCACGGCCCAGCCGGAACACGGCGGCCGCCGCATCGCCGTGCTTGGCGACATGCTCGAACTTGGCGTCGACGCGGCCCAGCTGCACGCCCAACTCGCGGAGCCGTTGCGCGATGCCGGCGTCGATCTGGTCTTCACCGTCGGCGACGCCATGCGCGCGCTTTACGACGCGCTGCCGGCACGGCGGCGTGGCGTGCACGCTGCAACCGCGGCCGAGATGGCCGAAGCTGTCGCGCGCCGCCTCCGCAGCGGCGACGTCATCATGGTCAAAGGCTCGTACGGCAGCCGCATGCGCGATGTGATCGCGCGCCTGTCGACGGCCGCCGAGACGGCGAGGCACTGAACCATGCTGTATCTGCTCCTGGCGCCTCTCGCCGAACGCTTCGCAGCGCTCAACCTGTTCCGCTACATCACCTTCCGTTCGGGCGGCGCGGTGGTAACGGCGCTGATCATCAGCTTCATCTGCGGCCCGTCGATCATTGCCTGGCTGCGCTCCAAGCAGGCTCACGGCCAGCCGATCCGAACGGACGGGCCAGAAAGCCATTTGCTGACCAAAAAGGGTACGCCCACCATGGGTGGGTTCTTGATCCTGTTGGCGATCACCGGCTCGACGCTGCTGTGGGCCGATCTGACCAACCCGTATATTTGGGTGACGCTATTCGTCACCGTCGGCTTCGGCACGGTCGGCTTCTTCGACGATTATCGCAAACTGACACGCCGCTCGCACAAGGGCCTGTCGAGCCGCGCGAAATTCCTTATCGAGCTGGCGATCAGTGCCGTCGGCGCTTACGCCGTCGTGCTGATTACGCATCCGCCACTCGGCAGCTCGCTGGCGGTGCCGTTTTTCAAAGGCGTGCTACCCGATCTCGGTTGGTTCTTCCTGGTCTTCGCCGCTTTCGTGATCACCGGCGCGTCGAATGCGGTCAACCTGACCGATGGCCTCGACGGCCTCGCCATCGTGCCGGCGATGATCGCTGGCGGCTGCTTCGCACTGATCGCCTATCTCGTCGGCAACGTGGTGTTCGCCAACTATCTCCAGCTTTGGCACGTCGCTGGTGCCGGCGAACTGGCGGTGTTCTGCGGCTCGCTGGTCGGCGCGGCGCTCGGCTTCCTGTGGTTCAACGCGCCGCCGGCGATGGTGTTCATGGGCGACACCGGTTCACTGGCGATCGGCGCCGCGCTCGGCATCGTCGCCGTCGTCACCAAACATGAACTGGTCCTGGTGATCATCGGCGGCCTGTTCGTCCTCGAGACGGTTTCGGTGATCGTCCAGGTGGTGAGCTTCAAGCTCACCGGCCGCCGCGTCTTCCGCATGGCGCCGCTCCATCACCATTTCGAGAAGAAAGGCTGGCAGGAGCCGACGATCGTCATCCGCTTCTGGATCATCGCCTCGATCCTCGCGATCGCGGGCTTATCCACGCTCAAGCTGCGGTGAGGCGATGATCGCATTGACTCAATTCCGCAACCAGACGGTCGCCGTACTCGGCTTGGCGCGCTCGGGTCTTGCAGCTGCCGCCGCATTGAAGCGCGGCGGCGCGCGGGTGGTCGCCTGGGATGACGCCGCAATTCGGCGCGACGAAGCGACGCAAGCCGGCTTCGAACTCGTCGACCTGGCGGCCGATCTCGCTGGCGCCAAGGCACTGGTCCTATCGCCCGGCATTCCGCACACCTTCCCCAAACCGCATCCGGCAGCGGCGCGCGCCAAGGCCGCGGGCGTGCCGATCATCGGCGACATCGAATTGCTGGCGCTGGCCCAGAAGACCGCGCGCTTTGCTGGCATCACCGGCACCAACGGCAAATCGACGACCACGGCCCTGACCGCACACATCCTGGCCGAAACCGGCCGCAAGGTAGCAGTCGGCGGCAATCTCGGCGTACCCGCGCTGCTGCTCGAGGCGCTCGGCGCCGACGGCACTTACGTGTTGGAGCTTAGCTCGTATCAGCTCGAGCTGACGCGCAGCCTGGTGCTCGACGTCGCGGTGCTGCTCAACATCACGCCCGATCACCTCGACCGCCACGGTGGCATGGACGGCTACGTCGCTGCCAAGCGGCGGCTCTTCCGTGGCCAGAGCGCGCGACATACTGCCGTCGTCGGCGTCGATGACGATATCTGCCGCGGCATCTTTGCCGCCCTAAAGGACGCCAGCCACCAGCAGGTCGTGCCGATCTCGGCCCAGGGACGCGTCGCTGGCGGCGTCTACGTCGTGGACGGCACCCTGATCGATGATCTCGACGGTGCAGCGCGGCCGGTGCTGGCGATGGCCGAAGCGCCGCGGCTGCCGGGGCCGCACAACGGCCAGAACGCTGCCGCGGCCTACGCGGCGGCGCGCGCGCTCGGCTGCGAGCCGGACGCGGTGGCCCGCGCGATCAAGACCTTTGCCGGCCTGGCGCATCGTCAGGAGTGGATCGCGACCATCGATGGCATCCGTTACGTCAATGATTCCAAGGCGACCAACGCAGACGCCGCCGAGAAGGCGCTGGTCTGCTACGACGACATCTACTGGATCGCGGGCGGCAAGCCGAAGGAAGACGGCATTGACGCATTGGCGCCGCTGTTCCCGCGCATTCGCCGCGCGTTCCTGATCGGCGAAGCGGCCGCGCGCTTCGCCCGCACTCTCGACGGCAAAGTTCCCTACGAAATGTCCGGCACGCTCGACGCGGCGCTCGGCGCCGCGCGCCATGCCGCGCTCAACGACAGGAAGCGTGGCGCGGTTATTTTGCTTTCACCGGCTTGCGCGTCTTTCGATCAGTTCCGCGATTTCGAGGATCGCGGTGACCAGTTCCGCCACATGGTCGAGCAACTGCCCGGGAGGCGCGCGTGAACTTCGCCCGCACCGACCGCAGCGCCATCGCGCAATGGTGGTGGACCGTCGATCGCTGGATGGTCGCCGCGCTCGCCGGCTTGGTCGCTTTCGGATCGCTGCTGGTGATGACGGCAAGCCCCGCGGTCGCCATCCACATGCATATCGACCGGTTGCATTTCGTCGTCCGCTATTTCGCCGTACTGCCCGTAGCGCTGGCGGTGATGTTCGTGATGTCGCTGCAGGATCCGCGTACGGTTCGGCGCGTCGCCGTCGTCGGCTTCGTGATTTCGTTGGTGCTGCTGATTGCCACGCCGTTCATCGGCGTCGAGGTTCTCGGTGCGCGCCGCTGGATCGAATTCGCCGGTTTCCAGCTGCAGCCGTCAGAATTCATCAAGCCGTGCTTCGCTGTGGTCTGCGCCTGGCTATTCGCCAAGTCGCGCGAACAGCCGGACTTCCCCGGCCAGTGGATCGCCGTCGGGCTGTTCGCCGTCATCATCATCCTGCTGATCCGCCAGCCCGACCTCGGTATGTCGGTGGTGGTTGCCGCGGTCTGGTTCACGCAATTGTTCCTGGCGGGGCTCCGCATCGCGCAGGCCGCGATGGTGCTGGGTCTCGGCGCCGCCGGCTTGGCCGCCGCCTATTTCACCCTGCCGCACGTCACCAGCCGCGTCGACCGGTTCTTCGATCCGGCAAGCGGTGATTCCTATCAGGTCGACCGCGCGATGGACGCGTTTGTGCACGGTGGCCTGTGGGGCGTCGGTCCTGGCGAAGGCACCATCAAGCAATCGCTGCCCGACGCGCATGCCGATTTCGTCTTCGCCGTCGCCGGCGAGGAGCTCGGCCTGTTCGTCTGCCTGATTATCGTTGCGCTCTTCGCCTTCATCGTGCTGCGCGGTTTCACCCGTCTGCTGCAGGACAACAACCTCGCGGTGGTCCTTGGCGCGACTGGCCTGTTCGTCCAGTTCGGACTGCAGGCGGTCATCAACATGGCATCGACGCTCCACCTGATGCCGACCAAAGGCATGACGCTGCCGTTCCTGTCCTACGGCGGCTCCTCGCTGCTTGCGCTCGGTCTCGGTATGGGCATGGCGCTGGCGTTGACGCGACGGCGCTTCGGCGGAGAGCCGACATGAGCGGGCTCATCGTGCTTGCCGCCGGCGGCACCGGTGGTCACATGTTCCCCGCCGAAGCGCTCGCCGGCGAGCTGCTCGGCCGCGGCGTCAAAGTGGCGCTCGTCACCGACAAACGCGGCCAGGCATTCGACAATCGGCTGCCCGGGGTCGCGCTGCACCGGATTCGCGCGGGCCGCCCCGGCACCGGCGTTGCCAGCCGCGTCCTCGCCATATGCGAAATTGCCCTCGGGCTGCTTGCGGCGCGGCGCATCCTGCGCGCTTTGGCACCGGCGGCGGCGGTCGGCTTTGGCGGTTATCCCTCGGTGCCGACCATGATGGCGGCGTCGCGGCTCGGCGTGCCGACCGTTATTCACGAGCAGAACGCCCGCCTCGGGCGCGCCAACCGCTGGCTCGCGCCGCGGATGAAGCGCATCGCCATCTCGTTCGCGCAGGTCGACGGCCTTGCCGATACCGACCGCGCTCGCATTGCCGAAACCGGCAATCCGGTGCGGCCGGCGGTCGTCGCCGAGGGTGGCGTGCTCTATACGCCGCCTGCAGCCGGCGCGATCAACCTGCTGGTCATCGGTGGCAGCCAGGGCGCACATATCCTGAGCGTCGTTGTTCCCGCGGCACTGGCGCTGATGCCGGCCGCGATCAAGGCGCGCCTGATAGTCCTTCAGCAGACACGGCCCGAGGATCTCGACGCCGTGCGCCGTGCCTACGACGCCAGCGGCATTCGTGCCGAAATCGCCACCTTCTTCGCCGATGCGCCGTCGCGCATGGCGCGCGCCCATATGGTGATCTCGCGCGCCGGCGCTTCGAGTGTCGCCGAGCTCTGCGTTGTCGGCCGGCCGGCAATCCTCGTGCCCTATCGCCACGCCGCCGACGATCATCAGACCGCAAACGCCGAGGCACTGGCCGCCGCAGGCGCCGCCTGGGTAATGAACGAACACAATTTCACGCCGTCGGCGCTGGCGCAGCGGCTCGAAATCCTGTTCACGCAGCCGGCACTGCTGGCCGCCGCCGCCGCTTCGGCAAAACGCCACGGCCGGCCCGATGCGGCACGACGGCTTGCGGATCTGGTGCTCGAGACCGCGGGAGGCGCGCGATGAGAGCGCTGCCGCTCGACATTGGCATCATCCATTTCACCGGCATCGGCGGCATCGGCATGAGCGGCATCGCCGAGATCCTGAAGATTCTCGGCTACGACGTGCAGGGCAGCGACCTCGCCGACAACGCCAACGTCAAGCGGCTGCGCAAACTCGGTATCCGCGTCGCCATCGGCCACCGCGCCGAGAATCTCGGCGACGCCAAGGTCGTGGTCGTGTCCTCGGCGGTGAAGCCGGACAATCCCGAGGTGGTTGAGGCGCGCTCGCGGCTCATTCCGGTGGTGCGCCGCGCCGAGATGCTGGGCGAGCTGATGCGCCTAAAATGGGCGATCGCGGTTGCCGGCACGCACGGCAAAACCACCACGACGTCGCTGATCGGCGCACTACTCGAGACCGCCGGCCTCGATCCGACGGTGATCAACGGCGGCATCATCAACGCCTATGGCACGAACGCACGGCTCGGCACGGGTGCCTGGATGGTCGTCGAAGCCGACGAAAGCGACGGCACGTTCGTCAAGTTGCCCTCAACCGTCGCCGTCGTCACCAACATCGATCCCGAGCATCTCGACCATTACGGCTCGGTCGAAGCGCTGCATCAGGGCTTCGAGAGCTTCGTCGCGGCAATTCCGTTCTACGGCGTCGCGGTGCTGTGCATCGACCACCCCGTCGTCCAGGGCCTGATCCCGAAGCTCAGTGAGCGCCGGATCGTGACCTACGGCTTCAGCCCGCAGGCCGACGTGCGTGCCGACGCCATCACGCTCGGCGCCGACGGCGCGCATTTCGACGCCATCGTGACCGATCGCCGTGACGGCAGCAGCCGCACCATCCAGCGCTTGCACCTGCCGATGTTCGGCCGGCACAACGTTCAGAACGCGCTCGCTGCCGTCGCCGTGGCGCGCGAGTTGAAGCTCGCTGACGACGTCGTGCGCAACGCATTCGCCGGCTTCAAGGGCGTGAAGCGCCGTTTCACCAAGACCGGCGAATGGAACGGCGTGACCATCATCGACGACTACGCCCACCACCCGGTCGAGATCGCAGCCGTGCTCAAGGCTGCGCGCGGCGCGACCCAGAACAGCGTCATCGCCGTCGTGCAGCCGCACCGCTACACCCGCGTCAAGCACCTGTTCGAGGAATTCTGCACCTGCTTCAACGACGCCGACGTCGTGCTCGTCGCCGATATCTACCCGGCCGGTGAAGCGCCAATCCCCGGCATCGATCGCGACGCACTGGTCGCCGGCCTTAAGGCGCATGGCCATCGCAACGCGCTGTCGCTCGAATCAGCGGAGGCGCTGCCTGGCGTCATCCGCGATCTGGCGAAACCGGGCGATTTCGTCGTCTGCCTCGGCGCCGGCTCGATCACCTCCTGGGCCAATACTCTGCCCGACGAACTGGCGGCGCTAACGCGGCAAAGGAAGCGCCAATGATGGCCCTGCGCCGCGAACCCACGCCTCGCCTGATCGACCGTCTGCCGCACGTGCGCGGGCGGCTGACTGAGAACGCGCCGTTGGCGCAGTTGACCTGGTTCCGGGTCGGCGGCGCGGCCGAAGTGATGTTCCGGCCGGCTGATCTCGACGACCTCGCCGAGTTTCTCGCCGGCAAGCCGAAGGACATTCCAGTCACGGTCATTGGCGTCGCTTCGAACCTGCTGATCCGCGACGGGGGCATTCCAGGCGTGGTGATTCGCCTCGGCCGCGGCTTCGTCGAAATCGCGGCAAAGGGCGAGGAGATCACGGCCGGCGCCGGCGCCCTCGACCTCAACGTCGCGCTCGCCGCCTGCACCGCGGGCATCGCCGATCTTGAATTCCTGTCCGGCATTCCCGGCACCGTCGGCGGCGGCCTGCGGATGAACGCCGGCGCCTATGGCCGCGAGTTCAAGGACGTGCTGCGCGAGGCCACCGCGCTCGACAGCGATGGCCACCGCCATGACCTCGAACCCGGCGAAATGGATCTGTCGTATCGCCGTTGTGGTGTGCCGGCCGACTGGATCTTCGTCGCCGCGCGGCTCAAGGGCCGCCGCGACGACCCTGCCGCGATCGGCGCGCGCATGGCGGCGATTCAGGCGCAGCGCGAAGCGACGCAGCCGATCCGCGCACGCACCGGCGGCTCGACCTTCGCCAATCCGTCCGGCCACAAGGCTTGGGAATTGATCGACCGCGCCGGTTGCCGCGGCCTGAGCCGCGGCGACGCCACGGTGTCGGACAAGCACGCCAATTTCCTGATCAACACCGGCAACGCGACCGCCGCCGATCTCGAAACGTTAGGCGAAGAGGTCCGCCGCCGGGTGCGTGACAAGACTGGAATCACGCTGGAGTGGGAAATCAAGCGCGTCGGCGTGCCGGCGTCCGGCGGAGGCGCCGCATGAGCCGCACCATCCGCTCGGTCGCGGTGCTGATGGGCGGCTGGACCGCCGAACGCGACGTCTCGCTGGTCAGCGGCCGCGAATGCGCCAAGGCGCTCGCCGCCCTCGGCTACGAGGTGCGCAGCATCGACGTGACGCGCGATCTGGCGGCCCTGGTGCGGGCGCTGACTCCGGCGCCGGACGTCGTGTTCAACGCACTGCACGGACGCGGTGGCGAGGACGGCACGGTGCAGGGCGTGCTTGAATTCTTGCGCGTCCCTTACACGCATTCGGGCGTCCTTGCCTCGGCCGTCGCGATGGACAAGCCGACGGCACGCAACGTCTTCGCCGCCGCCGGTTTGCCGTTGGCCGAAGGCCGCATCGCAACGCGCGACGAGATCGCCGCCGGCGACGTGCTGCCGCGGCCCTATGTCGTCAAACCGGTCAACGAAGGCTCGAGCGTCGGCGTGCGCATCGTCCAACGCGCCGACAATTCTTGGGCCGCGGAAGCGAAGGCATGGCGCTATGAGCGCGCCCTGGTCGAGCGCTACGTGCCCGGCCGCGAAATCACCGTCGCCGTGATGGGCGATCGCGCCCTCGGCGCGCTCGAGATCCGTCCGGCTAAAGGCTTCTACGACTACGCCGCCAAATACGCGCCGGGCGGCTCCGAACACTTGATGCCGGCGCCGATTCACCCGCGCGCCTACGACGAGGCGCTCGCCATCGGCGTTGGAGCACACAAAGCGCTCGGCTGCCGCGGCGTCAGCCGCGCCGATCTGCGCTACGACGACACAGCCGGCGAGCCCGGCAAGCTCGTGCTGCTGGAAGTCAATACCCAGCCGGGTATGACGCCGACCTCGTTGGTGCCCGATATCGCGCGTTATGCCGGCATCGAGTTCCCAGCGCTGGTGCGCTGGATGGTGGAGAACGCGGCATGCGATTTCTGAAGCGCCGCGCCACCGAACAGCAACCGGCCGCGACGCCGCAGCGCCGCCGGCCGTTCCCGACTCTTGCGATGTCGGCGGCTCTCGCTGCGGCCGCGCTGATCGCGACCGCAGGCGGCGCCTATTGGCTGTGGCACGACGGCACCTTGGCGCGCACCGGTCGAGCGGTCGTTGCGCGTCTGTGGGCCGTCGGCGGCCGCCAGGGATTAGCGCTCGAAAATGTCGACGTCGTCGGCCGCCAGCGCCAGAGCGCGGCGTCGATCTTGGCGGCGCTCGGCGTCCAACGGGGCACGCCGATGCTGGAAATCGATCTGGCCGCCGTCCAGGCGCGATTGCAGGCGCTGCCCTGGGTCCGCAGCGCCGACGTCGAGCGCCAACTGCCTGATACGCTGTTCATCCGCCTGACTGAGCGCGAGCCCTTCGCCTTCTGGCAGCACAACGGCGCGCTGTCGCTGATCGATCGCGACGGCACGATGATTCCGAACGACAGCCTCGCCCAGTTCGCTCCGCGCATCGTGTTGGTTGGCGACGACGCGCCAGCCCAGGCGGCAACGTTGCTCGACATGCTGGTGACCGAGCCGGCACTTGCGCCGCGCGTCAACGCCGCGGTGCTTTACGGCTCGGGCCGCTGGACGTTGCGATTCGACACCGGCGTCGAAGTCGCGCTGCCGGAGAATGGCGCCCCCGCCGCGTGGCACCGCCTCGCCAGCCTCGAGGCCCAGGATCACATTCTCGAACGCAAAATCGCAGCGATTGATTTACGTCTGCCGGATCGCATGGTCGTCCGCCTTGCGCCAGCCGAAACCGGCAAGCGTTCGACCGCGCGCGCCGGCGCCAAGGACAAGAGCTCATGAGCAACATGAAGCTCAACGGCCGCACGCGCGGCGGGACCATCGGCGTGCTCGACATCGGCACGACCAAGATATGCTGCTTCATCGCGCGGCGCGACGAGCCGTTGCCGCATATCGTCGGCATCGGCCACCAGATTTCGCGCGGCATCAAGAACGGCGTCATCACCGACATTGAAGCTGCGACCCAAGCCATCCTGACGACGGTCCACGCCGCCGAGCAGATGTCGGGCGAGCATCTGAGCGAAGTGGTGGTGAATCTCTCGGGCGGCTTCTCAGCGTCGCGCATGATCAAGACCGAGATCAATCTCAACGGCCGAGAAGTCTCGGACGCCAACATGCGGCGCGTGCTCGAGCAGGGTTTCCGCATCAAGGAACCCACCGAGCGCACGGTGATCCATTCGGTGCCGGTGGGTTTCGCGATCGACGGCGGCCGGCCAGTGCGCGATCCGCGCGGCATGTACGGCCACAAGCTCGCCGTCAATATGCACATCGTCACCGCCGAATCCGCAGCGGTACGCAACGTCGCCAACTGCCTCGGCCGCTGCCGGCTCGAGATCGCGGCGGCGGTTGCCAGCCCCTATGCCTCCGGCCTCGCGAGCCTTGTCGACGACGAAAGCGAGCTTGGCGTCACGGTCATCGACATGGGCGGCGGCACGACCACGATCGGCGTGTTCTTCGACGGCAATCTGGTGTTCGCCGACAGCATTCCGGTCGGCGGCAGTCACGTCACCAACGACATCGCGCGTGGCCTGACCACACCGATCGCGCACGCAGAGCGGATGAAGGCGCTCTATGGCAGCGCCATCCCGTCGGCCGCCGACGAACGCGAAATGATCACTGTGCCGCTGGTCGGCGAAGAAGAAGACCATGCCAACCACGTGCCGAAATCACTGCTGGTCGGCATCATCTCGCCACGTCTCGAAGAGACCTTCGAGCTGGTGCGCGACCGACTCGAGCAGTCCGGCTTCGACAAGATCGCCGGCCGCCGCATTGTGCTCACCGGCGGCGCCAGCCAGCTCCCGGGCACGCGCGAGCTCGCCGGTCTGATCCTCGACAAGCAAATCCGCACCGGCCGCCCTCTGCGCGTCGACGGGCTGGCGGAATCGACCGCCGGCCCCGCCTTCGCGAGCGCGGTCGGACTCATCCATTTCGCTCTCGCCGAGCACGCCGAGCCGCAGCGACGCGGCCGGATGCGCGCCGAAGAGCCAAGCGGCCTCTTTGGCCGAATCGGAGGCTGGCTACGTGAAAACCTTTGAACCGACCACCGGCAACCCGCCCTTCGCCAGGCGGGTAGGCGGGGACCCATTTCTGGCGACGCTTTGGAGGGAAGTATGACGTTGAACCTGAAGGTACCGACTGAAGAGCTGGAGCTTAGGCCCCGGCTTACCGTGATTGGCGTCGGCGGCGCCGGCGGCAATGCCGTCAATAACATGATCCGCTCGAACCTCGTCGGTTGTGAGTTCATCGTGTGCAACACCGACGCCCAGGCGATGAAGCAGTCGCTGGCCGAGCGCCGCATCCAGCTCGGCATCACCGTGACGCGTGGTCTTGGCGCGGGATCGCGGCCTGACGTCGGCCAGATCGCCGCCGAGGAGGCGCTCGACGAGATCATGATGGCGCTCGAAGGCTCCAACATGGTCTTCATCACCGCCGGCATGGGCGGGGGCACCGGCACCGGCGCGGCGCCGGTCATCGCCCGCGCCGCGCGCGAAGCCGGCATCCTCACTGTCGGCGTCGTCACCAAGCCCTTCCACTTCGAGGGCACGCACCGGATGAAGACGGCGGAGAAGGGCATCGAGGAGATGACCAAATACGTCGATACGCTGCTCATCATCCCGAACCAGAACCTCTTCCGGGTCGCCAACGAACGCACCACTTTCGCGGATGCGTTCAAGATGGCGGACGACGTACTGCACGCCGGCGTGCGCGGCGTAACCGACCTGATGGTGATGCCGGGCCTGATCAATCTCGACTTCGCCGATATCCGGGCGGTGATGAGCGAGATGGGCAAGGCGATGATGGGCACGGGCGAGGCCGAAGGCGATCGCCGCGCAATCGACGCGGCCGAAGCTGCGATCTCCAACCCACTGCTCGAGGACGTGTCGATGAAAGGCGCACGCGGCGTCCTCATCAACATCACCGGTGGCCCCGACATGACCCTGTACGAGGTCGACGAGGCCGCCAACCGCATCCGCGAAGAGGTCGATCCCGAGGCCAACATCATCTTTGGCTCGACCTTCGACGAGAAGCTCGCGGGCCGGATGCGGATCTCGGTGGTGGCGACCGGCATCGATGCCGATCAGATGGAGCATCCGAAGCCGCTCGAAGTGGTGCAGAAGGAACGTGCAGCGCGCGATGCTGCGGTCCATGCCGTCCGGCCGGCGGCGGCGCCAATCGCGGCCCCAGCGGCGCCAATGCCTTACGTGGTGCAGCCGGCCGCGGCGGCGCCCGTCCTCGCACCGGAACCGGAGCCTGAGCCGGAACTCATCGAACCGGCGGCGGTCGCGGAGATATCGCGCGTCGACGCGATCGAAGCCCAAGCGCTGAGCCGCGGCAGTTTCATGCCGCAGCGTCAACCGGTCGAGCCGGTAATGGTCCGGCCGGCACCGGTGCGGCCGGCGGCAGCGCCGAACGCCTTCGCCGAAGCCGCGATTGCGAACGGCCCGCGCCAGCCGCAACGGCCCGCGCCGCAAGCCAAGCGGACGCCGAGTCTGTTCGAGCGGGTGGCCAATGCCGGCCGGCTGCTGCACCCACAGGACGAGCCCGCAACCGTTAAGCCGGTCGCAGAGCCGGCGCCGGCGGCGCGGCCGCAAGCTGTGCCGCAACCGACGCCGGTCCAGCCCACTCTGGTCGCGACCCGGCCGGAACCGGCGGCTGAACGGCCGCGGGCAAAGGACGAGGATCTGCTCGAGATCCCGGCCTTCCTCCGTCGCCAGGCAAACTGAGCGATTCGCGCGGCTCGCGGGCGCCGGAAACGGCGTTCGCGGGCCGGCGCGGACTTTGGCTTTTTATATAACCTGCTGATTCTAATTACATATTTCCGTCACAATCTGAAATAAAGAGTGATTTGCAGGTGCAACAGGCGGCCTTTACGCCTTGGCCCGTTAAGGAGTGAGCGGGGAAATGGCCCATAGTTCCGGCATGCAGAAGACGCTAAAAGCGCCAATCCATTGCCGTGGGATCGGACTTCATTCTGGAGCGCACACCGAGATGGTGTTGCGTCCGGCGGCGCCCGATTCCGGCATTCGCTTTTATCGCAGTGACCTCAATACCGAGATTGCCGCCGATTGGCGCAACGCCGTCGATTCACCGCTGTGCACGACCTTGACCAACAGCAAAGGCGTTTCGGTCGGAACGGTCGAGCATCTGATGGCCGCGCTCGCCGGCCTTGAGATCGACAATGTCGTGGTCGAACTCGACGGTCCCGAAGTTCCGGCGATGGACGGCAGCGCCTCGCCGTTCGTCTTCCTCATCGAGTGCGCCGGTTTGACCGAGCAGGACGCGCCGCGCCGCGTCATCCGGGTGCTCAAGCCGGTTTCGGTCGGCACGCCGGGTAAATCGGCGGTGCTGGCGCCGAGCGACCAGTTTGCCGTGAGCTTTGCCATCGATTTCGCCTCCAGCGCCATCCGGCGGCAGGAGCTGACGCTGTCGCCGTCCCCCGCCACCTTCAAGCACGAGCTCAGCGCGGCTAGGACCTTCGGCTTCCTCGACGAGGTCGAGCGCATGCGCGAAGCCGGCTTGGCACGCGGCGGCTCGCTCGATAACGCCGTGGTCATCGCCGGCGATCGCGTGTTGAACGAAGAAGGCCTGCGCTACGTCGACGAGTTCGTGCGCCACAAAATGCTCGACGCGGTCGGCGACCTTTATCTCGCCGGCGCGCCGCTGCTCGGCCATTTCCACGGCACGCGTTCGGGTCACGCGCTCAACCACCAGTTGCTGGTGGCCCTGTTCGCTGACCGGACGGCTTGGTGTTATACGGACACCGAGCAGGCGCCGGCCGCCGCTGTCGCCTGAGCCGACTCGGCTTCAAACCTAGCGTTTCCCGGCCCTTCACGGTTTTCCCGGATCGCGCCGCCGTGCTATAAGAACCGGCCGTGGGGTCTCTTGGTCAATTCATACGTAAGAACGCGGGCGGGCGCACCGCTGCCCTGATCGGCGGCCTGTTGCTTGCCGTCGCCCTCTCCGGCTGCTCCAGCACCAAGAAAGAGACCTACGTCGAGAAGCCGGTCGACGAGCTCTACAACTCGGCGATGGATCTGCTAGCCAAGGAGGACTATTCCAAGGCTGCGGACGCGTTCGACGAAGTCGAGCAGCAGCATCCCTATTCGGTCTGGGCGACGCGGGCGCAGCTGATGTCGGCCTATGCGCTTTACCAAGCCAGCAAATACGACGATTCGATCGTCGCCGCCGACCGCTACATCCAGCTGCATCCCGGCAACCGCGACGTCGCCTACGCGTATTACCTCAAGGCGCTCGACTATTACGTCCAGATCGAAGATGTCGGACGCGATCAGAAGACCACCGAGCAGGCGATGCAGGCGCTTGAGGAGGTCGTGCGCCGCTTTCCGAACACGTCTTATGCGCGCGACGCTCATCTCAAGATTGATTTGGCGCGCGACCATCTCGCCGGCAAGGAGATGGAAATCGGGCGCTGGTACGAGAAGCAGGGCTATTACCTGGCGGCGCTAAACCGCTTTAAGACCGTGGTCGACAAATACCAGACCACCACTCACGTCCCCGAAGCGCTTGAACGTTTGACCGAGTGTTATCTCGCCCTCGGCCTCAAGGATGAAGCCAAACGCGCGGCTGCAGTGCTCGGCTACAACTACCCAGGCAGTGCGTGGTACGCCGCGACCTATACGCTCGTGACCGGCCAGGAAGTCGCCGACAATGGCAGCACGGCTGGGACGGCGCCAGCGCCGACCGCGGCAAGCGACAAAGAAAACGAAGGCTGGTTCGGAAAGATGCTCGGCTTCGTCTTCTAGACGAGTCGCGTTGCATCCCGCCCCGCTGGTTTCGGCCGGACGGCGGCGATATCATTTCGCGGCCATGTTGATCGGCCTTTCCATCCGCGACGTCGTCCTGATCGACCGGCTGGACCTTTCCTTCCGGCCAGGTTTGTGCGTGCTCACCGGCGAGACCGGTGCAGGCAAATCGATCCTGCTTGATGCACTCGGTCTTGCGCTGGGCGTGCGGGCCGAAAGCGGCTTGGTGCGCCGCGGCGCTGAGCAGGCGACCGTGAGCGCGGAGTTCACCTTGCCGGCCAAACATCCTGCGCGCGCCTTGTTGAGGGACGCCGGTCTGACGGCCGATGAGGACACGCTGGTGCTGCGCCGTATCGTCAGCGGCGACGGCCGCAGTCGCGCCTTCATTGCCGATCAACCCGCGAGTGTGGCGCTGCTGCGTCAGGTCGGCGAGGCGCTGGTCGAAATCGAGGGCCAATTCGCCCAACGCGGCCTGCTCGACCCGGCGACCCACCGCGAAGCGCTCGACGCTTATGGCGTCGCCGAAGCCGATGTGCGGACGCTGGCGGAAACCTGGCAGGCATGGCGTGCGGCCGTCGCCGACCACGAAGCGGCGGCGCAACGGCTCAAGGCGGCGCAGGCCGAGGAAGCCTTCCTGCGCCATGCGATGAACGAGCTCGAAGCGCTCGATCCCAAACCGGGCGAGGAAACCAGCCTGGCCGACGAGCGCACCCTGATGCAAAACCGCGAGCGACTGACCGAGGCATTGGAGTCAGCGTTGACCGAGCTTGCCGGCGAACGCGGCGGTGAGCGCGCGTTGCAGGCCGCGTTGCGTCAGATCGCGCGAATCAAGGACAAGGCGGGCGGGCGGCTTGATGCCGCCACGGCCGCACTCGAACGCGCCGCGGTCGAGGCGCGCGAGGCCGTGGCCGGCATCGAGGCGCAGGCGCGCGCGCTCGGCAGCGATTCGACGCGCCTGGAACAAATCGAGGAACGGCTCTTTGCGCTGCGCGCACTGGCGCGCAAGCACAATGTCGCAGTCGACGGCTTGGCCGAATTGCGCACCGAGATCGCCAGCAAGCTCGGCGCGCTCGAAGCCGGTGGCGATGGTGTCGACGCCCTCAAACGCGCTGTCGACGGGGCCCGCAACGCCTACATCATAGCCGCTGACAAAGTTTCGGCGGCGCGGCGCGCCGCCGCAGCCAAGATCGACCCGGCGGTGATGAAGGAACTGAAGCCGTTGAAGCTCGAAAAGGCGCGCTTCGCCACAGTGCTCACGGCGGTCGGCGAAGCCGAATGGGGTCCGCAAGGCCGCGAGCGCGTGCATTTCGAAGTGGCCACCAACCCTGGCGCACCGGCCGGACCCTTGGCCAAGGTGGCATCCGGCGGCGAGCTATCGCGCTTCATGCTGGCGCTCAAGGTAGTATTGGCGCGGACCTCGCCGGTGCCGACCCTGGTATTCGACGAGGTTGATAGCGGCATCGGCGGCGCGGTCGCGGCGGCGGTCGGCGATCGGCTCCATCGCCTCGGCCAGGAGCTTCAGGTTCTGGTCGTTACCCATTCGCCGCAGGTGGCGGCGCGCGGTGCACATCATTGGCGCGTCGAAAAGAGTCAGGCGGCGCAGAAAACCTCGACCCGGGTCGAGGAGCTGTCGGCCGATGCGCGGCGCGAGGAAATCGCGCGCATGCTTTCGGGCGCGTCGATTACCGCCGAAGCCCGCGCCGCCGCGGCCTCGCTGATGGCCGGAGCGCAGGCGTGAGCCGCGCGCATCACGGCGGAACCGCGGTCGACAAGCTCAGCAAGGCCGAAGCCAAGGCGGAGCTGAATTACCTGGCGGAGGCGATCGCCCATCACGATCGCCTCTATTACCAGAAAGACACGCCCGAGATATCCGACGCCGACTACGACGCGTTGCGCCGCCGCAACGCGGCAATCGAGGCACATTTTCCCGATCTTATCCGTGCCGACAGCCCGTCGCGGCGCGTTGGCGCGCCGCCCGCCACCGGCTTTGCCAAGGTACGGCACCCGCATCCAATGTTGTCGCTCGACAACGCGATGAACGAGGACGAGGTGCGCGAGTTCTTCAAGGGTGTGCGCAATTTCTTCCGCGCGCCAGACGACGTGAAGCGCGTCGAGCCCGAAAGCATCGCGGTAATGGCCGAACCCAAGATCGACGGCCTGTCATGCTCGCTGCACTACGAGCATGGCAAGCTGACGCTGGGCGCGACGCGCGGCGACGGTATCACCGGCGAAGACGTCACCCGCAACGTCGAGACATTGCATACGATCCCGAAACGCCTTACCGGCCATGGTTGGCCTGACATCATCGAGGTGCGCGGCGAGGTATATATGGAGCACCCCGGTTTCGCCGCGCTCAACAAGGAACGCGAAAAGGCGGACGAGCCGCTGTTCGCCAATCCGCGCAACGCCGCCGCCGGTTCGCTGCGCCAGCTCGACTCCACGATCACGGCCAAGCGGCCGCTCAAATTCTTCGCCTATGCCTGGGGCGAGGCCAGCAAGCCGTTCGCAAAATCGCATGCCGAGGCCCTCAAGCATCTCAAGGCCTGGGGCTTTGCCACCGATCCCCATTCAAAACTGTGCCGCGGCGTCGAGCAGGTACTCGCTTTCCATCGCGACATGGCGACGAAACGCGCGTCCCTCCCTTACGACATCGACGGCGTCGTCTATAAGGTCAACGACCTCGACCTCGAGGAACGCCTCGGTTTCGTCAGCCGCGCGCCGCGCTGGGCGATCGCGCACAAATTCCCGGCACAGCAAGCGCAGACGGTGCTCAAGCACATCCGTATCCAGGTCGGCCGCCAGGGCACGCTGACCCCTGTTGCCGATCTCGAGCCGATAACCGTAGGCGGCGTCGTCGTCAGCCACGCCACGTTGCACAACGAGGACGAGATCGATCGTCTCGACGTGCGCGAAGGCGACACCGTCGTGGTCCAGCGCGCCGGCGACGTCATTCCGCAGATCGTCAAGGTGATCACCGACGCCAAGCACGACAAGCGATCGAAATTCAAATTTCCGCACAAATGCCCGGTCTGCCACAGCCTCGCCGTGCGCGAGAAGGGCGAAGCCGCATGGCGCTGCACCGGCGGCCTGATCTGCGCGGCCCAGGCGGTCGAGCGGCTCCGGCATTTCGTCTCGCGCAACGCCTTCGACATCGAAGGTCTCGGCGACAAGCACGTGACCGAGTTCTGGAACGACAAGCTGATCAAGTCGCCGGCCGACATCTTCCGGCTCAAGGCGGCGCAGATCGAAAACCGCGAAGGCTGGGGCGAAACCAGCGCACGCAAGCTGATCGACGCGATCGCGGCGCGCAAAAAGATTTCGCTCGAGCGGTTCATATACGCACTCGGGATTCCACAGACCGGCGAATCGACCGCCAAGCTGCTGGCGCGGCATTACCGCAGCTTCAAGCGTTGGCGCCATGCGATGACTGAAGCCAAGAACCGCGAGGGAGCAGCCTGGCAGGAACTCAACGACCTGCACGGCATCGGCGAGGACACTGCCGCCGACATCGTTGGTTTCTTCGCGGAGCGGCACAACCAGAAGGTGCTCGACGAGCTCGAAGGCGAACTCGACATCCAGGACTATGAGCCGCCCGCGGCCGGCGCGGCGCCGCTTGCCGGCAAGACCATCGTCTTCACCGGCACGCTCGAGGCAATGTCGCGCAACGAGGCCAAGGCGCGCGCCGAGGCGCTGGGCGCGACCGTTACCTCGAGCGTTTCGGCCAAGACCGACTATGTGGTGATGGGCGCCGATCCAGGCTCGAAGGCAACCAAGGCGCGCGAATTCGGCGTCAAGATCCTGAGCGAAGACGAGTGGCTAAAGCTGGCGCGCGGCTAGCGGGCGCTCAGACCACGACGCGCATCTTTTCGCGTTCGGGCTTTTTCTCGGCAAAGCCGGACACGGTCGGCAGCGAGCCCCACATGTCGAGTGCATAGCGCTCGAACGGGAACTGCCGCGGCCGGTAGGTCGCCTCTTCTTCCGGCATGATGTGCTTCACGCCGACCGAGTATTCGAACACCATACCGTCCGGCCCCTCGAAATAGACCATCATCGCGCCCGACAGCGGATGCCGGCCGGGGCCGAAGACGATGTTGATGTTGCGCTCCTTGAGGAAATACCAGGAGCGCATCACGTCGTCGATGTCCTCGACCTGGTGGTTGATGTGCTGGATGCCCGGCTGAGTGGTCGGGAAAAGCACCACCGAGTGATGGGCCGTATGGATGCGGAACAGCGGCGTGTCGCCAAGCCAGTCGGAGACGCGCGCGTTGAACACTGTCGTCCAGAATTTCTCGTCGCGCTTCGGATCGGTGGTGTTGAGGCCGATATGGCTGAAATGGGTGATACCGGCGTCGCGGCCGGGAAAATAGCGGACGCCGCTGTTGAATGGCCGCGCCACGATTTCGATCTTGTTGCCGGTCGGATCTTGCGTCGCGATGAACGCCTTGACGCGGCGCTGTTCGCATTCGTCCTTGGTGCCAAGCCGCGCCGGATATTTGGCGTTGTCGAGCTCGGCGCCGACCTTGTCGAGATCGTCCGGATTCTTGAGCTCGAGGCCGACAATATGATCAGCCGGATCGCCTTCGAAATAAGCCAGCGTGTGATCGCGCGTGTCGCCGCGCACCACCACCTTGTCGCTCTTGAAATAGGCCCACTTGCCGTCCTTGGCGGCGAGTTCGAGACCGACGATCTTGGTGGCGAAGGCGACCGCCGCATCGAGATCGCGTGTGCCCATGCGGACGTAGCGGATGTCGTGCAGGTGGATCATGGCGTTCCCCGAAGGCTTTCGTTGATTGTGCCACAGCCATCAGGCGCTGGACAGCGGCCGGGTCGCGGCAGCGAGCCAAGCCGCGGTTTCCTGGTCCACCAGCGGCGTCAGCTCAGCGCGGACGCGGGCGTGATAGGCATCGATCCAGGCGCCTTCCGTGCGGCTGAGCAGCGCCGGTTCGATCAGCGCGCGGTCGAACG
Organism: Allostellaceae bacterium; assembly: GCA_035632395.1. Lineage (GTDB taxonomy): Bacteria > Pseudomonadota > Alphaproteobacteria > ATCC43930 > CGMCC-115725 > REEB95. Next base: position 25,592 of record DASQGX010000053.1, read on the forward strand.
GCGCCAGCGTCAAGGTCTCGAAGCCGAGCATCGCCTTGCCGTTGGGGCCTGTCCCATCCACCGGAATTACCGCGACCAAATTTTCGATGCGGATGCCGTAGGCGCCGGTCTTGTAGTAGCCGGGCTCGTCCGAGACGATCATGCCGGGCAGCAGCGGCTGCGCGTTCGGTGTCTTGGAGATACGTTGTGGCCCTTCGTGCACGCCGAGATACGAGCCGACGCCATGGCCGGTGCCGTGGTCATAATCGAGGCCGGCATCCCAGAGCGGCGTGCGCGCCAGCGCGTCGAGCTGCGAGCCGGTGGTACCTTGCGGAAAGCGGCACGATGCCAGCGCGATATGGCCCTTGAGCACGCGGGTGAAGCGGTCGCGCATTTCCGACGACGGCGTGCCGATGGCGACCGTGCGCGTCACGTCGGTCGTGCCGTCAAGATACTGCGCGCCGGAATCGACCAGATAAAGCGTGCCAGGCTCGAGCCGGCGTTCGCTTTCACGCGACGCGCGGTAATGGACGATTGCGCCGTTGGCGCCGGTACCGGAAATCGTCGGAAAGCTAAGGCCCTTGAAATGCTCGCCCGTGGCGCGGAAATGCTCCAGCCGGTCTGAGGCCGTGATCTCCGAAAGCTTTCCGGCCGGCGACTCGCGCGCCAGCCAGGCCAGGAACCGCGTCAGCGCCGCGCCGTCGCGCCGGTGCGCGCGGCGCATGCCTTCGAGCTCGATAGCATTCTTGCACGCCTTCGGCAGCTGGCATGGATCGGCGCCGCGCTGGATCGTGGCGCCGGCCTCGGTCAAACGGTCGGAAATCCAAGACGCGATGGTGGTGGGATCGGCCAGCACGCGCATTTTGTGGCGGCCAAGGTCGGCCAGCGCCGCGCCTAACTCACTAGGCTCGCTGTGGCGGACCTGATGTCCGAGATGCCGCGCCAGCTCGGGCGACGATTTGCGCCGGTCGATGAACAGATCGACCGAGGCGTCGGCGTGCAGGATCGCGAACGACAGTGGCAACGGCGAATACTCCACGTCGCCGCCGCGGATGTTGAGCAGCCAGGCAATTGAATCCGGCGCAGTCAGCACGGCGGCGTCGAGCTTGTCAGCTATCAGGTGTTGCGCCAGCTCGCGGCGCTTGTCGTCGCTGCTTCGGCCGGCGAATTCGAGCGGATGCGGCACCACCGGCGCCGTCGGCGGCGCCGGCCGGTCCTGCCAGATCGCGTCGACTGGATTGGCGGCGAGCGGCGCCAGCTTGCCGCCGGCGCGAGTGCAAGCGGCGCGATAGCGCTCGACCTCGCCTGGCGTCAGCAGCCACGGATCGTAGCCGAGAGTCTCGCTGGCCTTCAGGTTGGCGGCGATCCAGTCCGTCGCCGGTTGTTCGATCAAGTGGCGGCGCTCGTAGAGCGCGCCGTCCACCTGCACTTTGGCCTGAAGCGTGTAGCGGCCGTCGATGAACACCGCCGCCTTGTCGCGCAGCACAACCGCAAGCCCGGCCGAACCGGTGAAGCCTGTCAGCCAACTCAGGCGCGCGGCCGAAGCCGGGACGTATTCGCCCTGATGCTCATCGGCGCGCGGCACGATGAAACCGGCGATGCCCTGCCGTTCAAGCTCCGGGCGCAGCCGCGCAAGCTTCTCGGCGCTGGTTTCCTTGGCTTGCATCTCTCGGCTGATATGGCGCGCATCCATGCGGCGGAGAATAGCAAATGGCTGCGGCGCTCAGTTTGTCATTGACAATGTTCTTGTTTTGTTCTATTTGCCACCGCTTTGAACGAAGGAGCTTTGGTGGTCTCTGTCGCGCAAAACCAATCCCGACGGCCGCGGCCGATCACAATCGATACGGAAACCGGCGTTGTCGCGCCGGATCGGATTTTCATTCATCGATCAACGAAGGGCTACGTCTGTGTCGGCATCGGCGCGGGCGGCGCGCTGTTGGAACGTGCTGTGCGAACGTTCGATCAGCCAACGGCGCAAACGGCGGACACAACGCGGGCGCTGTCGAACGATCTCTATCTCGAACGCCTGGCCCTGCTCGCCAAGGGTTACAACCCGGACGAAGCACGCGTCCCCGCCGGCAATACGGGTGCCGGCGAATGGACGTTTGGCGGGGCCGTGGCGAGCGCTGCTTCGGCCGCGACGAGCCTGTTCGAGACCGACAGCGCGTCCGTTGTCGCCGGTCTGGCGACGATCGCCTCGCGGCTATCGGCCCCGACCGCGTTCCTCGGTACGCTGTTCATTCCGACCAACCGCAGCCTGATTTCGAGCGGCACGCTTCCGAACAATCCGGACGTTTCGTATCGATTCGACAGCGATACCGGCACGCTAACGCTGACGCGCGGCGACGGCACCGCGTTGTTCTCGGGCCACCACGGCGCTGGCGGAGTCTTTCGCGACAGCGATGGCAATGCCATCGGCCGCATGGTCGACGGTGCTCTCGTCCTCGATCCCGACGCTCTACCCGGCTATGCCACGAGCAGCAAGCCGAGCGCACAAAGTGCCTTGGGTGTCCGGGCGCAGGCTCAAACAGATACGGACCGCGGCGAGCCAGAACTGTGCCCGGATCCGACTTTAGAGAATATCAACGGTAGGAAAGAGCGCGCTCTTCGATATCAGGAGCAAATCTCCGGACTGCCCCAAGGCTTCGACGTACAACTGAATGGTGTAAGATTCGATGGGTGCAATGATAGCGATGGTACGATGCTTGAGGCTAAGGGGCCTGGCTACCTAAGGGCTCTTCGAAAACCCGCCAAGTATCCTTGGATTAATATGCAAAACGACATGTTAGAACAGGCTTCGCGGCAAGTGGCTGCGGCTGGTGGTCGGACGATCGAATGGCATTTCGCAGAAGAGGGTGTTGCCGACCATATGCGGATTCTCTTCGCGAAACGGGGACTCAAAATTTCGGTGATCTATACGCCACCTCAATAAGGATCAGGATCACATGAGCTTCGATTTATTTCTCCAAAATTTCCGTCACGGCGACAGCGCTACATTCCCGCGCGCAGTCGTGGAGTCGGCTTTCAAGGGATACCTCAAGGAAATCGACCCGGAATTCTCCATATTGAATT
>DASQGX010000054.1:0-5960 GCA_035632395.1 Allostellaceae bacterium
GTCGCCACCAAGAAAGGCCCGGTGGTCGTCGACAGCGACGAGCATCCGCGCCACGGCACGACGCTTGAAGCGCTGTCGAAGCTGAGAGCGGCTTTCGCCAAGGACGGCACCGTCACCGCCGGCAACGCCTCGGGCATCAACGACGGCGCCGCCGCCGTGGTGCTGATGTCGCGTGCCGCCGCCGACAAGCACGGTGCCAAGCCGCTGGCGCGCATCGTCTCGTGGGCGTCGTGCGGCGTCGATCCGGCGCTGATGGGTTCGGGTCCGATTCCGGCGTCGCGCCGCGCGCTCGAGAAGGCCGGCTGGAAGATTGGCGATCTCGACCTGGTCGAAGCCAACGAGGCCTTTGCCGCGCAGGCCTGCGCCGTCAACAAGGAACTCGGATTGGATCCCGATAAGGTCAACGTCAACGGCGGCGCGATCGCGCTCGGCCATCCGATCGGCGCGTCGGGCACGCGCATCCTCGTCACACTGCTCTATGAGATGGCGAAGCGCGACGCCAAGAAGGGCCTCGCGACGCTGTGCATCGGCGGCGGCATGGGCATCGCCATGTGCATCGCGCGCGACTAGAAATGATTCACCACGGAGGCACGGAGAAAAATGTAACCTCCGTGTGCTTCGCGTCTCCGTGGTGAAATTGGTCCCTCTTACCCTCGCCCCCTTTGGGAGAGGGCAGGGTGAGGGGACGGACGTATAAGAAGACTCAGGGGAGGATTTTATGTCTCGGGTCGCAGTCGTAACGGGTGGTACGCGGGGAATCGGCCGCGCCATTTCCGAAGCGCTCAAAGCCGGCGGCTATACCGTCGCCGCTACCTACATCAGCGGCCACGACACCGCCAAGGACTTCACCGCGCAGACCGGCATCCGCGCCTTTTCTTTCGACGTCTCCGACTTCAAGGCGTGCGAAGCCGGCGTGAAGTCGATCGAAACCGCGCTCGGGCCCATCGATATTCTCGTCAACAATGCCGGCATCACGCGTGACGCCGTGCTCCACCGCATGACGCCGGAGCAGTGGGCCGCGGTCATCGCCTGCAACCTGACCTCGTGCTTCAACATGTGCCGGCTGGTGATCGACGGCATGCGCGCGCGCGGCTTCGGCCGCATCGTCAACATCGGCTCGATCAACGGCCAGGCCGGCCAGTACGGCCAGGTCAACTACGCCGCCGCCAAGTCGGGCATCCACGGCTTCACCAAGGCGCTGGCGCAGGAAAGCGCCGCCAAGGGCATCACCGTCAACGCCATCGCACCCGGCTACATCGACACCGAGATGGTTCGCGCCGTGCCCGAGGACGTGCTGAAGAAGATCGTCGCCCGCATTCCCATCGGCCGCTTGGGCCACGCCGACGAGATCGCGCGCGGCGTGCTCTTCCTGGTGGCGGATTCCGCCACGTTCATCACCGGCTCGACGCTCTCGATCAACGGCGGCCAGCATATGTACTAAGCGGCCACCCCCACCCTAACCCTCCCCCCTCGAGGGGGAGGGAATGGGAGGGGGGCGCAATGGTGCGGCCGTCTTGCGAAGCAAAGAAACGAGGAGGGAGCCGCGCCCATGGCCCTGGTGAAATTCGTCGAGTACGCCGAGGCGAGCCCCGAGGTGAAGGCCGTCTACGACGACATCATGGCGACCCGCAAGGTCAACTGGGTCAACAATTTCTGGAAGGCGCTGGCGAGCGACCCACCCACGCTCAAGCGCACCTGGGAAAGCATCAAGCAGGTGATGGCGCCGGGCGCACTCGACGCGCTGACCAAGGAGATGATCTACGTCGCGGTCAGCGTCACCAACAACTGCGAATACTGCATCAACAGCCACACCGCCGCCGCCCGCAAGGCTGGCATGAGCGACGCCATGCTGGCCGAGCTCTTCGCCGTCGTCGGCATGGCGAACGAGACCAACCGGCTCGCCAACGGCTATCAGGTCGAGGTCGAGGACAAGATCGCCCAGGCGGCACGCCAGGCATAGGCTCGCCAACGGCGCCGTTAGTCGTGTATTAATGAACCGCCCAAAATCATAGTATTTCCCGGCCGCCTCCCGCGGCCTGAACCGCGAGCCGCGAATGCCGAACCGACATCGCTTGGTCGCCGTTTTCGCGAGCGCAGCGCTCCTGGCCGCCTGCCACAGCGCGCCGATTCCTCCGCCGCCGCCTCCGCCGCCGCCGGCTCCAGCGAAAATCGTCCAGCCGGCGTTCGTCCAGGTCGGCTACGCTTCCTGGTACGGTCCGCATTTCAACGGCAACCGCACCGCCGATGGCGAGCGCTTCAACATGCACGCGCTGACCGCGGCGCATCGGACCTTGCCGATCAACTCCTACGTTCGCGTCACCAATCTCGCCAACAAGCGGTCGGTCGTCGTGCGCATCAACGATCGCGGCCCCTATGTCCGCAACCGCATCATCGATCTGTCCGCCGAGGCCGCGCGCGAGCTCGGCATTCGCAAAGGCGGCGTCGCGCGCGTCCGTATCGAGCTGGTGACGGCCGACGAAGCCGCTGACGTGGTGGGCCGCTGAATCGTCTCAGTGTCCCGGCGTCCAGCCTTTGGGCGCGAGCTCGAAGCCAGCGAAGTCGAACGGCGGCGCCACCGTGCATCCCATGAGGCTCCAGCCGCCGAGGCTTTTCGCCGCCTGCCAGCAGCGCGCCGGCACCGTCACCTGCGGCCGCTCGCCCGTTTCCATGTCGGCTCCAACGACGCAGCGCTCGCTGCGTTTGCCGTCTGCCGACAGCAGCAGTTCGAGCGCCGCGCCGGCGTAATAGTGCCAGGTCTCGCTCTGCGCGATGCGGTGCCAGTGCGACGCCTCGCCCTGCTTCAGCAGGTAATAGATCGCTGTCGAATACGGATCGCGATAGACCTCGCGGAACCAGCCGCCTTCCGGATGCGGCGCGAGTTCGAGCGCGCGGATGATGGCGTCGGCGTCTTTCATGGTTGCGGGCGCGGTGATGGTCAGGCGGCCGGCTTGCCGTCGCGCTGATAATACTTCGCCCACACGTTGTTGAGCGAGAACATGATCGGCTTGCCGAGGATTTTCTCGCTCCACAGCGGAAAGAAGAATGGCCGGTCGGGCCGGAAATAGCGGTAATAGACGTGGTCCTTTTGCGTCTCGGTGCTGCGCGCGTGCCGCGCCGCGAAGTCGCCGCAGAACGCCGCCCACGGCAGGCCGACGCACCCCAAGACGAACTGCACCCATGGTGCATCGGGATCGCGCAGCACCGTCGGAAACAGGTCGCGCGTCATGTCGATCAGGCCCGGCCAGTATTGCAGGAACTCGACCTTCGCCAGCGCCGGGAACTTGCGGAGGAACTTGCGGATGACGCGCTCAGCGACGCGCGGCGAGGTCACCGCGTTGCGCACATAGGTGGTCAGCATGCTGCCGCCGCCGAGCAGCAGCCGCTGGTCGCCGGTCAGCCGCCAATAGCTGTAGACCAGATCGGTGTCCCAGCATTGCAGCGGATCGCCGGGAAACAGGCCGGCGACTTCCTTGTCGGTCAGCGGCTCGCTGATCGTCAAAAACGTCTCGGCGTGGAACACGTTCGCCGAATAGGGCGAAAACGCGCGCGTCAGCTTGTCGGCGCAGACGATGATCTTGTCGGCGGTGACGCTGCCGCCGTGGGTGCGGACGCGGTGGCCGTCGATGGCATGCGCCTCGGTGCTTTCGAAGATGCGCACGCCGCGCTCCAGCAGCACGCGCTTGACGCCCTGGCAGTAACGCAGCGCGTCGATGCCGAAGCAGCCAGGATAACGCACCCCGCCTTTGTACATCGGCGAGCCGATCACCTTGGCGAGATCGCCCGCGCCGTATTCGGTCAACGGATAGGTGAGCCGCCGCCGCGCTTCGGCCTCTTCGTGCACATCCTTGGCGCCGGATGCGTCGTTAGCCAGGAACAGACTGTCCTGCGTCAGCAGATCGCATTTGATGCCGTGCGCGGCAACCGTGTCGCGGATCAGCACGATGCCGTTCTCCGGCACCTTCCACAGCTCGTGCGCGCCCTGCTGGCCGAAGCGGCGCAATATCTGCGACAGTTCGAGTTCGCTGTCCGGCGTCAGAAACCCGGCGCTCTTGCCGGTCGTGCTGCCGCCGCAGATGTTGCGGTCCATCAGGACGACGCGGCGGCCCATGTCGGACAGCCGCAAGGCCGCGGACAGGCCGGCCATGCCGGCGCCGACGATGACGATGTCGGCAGTGATGTCGGATGCGAGCGGCGGCTGGATCGGATCCCGCGAGCTCAGCAGCGTCGTGTACCACCAATTCTGCAACAACATCGGTCGAACGCCGGCTCCCGGGTCGCTCTATGAATTCCGGACTAAAAGGCCAGCGTTGAAGATGCGTTCTGACGACGCGTTGACGGCAAATTAGCCCGCGTCGCCCGCTATTCCGCGTGAATAAATTTTCATGCAGTCGGCGGTACCGTCGCCTGCATCGACTTGCGCTGCGAGAATTCGCCAAACCATTTGGCCAGGTTCGGATGCCGCGCGCGCCAGCCTTCGCCGGCATAGCGGAAATCGAGATAGCCGAGCGCGCAGCCGATGGCGATCTGGCCGATATGGAGCGGCCCGCCGAGCGCGCCTTCGGTCGCCTTGCTTTCGAGCGCGGCGAGGCCGTTGCGGATCTTGCGCATCTGGCCGGTGCTCCATTCCTGCCACTGCCGCTCCGGCGGCCGCACCGCCGTCTCGTAGCGGTTGAGCACGCCGGCGTCGAGCATGCCGTCGGCCAGCGCCTGCAGCGCCAGCGCCGTCCAGCGTGCCGCGCCCGGAGGCGGAAACATCTTCGGCCCGCCGTGCAGGCTGTCGAGGTACTCGCAGATGACGCGTGAATCGAATAGCACCATGCCATCGTCGGTCTGCAGCGTCGGCAGCTTCATCAGCGGATTCTGGTGGCTCAGATCCTCGTTCGGCTGCACCGGCATGACCGCCGTCGGAACCCGCTCGATCCGGTTGTCGAGCCCGGTCTCCATCGCCAGCACCAGCACCTTGCGCACGAACGGCGACGTCGGCGAATAACGCAGCTTCATCGTCTGTACCCCCGATTGCCTCAGCCAATCAACCCCTCACCCGGCTTTGAGTAAGGCTCGGCCGTGGCCTCGCCAACTCAAAGCAACCCTCTCCCCCTGGGAGGGAGGGATAAAACAACCGTGGCTGACTTGAACGGTTCTGACAACACCGTCCAATTGCCTCGGTAAGAAGACACCGACAAATGTGCGAGGGATAATTAGCGCGCACAACAGTCGGGCAGAATTGACTCAGATCAGCGTTTCCGGCGATCGCATTGATGTGGGTATGCGCCGCTCAACATGCAATTTTCGAACGGTTGGCCGATTTGACGGAATCCGCCTCAGCGCGCGGGGCTTATCGAGACGATAATGCGGCACAAACTTCCGCGTAATCTCGATCTCAACGACCGGAACCGACCGCATGACTCGGCAAGCGATCAACGCAATGTCGAACCGCTACCGCTGCATCGACGAGACAGGGTTCGGAGCAGACTCGGATGGGTGCTCCGGCCGGAAATGCGACATGGCAAGGAAAGCGGCCACGGCGACAACTACGCAAATCAGCCCGATCGCGACTCTCAATCTCGCCTTTTCATCCCGGCCTCGTTCGCCCTCAGGTGGCGCGGCGGTACGGGCACTGCGCATTGGTAAGCGCTGCACCAGGCGATCAGCGATTGCCGATGAATCGGTCACCTTCCAGTCCCCTTCAGGGAGTGCGGCAATTATCGCGGCGAGCGCCTGAGCGGCCGCCGCCCTGGGCAAATCTGACAGTCGGGCGGCCTCCCGCCACGGGTCGACCCCGAGTCGCGTCAGTGCCGAAAGCACCGTCAGCGGACCATGTTCTTCCTCGCCAACGGGCGCGAAGAGAAATTCGTTGAATTCGGAATGAATCAGTGAAAATTGCGGACGCAGGGCCATTTTGTGCCTCCGATGACTTACACCGCTTATGGTCGCTGCCAAGCGCCGCCGCTCGCGGCGAA
>DASQGX010000055.1:0-6180 GCA_035632395.1 Allostellaceae bacterium
CTTTGCGCGATCATGTCGCGCATGGCGGCCGCAAGGTCCGTTTCTATCAGGCGGGCTCGTCGGAAATGTTCGGCGGCGCCAAGCCGCCGCAGCACGAGAAGACGCCGTTCGAGCCCCGCAGCCCTTATGCAGTCAGCAAAGTGGCGGCGCACTGGTATGCGGTGAACTACCGCGAGGCCTACGGCCTGTTCATCTGCAACGGCATCCTGTTCAATCACGAAAGCCCGCGGCGCGGCGAGACTTTCGTCACCCGGAAGGTGACGCGCGCCGCCGGCCGCATCAAGGAAGGGCTGCAAGACAAGCTCTTCCTCGGCAATCTGGAGGCGCGACGCGACTGGGGCTTCGCCGGCGATTACGTGGAAGCGATGTGGTTGATGCTGCAGCAGGATAAGCCGGATGATTATGTCGTCGCCACCGGCCAGTCGCACAGCGTGCGCGATCTGGTCGAGGCCGCGTTCGGTGAGCTCGGTCTCGACTGGAAGAAGCACGTCGAGCTCGATGCGCGCTATCTGCGGCCGACTGAGGTCGATGCTCTGCAGGGCGACGCGTCGAAGGCGCGCAAGCTGCTCGGCTGGCGGCCGACGATGGATTTCAAGACGCTGGTGAGGCTGATGGTGAAGCACGATCTCGGCCTAGCGCAGCAGGAGAAGACGCTGCATCGCGCCGGCTATGACAGTCCGGCGCGCGGCGCCGCCTCGACGGGCGTGGGCTGATGCGCGAGCCCAAGACCGCACCGATCGTGCCGGTGATTTTTCCGCTCGCCGGCAAGCGCGTGCTGGTTGCCGGCCATCGCGGCATGGTCGGCAGCGCGCTGGTGCGCCGCCTCGGCAGCGCCAACTGCGCCGTGCTGACCGCCGGCCGGGGCGACGCCGACATGCGCCGCCAGGACGCAGTCGAGGCGCTGGTGCGCAAGCTCAAGCCCGAAGTCATCTTCGTGACCGCGGCGACGGTCGGCGGCATCTTGGCCAATTCGACGCGGCCGGCGGAATTTCTCTACGACAATCTGATGATTGCCGGAAACCTGATCGAGGCGGCACACCAGAACGGCGTCAACAAGCTGCTCTATCTCGGCTCGTCGTGCATCTATCCGCGTCTTGCCAAGCAGCCGATGGTCGAGGCCGAGCTGCTGGCAGGTCCGCTGGAGCCGACCAACCAGTGGTACGCCGTCGCCAAGATCGCCGGCTTGAAGCTGTGCGCCGCCTATCGCCGCCAGTGGAACTGCGATTTCATATCCGCCCAGCCGACCAATCTCTACGGTCCCGGCGACCGCTACGATCTCGAAGGCAGCCACGTCATCCCGGCGATGATGATGAAGGTCGACCGCGCCAAGCGCGAGAACGCGCCGATCGTCGATATCTGGGGCAGCGGCAAGCCGCGGCGTGAGTTCCTGCATGTCGACGATCTGGCCGATGCGATGGTGTTTCTGATGGAGCGCTATTCCGACGAAAGCCACGTCAACGTCGGCTGGGGCGAGGATCTCACCATCGGCGAGCTCGCGCACGCTATCGCCCAGATCGTCGGCTACAAGGGCACATTCCGCTTTGACGCCTCCAAGCCTGACGGCACGCCGCGCAAGCTGCTCGACACCGGCAAGCTCGACGCGCTGGGCTGGCGACCACGTATCCGTCTGAACGAAGGCCTTGCCGACGCCTATCGCTGGTATCGCGAGCACGTCGCCAAGTGAGGCGCTGCGCATGAGCCAGGGCGTCGTCCGCCGCAAGGACAAGGAGATGAGCCGCGCCGAGGCCGAAGCGTTTCTCGGCCGCGTCGCGCTCGGCCATATCGGCTCGGTCGACGAGGCCGGCCAGCCCTACGTGATCCCTAACTTGTTCGTTTACGAGGCCGGCAAGATCTATATCCACACCAGCGCCGCCGGCCATTTCCAGAGCAACATCGAGCGCAATCCGCGCGTCTCGTTCGACGCCGCCGAGATGGGCACGATCTATCCCTATGGCGAGTTCGAATGCGACACGACGGTGAGCTATGCCAGCGTCGTCGGCTTCGGCACCGTCACGATCGAAAGCGATCCGGCGGCCAAGGCGCGCTTCTTCGATCGCTTCATGGTGAAATATGGCGATCCAAAATGGGTGCGGCCGAAAGGTTTCTATCCGCGGCTCGACCAGGTGACTGTCTATTGCATCGCGCTCGAGCGTATCACCGGCAAAAAAGGTCCGCTGCCGGCGGTCAGCGACCAGTGGCCGGAAAAGAACCTCACCAAGTCGCCCGGCGCCAAGCCGCCGAGCCACTAGGGACGGCCACCCTTCGCATTCTGAATCGCCCGCCACAGCCGCTCTGGCGTCGCCGGCATGTCGAAGTGGCGGATGCCGAGAGGCGCAAGCGCGTCGTTGATCGCATTCATGACCGCCGGTAGCGCGCCGACGCAGCCGGCTTCGCCGGCGCCCTTGATGCCGAGCGGATTGCTGTTCGTTGGCACGTTGTGCTCGCCAACCTCGATCGGACAAAAATCGGTCGCGCGCGGCATGCAGTAATCCATGAACGAGCCCGACACCGGCTGGCCGCTGTCGCGGTCGTAGACCATTGCCTCGCACAGCGCCTGGCCGGCGCCTTGCACGATGCCGCCGTGGATCTGGCCTTCGAGCAATAATGGATTGACGATGCGGCCGACATCGTCAACTACCGAATAGCGCACGATCGAGGCGACGCCGGTTTCGGGTTCGATCTCGACTTCGCACAGATGACAGCCATTGGGAAATGTGCCGGCCGGCGGCCGGAAGACGGCGCTGGCGTCGAGGCCGATTTCCATGCCCGGCGGCATCTTCAATGGATTGTAGGCAGCCCGCGCGACTGCGCTCAAATTGATGGATTTGTCGGTGCCGGCAACGGTGAACTTGCCGTCGGCGAATTCGATGTCGGCAGTCGCGGCTTCGAGCAGGTGGCAGGCGACCTTTTTGCCCTTTTCGATGATGCGTTCGGCGGCGAGCTGCAGTGCCCCGCCGCCGACCGATAGCGAGCGCGAGCCGAAGGTGCCGCGGCCGTGGAACACCTTGTCGGTGTCGCCGTAGATCACCGTCACCTGATCCGGCGCAAGGCCGAGGAAATGGTTCGCGAGTTGGCGGAAGGCGGTCTCGTGCCCCTGGCCGTGATTGTGCGAGCCAAGCAGCAGCGTGGCGCTGCCGGTGGCATCGAAGCGGATTTCCATGCCCTCTTCGAAGGGCGCAGCGGCGGGACCGCCGGCGACTTCGATCACCGAGACGATGCCGGCGCCGTAAAGCTTGCCGCGGCGCTGCGCGTCGGCTTTGCGCGCCGTCACGCTCGGCCAGTCGCCGAGCGCCAGCGCCTTGTCCATGACGCGCTCGAACTCACCGCAATCGTAAGTGAAGACCAGACCGGTCTTGAACGGCATCGCCGCCGGCGGAATCAGGTTGTGGCGGCGCAACTCGGCGCGGTCGATCTTCAGCTCGGCGGCGGCGATGTCGATGATGCGCTCGACGCAGAACGACGCCTCCGGCCGGCCGGCGCCACGATAGGGGCAAGTGGCATTCGTGTTCGAGAACACGCCGGTGACCTTCACGTGGATCGCCGGCGTCGTATAAGGGCCGGCGAGGCCTCCGAGATTCCCGACCGGCACGTGCAGGCCGTTCGAGGCGATATAGGCGCCAATATTGGCAATGGTCGCGACGTCGAGCGCCAGGAATTTGCCGTTCTCGTCGAGCGCCAGCGCCACCTCGGAGACGTTGTCGCGCGCGTGATGGTCGCCGACGAAGGATTCGCTGCGTTCGGCGAACCATTTGACCGGCCGGCCGACGCGCTTCGCCGCCCACAGCACCAGTGCATATTCGGGAAAGGCGCTGCCCTTCATGCCGAAGCCGCCGCCGACATCGGGTGAGATCAGGTGAAAACGGTTCGCCGGCAGCTTGAAGATGTTGTCGGCGAGGTCGGTGCGCATCAAGTGTGGCGCCTGCAAGCCGGCATAGAGCGTGTAGCGCTCGTCGCGCGTGTCGTAGTAGCCGAGCGCGGCGCGGCCTTCCATCGGTGAGGCGGCGACGCGGCTGATGACGAAGCGCTGGCGGACGACGTGCTTGGCGCGCGCGAACGCCTCTTTCACCGCCGGTTCGTAGCCGACATGCTCGACGAAGCAGATATTGCCCGGCGCTTCGTCCCAGACCTGCGGCGCGTCCGGCGCCAGCGCACCGGCAGTGTCGGTGACCATCGGCAGAATCTCGTAATCGACAGCGATCAGTTCGGCTGCGTCCTTGGCCTGAGCGAGCGTCTCGGCGACCACTGCGGCCACCGGATCGCCGACATGCTGGACGCGATCAAGCGCCAGGATGCGATAGGCGGGCTGGTAGTTGGGGCTGCCGTCCGGCCGCTTCCGGACGATGCGGCTGCGCAGGGTGCCAAGTCCGTCGGCCGCGGCGTCACGACCGGTGAGCGCGGCGACAACGCCCGGTGCGTCCAGTGCCGCCGTCGCGTCGATGCTGCGAATCCGTGCCGCCGCATGCGGCGAGCGGAGGACGTAGAGATGCGCCGCCCGCGGCAGGGCGATATCGTCCGTGTAGCGGCCGCGGCCGCGCAACAGCAGCAGATCTTCGGTTCGCGGTACGGCGCGGCCCAGATCGAATTCGCGCATCAGTTCACATTATCGGCATTGTCGCGGCCGGCGATCCTGCCCATTCCGTTGCGCTCCTGTCCAGAGCCTGAACATGTTCGGGATTGGGTTGACAATCCCCCTATGGACCGCAAAAGTCCTGCAAGCGTCGCGCAAGCCGACGATCGGGGAGGGAAAATATGCGTAAGATTCGTGCAGCGGCGGTAGCGGTTGCGCTCGCAGCCGTGCTCTTCGCCGAACTAACGCCGGCGCGTGCCGCCGAGCCGTTGAAGATCACGATCTCCTGGGCGGTTATCCCCGGTCAACTCACCGCGGTGCTGTTCAGCAATCCGGCGATCCTCAAGCACTACGGCAAAAGCTACACCGTCGAGTTGACGCATTTCCGCGGCAGCACGCCGCAGATCACCAGCCTCGCTTCGGGCAATATCGATTTCGCATCGCTGGCCTTCTCGTCCTTTGGTCTCGCGATCCAGAACGCGCATCTCGAGGACATCCGCGTCGTTGCCGATCTCTATCAAGACGGCATTCCGGGCTACTACACCAGCGAGTACATGGTCCGCAAAGACAGCGGCATCAACAAACCTGAAGATTTGAAGGGCAAGATCGTCGCCACCAACGCAATCGGCGGCGCGGTCGATATCGCGTCGAAGAAATTCCTGCTGACCCATGGGCTGCAAGCGACGCGCGACTACCAGGTGGTCGAGGTGCAGTTCCCGAACATGCTGGCGTCGATCGAGGAGAAGAAGGTCGATCTCGCCACTATGATCATGCCGTTCTCGATCGAGGCGCACCGCCAGAGCAATCTCAAGACATTGTTCACGGTCGGCGACGCGATGGGTCCGGCGCAGACGACGGTGCTGGTCGGCCGCGCGCCGTTAATCAAGGCGCATCGGGCCGTGCTGGTCGATTTCTTCGAGGATTGGATCCGCGCGCTGCATTGGTTCTACGATCCGAAGAACCGCGAACAGGCGATCAAGATCGTCGCCGATTTCACCAAGAAGCCGCCGTCGGAATATTCCGACTGGCTGTTCACGCATAAGGATAATTACCGCAATATCAATGCCTTGCCGAACCTGACGGCGTTGCAGAACAACCTCAATGTCCAAAAGGAACTCGGCTTCCTGAACATCCCGATCGACGTCAAGAAATACGCCGACATTTCGCTCGTGACCGAGGCGGCCAAGCGCGTGCACTGACACAACCGGCTTGAACATGGCAGGGATTTCGTTCCGCGAGGTTCGTCACACGTACCGGCCGCCGCGCGGAAAGCCGGTCCTCGCACTCGAGGGCGTGTCACTCGACGTCAAGGACCGTGAATTCCTGGCACTGCTCGGTCCGTCGGGCTGCGGTAAGAGCACGCTGCTCTACCTGCTCGGCGGCTTCATCCCGGTCGAAAGCGGCGCGATCACCGTCGGCGGCAAGCCGGTCGACGGTCCAAGCCCTGACCGCGGCATCGTCTTCCAGCATTTCGCGCTGTTCCCGTGGAAAACGGTGCGCGAGAACATCCTCTACGGCCTCGAGAAACAGGGCGTGCCCAGGCCCGAGCGCGAGAAACGGGCGCAAGAATTCGTCGAGCTCGTGCATCTCAAAGGTTTCGAGGACAGCTATCC
>DASQGX010000056.1:0-6275 GCA_035632395.1 Allostellaceae bacterium
CGCGAATCCCAGGACCTCATGCACCACCAAGAGCGTCACCGCCTGGCCGATGACCGCGACCCAGCGGATCAGCACCAGCATGCGCAGGCTGACGGCGACGTCGTTGCGGAGGATCGGCAAGAGGGCCGCTTCCGCCTTGAACGAGTTGGCTTTTTCGCCGATTGCGGGCATCAACTCATTATACACCGCGCGCCGACGCGGCCAACGCGCGGCGGCTGGCAAGATAGGCCGCGTTGCCGGTAGTATCGCGACCATGAATCTGGACAATTTCACACGCGATTGGCCGGCGCGGCGTGCCGATGCACGGGTCGCGTTGACATTCTTCACCCGGCTGGTCTGGGGCGATCGGCCGGCGCCGGCGCTCGGCGAACTGGCGGCGGCAAGCTGGGCGTTTCCGCTGACCGGGCTGGTGATCGGCGTCTGTGGCGCGGTGGCCTACGCCATCGTCGCCCAGCTCGGCGTGCCGGTACCGGCGGCGGCGCTGCTGGCCGTGGCGACAACGGCGTTGGTCACCGGCGGACAGCACGAAGACGGTCTCGCCCGTACGATCGAAGGTCTGGGCCGCGGCGGGGACACCGGCGACCGGCTGCGGCTGATGCGCGACGGACCGAACGGCGCGCTGGGCGTGCTGGCCATCGTCCTGAGCGTCGGCTTGCGCGCCGGCGCGCTCTTCGCTGTCGGCACGACATTCGGCACCGCCGGCATCAGCGGCGCGTTGGTCGCGTGCCATGCGATCGCGCGCGGCTTGCTGCCGGCAGCCCTGCGCTGGGGTGAGCCCGCGGCACCCGGCGATTGGGCGGCCGAGGCCGGCCGGCCGGAAACGGCGAACGTCGCCGCCGCTGCGGCGATCGCGCTGGTGCTGGCGTTCCTGGCACTCGGCATCAAGGCCGGCCTCGTGGCAATCGTTATTGGCGCGGCGGCAATGGCGGCGGCGAGCTATGCCGCGCAACGGCGCATCGGCGGATTCACCGGCGACACGTTGTGTGCGGTCGAGCAGGCCGGCGAGATCGCCGTGCTGCTGGTTGCCGCGGCCTGGAGTTAGCGCCGCGCGATGCGCCGGTCAGCCGTCCACGGCGCCGCGGCGGATGGTGATCGGCGCCGGCTCAATAGCTGGCGTCTGGGCGGTCATCGCTTCGTGGGCATAGACGCAGAGTTCGTCGCGCCAGAGTTCGAAGGTCGTGGCATGGCGGGCCACGGCAGCGAGGATGCCTTTGGTCACGGCGCGCGGCAGCGCCAGGGCACGGATCGTTTCGACCGCCATCACCTTGCGGTCACCGTCGAGCAGATAGCAGCGGAATTCAGCCATCGTGATCCACCACAGGGGTCTCTTGGCGTAATTCTTCACCCTAGCCTGCCGCGGAATGGTTAATACCCGCCAAACATAGCCGCAGTGCCGATGCCCGAAATCGCCTTATCCCGCCTCGCAGCCCTGGGCCAGAAGCCACGCCAAGCCCGGCGTTTGGCCGTTATGGCGGGGGCGGACCCGTCTGCCGCCTTGACGGTGCTGACAGCATTGGCGGCGGCGGGCTACGGCGTCGTCGGATTGCCAGATACTGCGGCAGGGCTCGGCGCCGAGCTCGATACCGCCGAAGGCGAAGCCATCATGCTGAACGACTATGCGGCGTTCCATGCGACATTGCCGGCGGCGCTACGCGACGCTGTAGCGGCGCGTTGGGGCGCGGCGGAACGCGATCCGCATTACCATCCGGGACAAGTCGATTGCGGCCGCTTCATCGTTCCGGTTTTGCGTCTCGGCAACATTGCGGTGATCGCAGCCGGTGAAACGACTGTGCCGCCACGTCACGAGGCGCTCGCCCGTGTTGCGTGGATCGCGGACGGCTTTCGCGCCGATGCGGTCATCGCCTGGCGACCGCTCGGGGTCGATCTGTCCTTGCCGGTCTTGGTCGCGCCGATCGATGACTCCACCGATACGACTCCACTGCTTGCGGCGCTCGACGGCGCGGGGCTGCGCCGATGGCGTCTGACATGATCGCGCGCTGGAGTTCGGGCTGGCGGCCGTTTCTGCTGCTCGGGTTGCTATGCCTGGGCCTCTATCTTCCAGGCATCTCTGCGCTGCCACCAACCGATCGCGACGAGGCGCGTTTCGCTCAAGCGACGCGCCAGATGCTCGAGACCGGCGATTGGCTGCATATCCGCTTCCAGGACGAGGCCCGCAACCAGAAACCCGCCGGAATCTACTGGCTGCAGGCGATTTCGGTTGCTGTCACCAGCGACGCGGCGAGTCCGGTAATCTGGCCGTACCGTCTGCCGTCGCTGTTCGGCGCGATCATCGCGGTGCTGCTGACTTTCGCGCTCGGCCGCAATCTCGTCGGTGCACCGGCAGCGCTGCTGGGCGCGGCGCTGCTCGCCGCGTCGCTTAGCCTGACCGTCGAAGCGCACCTCGCTAAAACCGACGCCACTCTACTGGCCTGCGCCGTCGCGGCGCAATTGGCGCTGGCCGAAATCTATCGCCGTGCCCGTACTGCCGCGACCGCGCCGTGGCCGTGGGCGTTGCTTTTCTGGATTGCAATCGGCGCCGGTGCGCTGATCAAGGGACCGGTGGCGCCGTTGCTCGCGGCGCTCACCATCGCGGCACTCGCACTCGCCGACCGCGGTGCCGGCTGGCTCAAGGCGCTGCGCGCGTGGTGGGGCGTACCGCTGGCGATTCTCATGGTCGGGCCGTGGCTCGCGGCGATGATGCACGCGACCCACGACACCTTTATTGCCGGTTCGCTCGGTAGCGACTTCTTCGGCAAGATCGTCGGCGCGCAGCAGAGCCATGGCGCACCGCCGGGTACCTATCTGCTGTTACTGGCGCTGATTTTTTGGCCAGGTTCGTTGTTCGCCGTCGCCGGCATGCGTTGGGCATGGCGCGAACGTGACCGGCCGTCGCAGCGCTTCTTGTTGGCGTGGGTCGTGCCGTTTTGGGTCGCGCTCGAGCTGGTGCCCACCAAATTGCCGCACTATGTCCTGCCGCTTTTGCCGGCCTTGGCGTTGCTCGGTGCGCATGCCTTGTTCAACGCCGATAGGGGCCCGCGCACGTTGCGAATCGTAGTCGCAGCCCTCTGGGCGCTGGCGACGCTGGCACTGGCCGCGAGCCTGGCGCTGGCGTCGTCGCTGCTTGGCGCCGCCACCTTGCCAGTCGGCATCGGTGCTGCGCTCATCGCGCTTGGCGGCGGCGGCGCGCTGCTATGGCGGTTCTGGTTCGGGCCGCGGCCGGCTCTGGCAGTCGGCGCCGTGTTGCTCGCTCTAATCGTGGTCGCGCCCGGCTTCGGCCGGGTTGTGCCATCGCTCGACCGTATCTGGCTGTCGCGTAGCGCTGCCGCGCTGGTGGCGCGCGAGCAGCCGGCAGTGCGTGCACCGGTCGCTGTCGTCGGTTACGACGAGCCGAGCCTCGTTTTCCTGCTCGGCACCTCCACCAAGCCGCTCGACGCTGCGGCCGCGGCGCGGTACTTGGCCGCGACGCACGACGGTTTGGCATTGGTCGAATCGCGCGACGACGACGCATTCCGCCGCGCCCTCGCCGGCTTGGGCCGCGATGCGCACCCGCTCGGCCAGGTCGAAGGTCTCGATTATTCCAATGGCAAGCGCATGACGCTCACGCTCTACGCCGCTTCGTCCGGCTGAGCAGCTGTCAGTGCGCGTTTTGCAGCAACTGTGCGATGGTGCGGTTGTCTGTCGTCCAGCCGAGCGCATCACGCCCGGTGTAATCCTGCTTGTGCGGATCGGCGTGCGCTGCCAGCAGCATGCGCACCGCATTGGTGCGGTTGTCGGCGACTGCCAGCATCAGCGGCGTGACGCCTTGATTGTTCACCGCGTCCACCGGCGCGTGCGCCTCGAGCAACAGGCTCATGACGTCGGTGCTGCCCCGCTCAGCCGCCCAGTGCAGCGCCGTATTGCCGAGCTTGTCGGTCAAGCTCGTGTCGGCATCGTGCATGAGCAGAATCCGCGCCATCATTGTGTTGTTGGAAATCGCCGCATAGATCAGGCCGGTGCGGCCGAGATCGTCGCGCTCGTTCGGGCTGGCGCCGCTGTTGAGCATGCCGAGGACTTGACTTGTCTTGTTCTGCGCGGCGATGGCGGCAACACTGTCGGAATAGCCTTGGAAGCCACCGAACGGCAGCGTCGGACCGGAAGAAGTCGGATTGGTATCGAGCAACGGCGTCGCGCTTTGTTGTGCCGCTGCCAGCGCCGGCCAGGCGACGATGAGCAGGCCAATCAAAACCAGGCGCGTGTTCGACATCCGCACAGGAATTCCTCTTGCTGGCGCAGTGTGCGCCGTGCCGCATCGCCATTCAAGCCGCACGCATGCCCGTCACCAACTGCGGTGCGCGCCGGCGTCGTGCTAAGTTTCCAACCATGATCGCACGCCGACAGCCGCGTTTACCCGTCTTCGCACCCGGCACGGTTTGGCTCGTCGGTGCCGGTCCGGGCGATCCGGGCCTGTTGTCGCTGTTGGCGCTGCATGCGCTGCAAAATGCCGATGACGTCGTCTATGATGCGCTGGTCGACCGCCGCATCCTGGCGCTCGCGCGCCGCGGCGCGCGGCTGCACTATGCCGGCAAACGGGGCGGCAAACCGTCGCCGCGCCAACCTGACATCTCGAACAAGCTCGTCGAGCTGGCGCGCAACCGCCGGCGCGTTCTGCGGCTTAAGGGCGGCGATCCGTTTGTGTTCGGCCGCGGCGGCGAAGAGGCACTGGCGCTCGAAGCGGCGCGCATCCGCTATCGCGTCGTGCCCGGCATCACCGCCGGAATCGGCGGCCTCGCCTATGCCGGCATCCCGCTCACGCATCGCGACGTCAATTCGGCCGTGACGTTCATCACTGGCCATGCCAGCAGCGGCGAGTTGCCCGATGGTCTCGATTGGCCGGCGCTCGCCACGGGCGCGCCTATTCTCGTGGTCTACATGGCGTTGAAGCACCTGTCGGCCATCGCGAGCCGGCTGATTGCGGCCGGCCGGCCAGCCGACGAGCCGGTTGCGATCATCGCTGCAGCGACGACGCCACGCCAACGCGTCGTTGAGACAACGCTTGCAGCAGCCGCGGACGCCGCCACGCGCGCGCGACTTAAGCCGCCGGCCGTATTGGCGATCGGCCGGACGCTGCGCCTCAAGCCCACTCGTTGAGTGGGACGCCTGCGGCCGAACGTCCCCTGGCGGCGCGCGTCGGGGATCGCATAGACTCGCTCGCATGTCGGCCACCCATCGCGGTTTGCTCGTCTTTCTCGTCGTGCTGGCGGTGCTCGTTGCCGGCTTCGGATACGAGAACGGCTGGTACGGCCGTTCTGCACCCGAGACGGCGCCGCTCGGTGGCCCGTTCTCGCTGACCGACCAAAATGGTGCGACGCGGACGAACGTCGACTTTCGCGGCAAGCTGATGCTGATCTATTTCGGCTACACCTATTGCCCGGACACGTGCCCGGCAACTCTCGCCGCCATGTCGCAGGCGCTCGACCAACTCGGTGCGGACGGCGCGGCGGTTCAGCCGATCTTCATCACTGTCGATCCGGCGCGCGACACGCCGCAGCAGCTCAAGCTCTATGCCTCCAATTTCACTCCGCGGCTGATCGCCCTCACTGGCACGCCGGCGCAGCTCGATACCGTCGAACACGAGTTTCGCGTCTTCGCCAGCAAGGTGCCGGGCGGACCGCCCGACGACTATCTGCTGGATCATTCGTCGTTCATCTATCTCATGGGCCGCGACGGCAAGCTGGTGAAGCTGATTCCGCCCGGTGAGAAACCGGCCGACATGGCCGACGACATCCGCAAATATCTCTAGCCCACATGCGCGCGATCCCCGACCGCATCGCGCTGTCGAGCGGGGACCGGCCGCTCAAGATCGTGCGGCGGCGGAGTGCGCGACGATTCATCCTGCGCCTCGATGACGAAGACGACGCCGTGATCCTGACGCTGCCGCGTTACGCCTCATTCGCTGCCGCGCTGCGCTTCCTCGCGAACAATCGTGGTTGGATCGAGCAGCGCCTGGGCGAGCTGCCGCCGCGCGTCGCATTCGCCGACGGCGTCGAAATCCCGATCCTCGGCGTGCCGCACGTCATCTGTCACCGCGCGCAAAGCCGTGGCCGCGGCGCCGTCTGGCTCGAGCCCGGTGCGTTGTGCGTTAGCGGTGATGTCCGCCATTTGGCCCGCCGCGCCACGGATTTCCTCCGCGAATTGGCGCGGCGTGAGCTCGATATGCGCGCCCGCACCATGGCGGCGTCGATCGGCCGCCGCGTACTACACATCTCGGTACGCGACACCCGGACGCGTTGGGGCAG
>DASQGX010000057.1:0-13083 GCA_035632395.1 Allostellaceae bacterium
GACGTCGCTAAAATTCGTGCGTTCCTGGCGGCGGTCAGCGCCCTCTGACGCGCTAAATGAGCCTTTGAGGCTCAAGGGTTTAGGGGTAAAACTGCCGTCCCCAGGCGACCCCAGGCGCACATTCGAGATGGCAGGTCCCAACACCTTTCGCGGCGGGCCCGACGACCGCGGCATGTTCGGCATTCACGGCGGACGCTTCGTCGCCGAGACGCTGATGCCGCTTGTCCTCGAAGTCGAGCGCGCCTACGAAGCGGCGAAGCGCGATCCGAATTTTGCCGCCGAGCTGCGCTATTACCTCGAGCATTATGTCGGCCGGCCGTCGCCGCTCTATTTCGCCGAGCGGCTGACGCGCCATTGCCGCGGCGCCAAGATCTATCTGAAGCGCGAAGACCTCAATCATACCGGCGCGCACAAGGTGAACAACACGCTGGGCCAGATCCTGGTGGCGCGGCGTATGGGCAAGCGCCGCATCATCGCCGAGACCGGCGCCGGCCAGCACGGCGTCGCCACCGCCACGGTGTGCGCCCTGTTCGATCTGCCGTGCGTCGTCTACATGGGCGCCACCGACATCGAGCGCCAGAAGCCCAACGTCTTCCGCATGAAGCTGCTGGGCGCCCAAGTGCGGCCGGTGACCTCAGGCACGGCGACACTCAAGGACGCGATGAACGAGGCGTTGCGCGACTGGGTCGCCAATGTCGACGATACTTACTATCTCATCGGCACGGTCGCGGGCCCGCATCCCTATCCGGCGATGGTGCGCGACTTTCAGACCGTGATCGGCGACGAGGTCCGCGTCCAGATGATGCAGGCCGAGAACCGGCTGCCCGACACGCTTATCGCCTGTGTCGGCGGCGGCTCGAACGCCATGGGCCTGTTTCATCCGTTCCTCGACGATCCCGACGTCGCGATGATCGGCGTCGAGGCTGCGGGCGAAGGACTGTCCACCGGCCGCCATGCCGCCTCGCTTAACGGCGGCGCGCCCGGCGTGCTGCACGGCAACCGCAGCTATTACCTGCAGGACGACGACGGCCAGATCCTCGACACCCATTCGATTTCGGCCGGTCTCGATTATCCTGGTGTCGGACCCGAGCACGCCTGGCTGTTCGAGCAGAAGCGCGTCGAATACGTGACGGTGACCGACCGCGAGGCGCTGACCGCCTTCCAGCTACTGACGCGGCTTGAAGGCATCATTCCGGCACTTGAATCGGCGCACGCCGTCGCGGCGGCGACCCGGCGCGCGCCCGAACTGCCGCGTGACCATCTGCTGGTGATCAACCTGTCCGGCCGCGGCGACAAGGACGTAAACACCGTGGCGGCGACGCTTGGAGCCAAGTTGTGAGCCGCATCGCTGCGCGTTTCGCCAAGCTGCATGCCGAAGGCCGCGCCGGGCTCGTCACCTATCTCACCTGTGGCGATCCCGACCGCACGACCTTCGAAAAGCTTCTCGTGCGCTTGCCCAAGGCCGGCGCCGACCTGATCGAGATCGGCATGCCGTTCTCCGATCCGATGGCCGACGGACCGGCGATCCAGGCCGCCAGCCTGCGGGCGCTCAAAGCCGGCATGAGCCTGGCCAAGACGCTCGAGGTGCTGCGCCGCTTCCGCAAGGCCGACAGCGACACGCCGGCGATCCTGATGGGCTATTACAATCCGATTTATCGCTACGGCGTGCCGCGGTTTGTCAGGGACGCCAAAGCGGCGGGCTGTGACGGTTTGATTGTCGTCGACCTGCCGCCCGAGCACGACGACGAGTTGTGCCTAGTGGCGCGCGCCGCCGGCATCGATTTCATCCGCCTGGCGACACCGACCAGCGACGACAAGCGCCTGCCGGTGATTCTCACCAACGCCGGCGGCTTTCTTTATTACGTGGCGATTGCCGGCATCACCGGCACCAAATCGGCGCGGGCCGACATCGTCGCCGCTGCGATCGCACGGCTGCGGCGCCACACCGGCCTGCCGATCGCCGTCGGCTTCGGCATCTGCACGCCAACGCAAGCAACCGAGGTCGCGCGCGTCGCCGACGCCGCGGTGGTGGGTTCGGCACTGGTCGACCGGCTGGCCAAGAACCTCGACAAGCGCGGCAAGGCCAAGGCGAGCCTGGTACCGGCGGTGCTCAAAGATGTAACGGCGCTCGCCACGGGCGTGCGCAAGGCGCGGCCGCGTCATCCGGCCCGGGCGGCACAATGAACTGGCTCACCAATTTCGTCCTGCCCAAGATCCGGGCCGTCGTCGCCAAGAAGGAGGTGCCGGACAATCTCTGGCACAAATGCCCGGGCTGCGGCCAGATGCTGTTTCACCGCGAGCTCGAGGCCAATCTGCACGTCTGCGCGGCCTGCGGCCACCATCTGCGGCTGGCGCCGGACAAGCGTTTGGCGATGCTGTTCGACAACAGCAAATACACACTCATCGAGTTACCCAAGACGCTGGTCGATCCGCTCAAATTCCGCGACCGCAAACGCTATGCCGAGCGCCTCAAAGAGGCGCAGGGCGCCAAGGGTCCGACGCGCGATGCTGCTTTGGTGGCGCACGGCACCGTCGGCGGTGCGGCGACGGTGATCTGCGCCTTCGATTTCGGTTTCATGGGCGGCTCGATGGGCATCGCCGTCGGCGAAGCGTTGCTGTCGGCGGCGCGGCTCGCCGTGCTGCAGGAAGCGGCGCTGATCGTCATTCCGTCATCCGGCGGTGCGCGCATGCAGGAAGGCATCCTGTCACTGATGCAGATGCCGCGCACCACGCTGGCGGTCGAGATGGTCAAAGAAAGCGGCCGGCCGTACATCGTGATCCTGGCCGATCCGACCACTGGCGGCGTCTCGGCGTCCTTCGCCATGCTCGGCGATGTGACCTTGGCCGAGCCGGGCGCGGTGATCGGCTTCGCCGGCGCGCGCGTGATCGAGGAAACCATCCGCGAGAAACTGCCGGACGGCTTCCAGCGCTCGGAATATCTGCTTGAGCACGGCATGGTCGACATCGTCGTGCATCGCCGCGACCTCAAGGCGACGCTCGACCGTATCCTCGGCCTGCTCTTCCGCAAGGGACCGCCGGCGATCGCGGCGCCGGCAAAACCGGAACGCGGATGGGATCGCGCCTGATCGCACGACGGGCGCCGAGCGACCGCATACTCGAGCGTCTGCTGACGCTCCATCCCAAGCTGATCGACCTGTCGCTCGACCGCGTCGTGCGGCTGCTGAAGAAGCTCGGCGATCCGCAGGATGAATTGCCGCCGGTAATCCATGTCGCCGGCACCAATGGCAAAGGCTCGACCGTCGCCTTCCTGCGCGCCTTCCTCGAAGCCCACGGCAAGCGCGTCCACGTCTATACGTCGCCGCACCTCGTCCGTTTCCATGAGCGCATCCGCCTTGCCGGCAAGTTGATTTCCGAAAAGATGCTCGGCGCCCTGCTCGCCGAATGCGAACGCGCCAATGCCGGCGAGCCGATCACCTTCTTCGAGATCACCACGGCCGCCGCCTTTCTCGCTTTCGCGCGCGAGAGCGCCGATATCGTGCTCCTCGAGGTCGGGCTTGGCGGCCGCTTCGATGCCACCAACGTCGTCGCCAAGCCGGCGGTGGCGGTGCTGACGCCGATCTCGCTCGATCACCAGCATTTCCTCGGCGAGACCATCGCCGCCATTGCTTTCGAGAAGGCCGGCATCCTCAAGCCGGGTGTGCCGGTTGCAGTCGGGCCGCAGGCGGCCGAGGCGAACGCGGTGATCGCCGCGCGCGCCGCCGAGCTGCGTGCGCCGCTCTTCCGTCATGGCCGCGATTGGTCGGTCGAACAGGCGGAAGGCGGCGGCTTGATCTATCGCGGCCGGCAGACGCTCAACCTGCCGCCGCCAGGCCTCGCCGGCGCACATCAGTACGACAATGCCGGCATCGCGCTGGCGGCGCTCGAATACGTGCCCGGCTTCACGCTCAATGCGGCGGCGCTGACACGCGGCATGGCCAAGGTCGAATGGCCGGCGCGGCTGCAAAAGCTGCGGCGCGGACCCTTGGTCAAGGCGCTGCCAAAGGATGCTGAGCTCTGGCTCGACGGCGCGCACAACGCCGCCGGCGGCGAGGCCTTGGCGCGCTTCGTCGCCGGCTGGCGACGACCCACCGGCTTGGTATTCGGCATGCTGAAGACGCACGATGCCACGGCTTTCCTCAAGCCGCTGGCGCCGTACGTTGCGCGGTTGAGCGCGGTCGCGATTCCGGGCGAGGCCAATACATT
Organism: Allostellaceae bacterium; assembly: GCA_035632395.1. Lineage (GTDB taxonomy): Bacteria > Pseudomonadota > Alphaproteobacteria > ATCC43930 > CGMCC-115725 > REEB95. The sequence goes on from DASQGX010000057.1 coordinate 4,204, forward strand.
GAGCGCGGAGGAGAGCGCCGCGGCGGCGCGGCGGCTCGGCATCGACGCAAAGCCTGCCAAGACGCTGCGCGACGCCGTCGGCACGGCCAGCGCGCCGGGCGCTCGCACCTTGATCTGCGGTTCGCTTTATCTGGCAGGAAAGGTCCTGGCCGCCAACGGCTAGCGGCTTACAGGACCGACTGGACCCACTCGACGAGCTTCGACTTCGGCAGCGCGCCGATCTTGGTTGCCGCCACCTGGCCGTTCTTGAACAGCATCAGCGTCGGAATCCCGTGCACGCCATACTTGCTCGGCGTCTGCGGATTCTCGTCGATGTTGAGCTTGGCGACCGTCACCTTGCCGCCCATCTCGGCGGCGATGTCGTCGAGAAACGGCGCGATCATTTTGCACGGACCGCACCATTCGGCCCAGAAATCGACCAGCACCGGGCCCGGCGCCTTGAGCACATCGGCGTCGAACGACGAGTCGGTCACCTTATTCGGTTTCATGCGTGCGTTGCTCCACGAGCCAGCGAAGGGCGCAGCTTAGGCGACCGCCGGAAACAGGGTCAAGCGAGGCTCCCGCGTGGCGGCCGCATGGCTCGGGACTTGAATTCCGCGATCAAGTGGCGCGTCCGGCGAGCGAAGCTGCTGAAATCCACATCAGTTTCGGCCCTTCGGTCCACAACAGCGCGCAGCGCACCGTCTTGCCGGGATAGACCCGTGCCAGCGCCGTCCGGTAGGCGGCGAGCTGATCGAGATAGGCTTCGGGCACTTCGGCTTCGGTCGGCGGCACCGGCCGCATCGTCTTGTAATCGACGATGGCGACTTCGGATTCGGTCACCAATAACCGGTCGATGCGGCCTGACACGGCGCGCTCACCCACGAGACCGACGACAGGCACTTCGGCCTCGGAACCCGGCCCGAACAGGGGCGCAAATTCGGGCGCGGCCAGGACGGTAAGCGTTTCGGCGGCAATGTCCCTCTGTTCGGCTGGCGCGAGGCTGAGCACGGGCCGCGCCAGGAACCGTTTGGCCGCCGCCGCACGCTGCTCCGGCGCGACGCGCGGCAGGCTTTGCAGCAGGCGATGGACGATCAGGCCTTTGCGGAAGATGTGGCCATCGTCCGCACCCAGCGGCGAACGCGTCGGCGGCTCGCTGCGCACCGGTCGCGACGGCTGCAGCGGTTTCGGCGGCGCCGGTTCGGGCGGCGGTGGCGCGGTCACCCAGGGCGGCAGCGCGATCGCCGTTGGTGCGGCGGTACGGCGTTCGGCCGGCTCCTCGCGCTTGGCACGCTGCTGCGTGACCAGACGCAGCCCCTCGCCGCGCCAGCCGTCTGTTCCGATAAGATCCATCGCGTTGAAATCGAATGCTTCGCCGCCAGCGGCCTTCAAACCGGCGTGCACGAACGGATACCACGCGTCATCGGGCGTCTTGCGCTCGCCGGTCCAACCGCAGACATAAAGCCGGTCCGCGGCCCGCGTCAGCGCGACATAAAGCAGCCGGCGATATTCCTCGTCACGGCGCTGCTTGGCGAGCGCAACCGCTGCGCTCGCCACCGGCGCATCGCCTTCGGCAAGCCACAAGGGCAATCCGTCATCGGTCCAGACGATGGAAGGCGATTGCTGCGGCACCGCCAGAGTGTCAGGCAGGAAGACGATTGGCGCCTGCAGGCCCTTGGCACCGTGCACGGTGATGACGCGCAGCTCGTCGCGGCCGGCTTCGTTGTTGAGGTCGCGCTTGACCTCGAGCTCGCCGAGCACCAGCCAATGCAGAAAGCCCTGCAGCGACGGGCCGTGATCGCGCTCGAATGCGAGTGCAGCGGCGAGCAATTCGTCGAGCGGATCGTTCGCCTCGGCGCCGAGCCGCGCCAGGATCTTGCGCCGGCCGCCGCGCGCGCCCAGCACCTCGGCGAACAATTCGAACGGCGGAATGAAGTCGGCGCGCGCCAGCAACGCCGTCAGCTCGTCCGCGGCGAATTTGAACGTCGCGGTCTCGCCGGCGCGCTGCCGCAACGCCTCCCACAGTCGGCCCGACCGCCGCCAGGCGAGCTCGAACAGCTGATCTTCGTCGAAGCCGTAAAGCGGGCTTTTCAGTACCGTCGCCAGCGTCAAATCGTCCGCCGGCAGCAGCAGGAATTGCGCCAGCGCCACCAGATCCTGCACCGCGAGTTGATCGGCCAGCACCATGCGGTCGACGCCGGCGACCGGCACGTCGCGCTCTTTGAGCGCGCGCACCAGCGCGCCGACGAACGGATCGCGCCGCCGCACCAGCACCATGATGTCGCCGGCGTGGATCGGCCGGCCGCTCGATTCGAGACGTTCGCCGGTGTCGATCCAGCGTTTGACCTGGGCAGCGATAGCTTCGGCCAGCCGGGCGCGCGGCAGCTTAAGTCGTGCCTGGCTCAACGGTGCATCCCATGGCGTCGGCGGCTCGCCGGAATCGGGCGCGACCGGTGGCCACAGCTCGACGAGGCCGGCAATACCAAGGCGGTAAGGCTCGTGCCGGATTGCCTCATCGGCAAAGGTCACGCCGGCGGCGGCGCGCGAATCGGCGAACACCGCATCGACCGTGCGCAGCACTGCGGCGACCGAGCGGAACGACAGTTCGAGCGTAACCCGCCGCCATTCCTGCCGGGCGGCTTCGACGCGCGCGCGGAAATGTTCCTGCATGGCGACGAACTTTGCCGGATCGGCGCGCTGGAAGCTGAAGATCGATTGCTTGGGATCACCAACGGCGAAGACGGTGCGCAAACGGTCGCGCGCGCCTTCGCCGGCGAAGAATTCCTCCGCCAGCGCCGCGATCACCTCCCATTGGTCCGGATTGGTGTCCTGCGCCTCGTCGATCAGGATATGGTCAATGCCGCCGTCGAGCTTGAACAGCACCCACGGTGCGACGCCTGGACGTCGCAGCAGGTCTTTGGCCTTCAGCACCAGATCGTCGAAGTCGAGCAGTGCGCGCGCCGTTTTATACGCGGCATACGCGTCGAGTACCGCGCCCGCGAGCCGGATCAGAGCGGCGGTCGTGCCGACGAGCCGGGCAGCATCGCGCCGCGCCCGCACCGCTTCGAGGCGTTCGGCTTCCGCTTCCAGCACCGCGACGATGGAAGGATCGAGAGCGGCCGCCGCTTTCGTGGCAAGCCGCACGCGCCGGTTGCCATCTTTGTTGAAAAACGCGGTGCAATAATCGTCAAAGCCATGAACGCGGGCGCGCACCCGGCCGAGCCAATGGCCCATGGCGCGGCTCGCATTCGCATCCATCGGCGAACCGCTTTGACCCAGGACGCGGGCCGCGCGCTTGAGTACGTCGCCGGCGAACGCCTCGTCCTTGCAAGCCTGACGGACGATCGAGTCTGGCGTCTCGCCGGGCCGTATACCCAGGCGTACCCGCAGCCGCGCTTCGAACTGCGCATCGCCAGCCTGACGCACCGTAGCGACGCGCTCGCGCTCGGCCACCAGCATGCCGATAAGCTCGACAAAGCGTTCTTCACTAACGCGTTCTGTCACCGCGTCGAGCGCGGCTTTGAGCACCTTAGGCTTGCCGTCGCGCGCGCGGTCGAGCACCTGGGCAACCGCGTGCTCCATCGCTTCGGTGGCACTGCGTTCCTCCATGACCTGGAAGTGCGGCGCAATGCCCGCCTCAAGCGGAAAGCGTCGCAGCAGCGACTGGCAAAACGCGTGAATGGTTTCGATCCGCATGCCGCCCGGCGCATCGAGCACGCGCGCGAACAGCTGCCGTGCGCGGTCGAGCTGGTCGGGATCGACGTCGCCTTCCATCAGGGCAACAAGCTCTTGGCGCAGCTTCGCTTCGGGCATCGTCGCCCAATTGCTGAGCCGCGTACCGATGCGGATCGCCATCTGGGCCGCGGCTGCCTTGGTGAAAGTGAGGCAGAGGATGCGGGCCGGTTCGCTGCCGGCGAGCAGCAGCACCAGCACGCGGTCGGTCAGCACCTTGGTCTTGCCGGTGCCGGCTGAGGCCGCGACCCAGACGGACGCAGCCGGATCGGCAGCCAGCCGCTGTTGTGCGCCAGGATCGGATTTCGGCCGAGCGCTCATTCGTCGGAACCGCCGCCGGGCAGCCATTCCTTCACCCGGGCGAGATGCGTGTAGTCGGAATAACGCGGCCCCTTATCGGGCTGTGGCCAGGCGCGATAGGGCGTTGCCGGATCGTCGAAGGCGGCGATCAGCCGCTCGAGACCGCGCCGTGCCGCCGCGGCCAAAGCCGCAGCCGATTGAGCATCCTTGGCGTCGATGCGTTCGATGCCTGGCGGATCGCCGCCGGATAATTTCCAATGAATCAGAGCCGCGACCTGGGCGGGCGGAATACCCGCGAAGCCGCCCGCGGCGGCGATCATCGCTTCGAGCGCCAGCTGCGGCGCATAGCCGGATTCGACTTCGCCTTTTTTCGGCAACCCGCCAGTCTTGTAGTCGAGGATGGCGAGGCCGCCGTCGGTGAGCCGATCAATGCGATCGGCCTTGCCCGACAGCGTGAATGGACCGCGCGCCGCCGGTAGCGTCACGCTGCCGCCGATCTCGCCAAAGCTCTGTGCGATGAGCGTGCGGCGCTCGCGTTCGGCCTCGACGACCCAGGCAGCGATGCGCTCGAAGCGCGGCCACCAGAAGGCGCGCACATTGGGATGCTGCAGCGCCTCGCCGAAGCAGTTGCGGCCGATTTCGATGAGCCGCGCTTCGGCGTCGTCGGGCAGTGCATGCGGAAATTCCTGCAGGAACCGGTGCAGCGCCGCATGGATGAACAGGCCGCGATCGGCCGCGCCGGGATCGGCGTCGATTGGGTCGAGCGCCTTAAGGCGCAGAACGTGCTTGGCATAGATGGCGTAAGGATCGCGCAGCCAGCTCTCGATTTCGGTGACCGAAAGACGACGCGGCCGGGCCTCGACCGGCGGCCGCGGTTCCGGCGGATTGATCCGCCGCGGCGGACCGGCATCATCGAGCCGCGCCTGCCAGGCGAGCGGCGCGCCATCGCCTAGTTTGGCGTCGAGACTCGCGGCACGCAGCGCAGTCTCCAGCCGTAACAGCCAACGCGATGGTACCGTCGGATTGCCTTCGATGCGAGCCGCACGCGTCAACACCACTTCGCGCGCGCCAAGACATTGCACAAAATCGTGCGCCGCGCGGCCAACGCGCAACTCCGGAGGTGGCAGTCCGAAATCGCGCCGCATCGGCCGCGACAGCCACGGATCGCTATCGGTCCGCGCCGGCCAGACGCCTTCATTGAGTCCGCCGAGGATTACGAGGTCGGCCTGTTGCAGCCGGGCTTCGAGCAGACCCCAGATGAACAACCGCGGATGACGGCCATAGGCCGGCCGCACCACCAGCGTAGCGATGAGCGCCTCGAACAGGGTCGGGTATTCAGCGCCGCCGACCTTGGGAAAATCGCGCCCGGCACCAAGCAATTCGCTGAACCAGACTGCCGCGGTCTCGCCGGCTTCCTCGCGCCACAAACGGCGATCGCCGCTTTCCCCATCGCTGGCGGCAAGCGCTTCGGCGGCGCAGATATGCGCCTCCACCAGCGACGACAATTCAATCGCGTCGGCGGCCAACGCCTCGATCAGCGGCGCCAGCGCACGGCCAATCCGACGCACATATTCGGCAAGTGGCCGGTCGCCGATCACGGCATTCAAACCGCCGATACCCCGGCCAGGACGTGGTCCGCGCAGCACTGCGAATTCGAGCCGGCGCGCCAGATCACGGAATTCCGCCGGCGCCACGCCGCACGCAGCCAGCGGATGCTTGAGCAGCGCCAGCAGCGCCAACGGCGCGAATTCTTCGGCGACGCAGGTCAGTAGCAGCCGCAGGAACACGCCGGGCGGCGTTTTGGCGAGCGGCGTGCCGGCGGAATCGTCGACGTCGATGTCCCAGCGACGCAACTCGGCAGCGACGCGCCGTGCGAGATCGCGATCAGGTGTGACCAGCGCCGCGGTCGCGCCCGGCCGTTCGAGCTGGCGGCGCATCAGCAGCGCAATGGTCGTCGCTTCTTCCTGCGGGCCCGGACAGTCGATGCGTGTGACGCCTTCGATCGCGCCCGCCGGCAACGTGCCCAGCGTCGCCCAGCGATGGCTGCGCGCGGCTGGCGCGAGCGCAGCGCGCAGGAGCGCCGCACGCGCCGGATTGGCGCCGGCGCCCGCCGGCCAGACAGCGACCTGCGCCGGCAGCAGCTCGAGCTGCGCTAGCAGGCGCGCCAACAAATATTGCGGATGCGCCGGATCGGCGGCAATCGCATCCCATTCGGCCGCATCGGCTTCACGGTCGAGACCCGGCAACACGACGATGCCGGTCGGCAGTCGCGCCACTGCGGCGACGAGCGCCGCCACCGCCGGCACACCGCCGGTGATCCCGGCGGCGATCACCGGATCCGCAGGCGGCCGCTGCCGCCACGCTTCGGCCTGCCGTTGCAGCACGCGGTTGCGCCGGTCGGCAGCATCGAGACAGCCAAGCTCGGTCAGGGCCTTGGGCCAATGATCGGAGACGATAGCGAGGAACTTGACCACCTGTTGCCAGTGCGCCGCGTGTTCCGCCGGCACGAGGCGGTCGAGATTGGCAAGGCTGCAGCCCTCGGCAAACACTTCGTCGAGGAAACGCGCCAACTCGGCGGCAAGCGGCGCGGCCTGCGCGGCGGTTGCCGGTCCAGCGCCGGCGCGCGTCTGGCCCCAACCGAGGACCAGCCGCGTCAGCATCAGCCGGCGTGCGAGATCGGGCACGGCCGGCGGCAAATCGATTGCGTCATCGCCGGCGTTTTCATCGGCAAGGATCGCCAGCTCTTCGGCATCGACGTCGCCGACCGGCACCAGCCGCGGCAACAGCAGCGGCCGGCCATTGCCCTGGCGCAGGAACGCCTCAGCCAGCGACCGTGCGGCGCGGCGCGTCGGCAGCAGCACGGTCATGCGTGCGAGCGCCAGCGGCTCGCCGCCGGCGCGCGCCATCAGCCCCGCCGCTAGCGTGTCCAGGAAGGACACACCAGCGTCGATCGTGAACACCGCGCCCATGGCGCTAGCGTTCGAATCCGCTCAGGTGAACGCGGGCGTCGGCCAAAGCGAGACCTTCCGGCGTGCCGACGTGATACCACTCGCCGTCGTGCACCAAACCGCGCAACCGGCCGTTGTCGATTGCTCGGTCCCACAGCCGGTTGATCGAAAAGGCGCCGGCGGGCGCGCCGTCGAACAGTCGCCGATGCGCGATTTCGATACCAGCGAAGACAAACGGCACGATCTCGGTCTCGCGGCGCCGGCGCACGCGACCGGCCGGATCGAGCATGAAATCTCCGGGCCCTACGTAGCCGGTGGCGCGCGCTGTCGGCTGCATCAGCAGCAGCGCATCGTCGCGTGCCGGATCGAATCCAGTTGCCAGCTGGTGCAGTGCCGCTGTCGCGCCGTCAAGCCAGAACACGTCGGCGTTGAGCACGTAGAAGATTTCGCCCAGCAGCGGCAGCGCTTTGACGACGCCGCCGCCGGTTTCAAGCGCCTCGGTCTCGCGCGAGAATTCGATTTCGATATCGCGCCGCCGCGCCAGATGGGTGGCGATGGTGTCGGCCATGTAATGCAGGTTAACGACCGCCCGCTTGACGCCCGCGACCGCAAGGCGATCGAGGACGTGATCGATCAGCGCCCGGCCTTCGACCCGGATCAGCGGCTTGGGCGTCTGGTCGGTGAGCGCACCCATGCGCTTGCCGCGGCCGGCGGCGAGCACGATCGCGCTGTCGGCGACGCTCATGCGGCGGGGCGGCATGGCGGAATTTTGCGCTCGGCCTCGGGAATATGGCGCGCGAACCAGGCCGCCAACGGCGCCAGCGCCGGATGCTTGAGGCCCTGTTGCAGGATCCGCCAGACGCGCGGAATGTGGACGAGATATTGCGGCTTGCGGTCGCGCACACACAGCCGGGTGAAGATGCCGACGATCTTGGCGCTGCGCTGCGCACCGAGGATCGCATACGAGGCGTCGAACGCCGCAGGGTCGAGCTCGGGAAACGCCGCGAGATAACGGCGTTTCATGCGCGCGGCAAGATCGGCCGTGACGTCGCGCCGCGCGTCTTCCAACAGTGAAACTAAGTCGTAGCTCGACGGGCCGGTGACCGCGTCCTGGAAATCGAGCACGCCGCATTCGAGCAGGCCGCTGCGGTTGGGCACGCGCATCAGATTGTCGACATGAAAATCACGCAGCACCAGCGTCGCCGGCAGCTTGCGCGCCGCCGGCAGCGCCGCCTGCCAGAGCGCCAGATATTCGGCGCGCAACGCCGGATCGATCCGCTTGCCGGAGACCGACGGCCAATACCAATCGACCAGCAGCGCCGCTTCATCGAGCAGCCGCTGGTCATCGTAAGGTGCGAGAAATTTCGCCTCTTCGATTTCCTTGGCGGTGAACCGCCGTCGCAGGGCGATCAGCACATCGACCGCGAGCATATAGAGCGATTCTTCGGGCTCGCCGCTCGCCAGCAGCCGCGCGTACGTGTCGTCGCCGAGATCCTCGATCAGCAGCAGACCGTTTTCCGCGTCCTGGCCATAGATCGCCGGCGCGCCGATACCCAACCGGCGCAGCAGCCGCGCCACCGCTAGGTAAGGCCGCACATTCTCATGCGGCGGCGGCGCGTCCATCAGCATCGCGGTGCGCTTGTCGGGACCATGCAGCCGAACGTAACGCCGGAAGGAGGCGTCGCCCGGCAGCGGCGCGTGCTTCGCCTCGCTCCAACCCGCCTGGTCGAGAAAACGTTCGATCAATAGCGCGCGGTCAACCACCGGACAGCTCCTCGATTCGCGTGCGCCAGGACGCCGACGGCCGTACGGTCAAATTGCGCGATTCGGGTGTCGGACCCGCGCCGAACGTCAGCTCCAGCCGTTCGGCCGGCAGCAGCGGTCCCAAGCGCTCGGGCCATTCGATCAGACTGATATCGTC
>DASQGX010000058.1:0-12502 GCA_035632395.1 Allostellaceae bacterium
GCTGGCCAAAGGCGAATTGAAGGCGCCGCTGACTCTCGAGGTCGCGGGCGCATCCAAGGCGGCGGTTGCCGCAGTCGAGAAACTGGGGGGCAAGGTCGTTCTACCGGCCGCCAAGGCGAAAGCGCCGGCGGCGCCGCAACCTCAGCAAGGTTAAACGCCGATGGCTTCCGCCGCCGAGCAGCTTGCCGCCAGTCTCAATCTCGGCGCTTTCGCCAAGGCGACCGATCTCAAGAACCGCATCTGGTTCACGCTCGGCGCGCTGATCATCTATCGTCTCGGCACCTATATCCCGCTGCCGGGTATCGATCCGCAGGTTCTCGCTGACGTCTTCCAGCGCAACTCCGGCGGCCTGCTGGGCATGGTCGACATGTTCTCGGGCGGCGCGCTCGGGCGCATGACGATCTTCGCACTCAACATCATGCCGTATATCTCGGCCTCGATCATCATTCAGCTGATGCAGGCCGTATCGCCGCAGCTCGAGGCGTTGAAGAAAGAGGGCGAACTCGGCCGCAAGAAGATCAATCAGTACACCCGCATCGGCACCGTGTTCCTGGCGGCGATCCAGGCCTATGGCATCGCCGTCGGCATCGAAAACCTGCACAGCGGCGCGGGCGCCGCGGTCACCAATCCCGGCATGTTCTTCCGCCTGACCGCGGTGGTGACGATGACCGGCGGCACCGTGTTCCTGATGTGGCTCGGCGAGCAGATCACCGCGCGCGGCGTCGGCAATGGCATCTCGCTCATCATCATGGCGGGCATCATCGCGCGCATGCCGTCCGCGCTCGCGGCGCTCCTCGAGCTCGGCCGCACCGGCGCGCTGTCGACTTTCTTCATCATCATGTTGCTGGTGGGCGCGGTGGCGGTCATCACCTTCATCGTTTTCATGGAACGCGCGCACCGCCGAATCCTGGTGCAGTATCCGAAGCGCCAGGTCGGCAACAAGATGTTCGGCGGCGAGGCGTCGCACCTGCCGCTGAAGCTCAACACTTCAGGCGTGATCCCGCCGATCTTCGCGTCGTCGTTGCTGCTGCTGCCGGTGACGGTGGTCAGCTTCGGCACCAACCAGACGGGTTTTCTCGGCGAGGCGGCGGCCTATCTCGGCCCCGGTCATCCGCTCTATATCATCCTCTACGCCGCGCTAATTCTGTTCTTCACGTTCTTCTACACCGCCATCGTCTTCAACCCGACGGAGACGGCGGACAATCTGCGCAAATACGGCGGCTTCATTCCCGGTATCCGGCCAGGCACTAACACCGCCGAGTACCTGGATTACGTCCTGACCCGGCTGACCGTTGTCGGTGCGCTCTATCTTGCCGCCGTCTGCGTGCTGCCCGAATTTCTCCGATCGCAGTACGCGGTGCCGTTCTATTTCGGCGGCACGAGCCTGATGATCGTCGTCAGCGTCACCATGGATACGGTCGCCCAGATCCATTCGCATCTGCTGGCGCACCAGTACGAGGGCTTGATCAAGAAGGCGAAGCTCCGCGGGAGAAGCGGGTGAACCTGATCCTGCTGGGGCCGCCCGGCGCCGGCAAAGGAACGCAAGCCAAGCGTCTAGAAGAGCGGTACGGCTTGGTCCAGTTGTCGACCGGAGACATGCTGCGGGCCGAACGCGCTTCGGGCACGCCGCTTGGCAAGAAAGTACAGGCGATCATGGATTCGGGTCAGCTGGTCTCCGACGACATCATCGTCGACTTGATCGCCGCGCGCATCGACCGGCTGCCGAAGGGCAAAGGTTTCATCCTCGATGGCTTTCCCCGCACCCAGAAGCAGGCCGAGGCACTCGATGCCATGCTGGCGCGCAAAGGCCTGAAGCTCGACAGCGTCATCGAAATGAAGGTCGACGAGGCCGCGCTGATTGACCGCATCGCCGGCCGCTTTTCCTGCGCCAAATGCGGTGCGTCATACCACGACCGGCACCACCGGCCGCGGCAGGACGGGGTTTGCGACGTCTGTGGCGCCGGCGAGTTCGTGCGCCGCACCGACGACCGGCCGGAGACCGTCAAGGCCCGCCTTAACACCTATCGCGAGCTAACCGCGCCGATTCTGCCCTATTACCGGGCCAAAGGGGTGCTACGGACGGTCGACGGCATGGCGCCGATCGACCGGGTCGCCGCCCAGATTGAAGCGATTTTAGAAAGCCCGGGAGCCGCCCCGAATGGTTGACTTTGAGGCTCGGATTTCTATAATCCGCGCCCTCGGCCTGGTGCGGGGCTGGGTCGTGTCCAACATCGCGAGCTGAACGGAGAAGCGCAGTGGCGCGCATTGCCGGCGTCAACATTCCGAGTCAAAAACGCGTCCCCATTGGATTGATGTACATCCATGGCATCGGACGCACGACGGCCGAGAAGATCTGCAAGGAATTGGCCATTCCCGAAGCCCGGCGAGTGCACGAGCTGACCGACGGCGAGGTCCTTCGCATCCGCGAGCTGATCGACAAGAACTACACCGTCGAAGGTGATCTGCGCCGCAACGTGGCGCAGAACATCAAGCGCTTGATGGACCTCGGCTGCTATCGCGGCTTGCGTCATCGCAAGGGCCTGCCGGTGCGCGGCCAGCGCACCCACACCAATGCCCGCACGCGCAAGGGGCCGGCCAAGGCGATCGCCGGCAAGAAGATCGCGCCGTCGAAGGGCTAAAGGACAGAGAGAACGGAATCTACCATGGCGAAGCCTGCTGCAGCTCCTGCCGCCCAGACCGGCGCGGCCGCGACCGGAACCGGCTCCGCAACCGGCACGCCGGGTGCATCGCGCATCCGCCGCCGCGAGCGCAAGAACATCACCGCGGGCGTGGCGCACGTCAACGCCACCTTCAACAACACGATGATCACCATCACCGACGCGCAGGGCAACACCATCGCCTGGTCGTCGTCGGGCACCATGGGTTTCAAAGGATCGCGCAAGTCGACGCCGTATGCTGCGCAGGTCGCCGCCGAAGACGCCGGCCGCAAGGCGATGGATCACGGCATGCGCACGCTCGAAATCGAAGTCAAGGGTCCAGGCTCGGGCCGCGAATCCGCGCTGCGCGCGCTGCAGGCCGTCGGCTTCACCGTCACCTCGATCCGCGATGTCACGACGATACCGCACAATGGATGCCGTCCGCCGAAGCGGCGGCGTGTTTAACAGGGAGTTCTAAGGGAACGGCGCTGCCTCGGTCCGTGGTGGACCGCCGGCGCGCTCGCAGGAAATGGCCAAAGGCGGCTCGTCCGCAACGGCAAAGGAAAGACTCGTGATCCAAAAGAACTGGCAAGCTCTCATCAAACCGAAACAGCTCGCGATCGAGGCGGGCGATGATCCGGCCCGGACGGCGACCGTCGTCGCCGAACCTCTCGAACGCGGTTTCGGACTCACTCTCGGTAACGCGCTGCGGCGCGTGCTGCTGTCGTCCCTCCAGGGCGCGGCCATCACCTCGGTCCAGATCGAAGGCGTGCTGCACGAATTCTCGTCGCTGCCCGGCGTGCTCGAGGACGTGACCGACGTCGTGCTCAACATCAAAGGCATCGCGCTGCGGATGCATGGCGAAGGGCCGAAGCGCATGCGGCTGCGCGCCGGCGGTCCCGGCGAAGTGCGCGCCGGTATGATCGAGCTCGGCCACGATATCGAGATCATGAATCCCGATCATCTGATCTGCACGCTCGACAGCGGCGCCAAGATTTCGATGGAGCTCACGGTCGAAACCGGCAAGGGTTACGTGCCGGCGAGCCAGAACCGTCCCGAGGATGCGCCGATCGGCCTCATCCCGGTCGATGCTCTGTTCAGCCCTGTGAAGAAGGTCAGCTACAAGGTCGAGAACACCCGCGTCGGCCAAGTGACCGACTACGACAAGCTGTCGATGCGGATCGAGACCAACGGCGCGGTGACGCCTGAGGATGCCGTGGCGCTCGCGGCGCGCATCCTGCAGGACCAGCTGCAGCTGTTCATCAACTTCGAAGAGCCGCGCGCAGCCAGCGAGGAGGAACGTCCGTCCGAGCTGCCGTTCAACAAGAACCTGCTGCGCAAGGTTGACGAGCTCGAGCTGTCGGTGCGTTCGGCCAACTGCCTCAAGAACGACAACATCGTCTATATCGGCGATCTGGTGCAGAAGACCGAAGCCGACATGCTGCGGACGCCGAATTTCGGCCGCAAATCACTGAACGAAATCAAGGAAGTGCTGGCGCAGATGGGCCTCCATCTCGGCATGGAGATCCCGAACTGGCCGCCCGAGAATATCGAGGAACTGGCGAAGCGCCTCGAGGAGCCGTACTGACCATGCGCCATCGTCTCCGCGGCCGCAGTTTCAGCCGCAAATCCGCTCACCGCAAAGCCATGTTCGATAACATGGCGCATGCGCTGCTGAAGCACGAGCAGATCACCACCACGCTGCCCAAGGCGAAGGACCTCCGTCCGGTGGTCGAGAAGCTCATCACGCTCGGCAAACGCGGCGGCTTGCACGCACGGCGTCAGGTCATGGCCGCGCTGCAGGACGCCAAGATCGCCGACAAGGTGATGACGACGCTGGCCGAGCGCTATAAGACGCGCGCCGGTGGCTATTGCCGCATCCTCAAGGCGGGCTTCCGCCACGGCGATGCCGCGGCGATGGCGGTGATCGAGCTGGTCGACCGCGACGTCGCCGCCAAGGGCCTGGATTCGGGTCCGGTCACCGCGAAGGCGGAGACCGAGGGCGAAGAAGCCCCCGCCGCCTAAACGCAAGTGCGGCCGCCAAGGCCGCATTGCTCACGCCCAGCACCAGGAAAATCGCCGGGACGCCGCTGCCGTAATTGAGCATGATCGCCGAGCCGCCTCCGGCGACGACGATGAACAGCGCGTTGAGGATGTTGTTGCCGGCGACGACGCGCGCGCGTTCGCCTTCGTCGCTGCGCGCCTGCATGATGGCGTAAAGCGGCACGACGAAGATGCCGGCGGCGACCGCCACGCCAACCAGATCGCCGACAATCCGCCAATTATGGGCCACGGCCAGGAACGCCGTGACGCCGCTCAGCGCAGTCGCCGTTTGCGGCGCCGGACTGGCGAGCCACAGGTCGAAAGTGAACGCGCCCATCGCCAGCGCACTCCACGGCACCAGCCGCGCCGTGATCGCGCCGCGCAGGATGCGGTTGGCGGCGAGCGAGCCGCAGCCGACGCCGACCGAGTTGACTGCCAGGAACAAGGTCACGACATGGTTGTCGCCGCCGAGATATTCCTTGGCGTAATTGGGAAACTGCGAAATCACCGCTGCGCCGACCAGCCAGAACCAGGAAATTCCCAACACTGCACGCCAGACCTCTGGCCGCTCGTGCGTCTGTCTGGCGACTTCCCAAGTCGATGCCAGGATGTTGGCGCGCAGGCGTACGCCGGCGTGCGCCCGGCCGGTCGGAGGAATGAACTGGCTCGCGCCATAGCCGAAGAGCGCCAGCGCTAGCAGGGCCGCGCCAGTCGCGATCCGGCCGCCAGGCACCAGGATCAACAATCCGCCGGCGATGGTGCCGATGAGAATGGCGAGAAACGTGCCGGCGTCGACCAATGCATTGGCCGCCAGCAATTCAGATTCGGGCAATAGCTCTGGCAGAACGGCGTACTTTACGGGTCCGAAGACCGTTGCCTGCACGCCGAGCAGGAACAGCACACCGAGCTGAAACACGATGTTGTCGCCCAACAACGACAGCGCACCCAACGCGACGACGCCGATCTCCGCCAGCTTGGTCTGCCGCAACAGCCACGATTTTTCGCACTTGTCGGCGATTTCGCCGGACAACGCCGAAAACAGGAAATAGGGCAGGATGAACACCGCTGTGGCGATGGTGACGATGATCTCGGTCGCCTGGCCCGATTGGGCCTCGCGATAGGCGACCAGGATGACGTAGGCGTTCTTCAGCAGGTTATCGTTCATCGCGCCGGCGAACAGCGCCCAGAACAACGGTCCAAGCCGCCGCGTCGGCAACAGGCTGAGCGCTGCGTTCCCCCGCGCCACGGCTCAGTCGGCCGCCCGTTCGAAGAAATCCGCCGAGCCGTCGTCGTCGGCCGTGCTTTGCTTCACCTCGCGCACCTGCGCCATCGGCGGGCCGCGGCGCAAAGCGGCGGCCATCGCCGCGACAGCTTCGGCCTCGCCGATGATCAGCGCCTCGACGCTGCCGTCGCGGCAATTGCGCACCCAGCCGCGCAGATTGCGCTGCATCGCCTCGCGCACGGCCCAGGCACGGAAACCCACGCCTTGGACGCGTCCGGCGATCGACAGGCGCAACGCGGTCACGGCACGGCGCATGGCGGCAATCTAGGCAGGCGTGCCGCCGCTGTCCACGCCGCCAGCCGTCACAAAATCATTCGAATTCGAGGATGAGCTGGTCGACCGCGAGGCTATCACCCGGCTTGGCGGCGATGCGGGCGACACGGCCGTCGCGCTCGGCGCGCAGGACGTTCTCCATCTTCATCGCCTCGACCACGGCGAGCGGCTCGCCGGCCTTGATTTCCTGGCCGGCTTTGACGGCGATCGAGACCAGCAGGCCTGGCATCGGTGACAGCAACTGGCGCGATTGCGGCGTCGGCGGTTTCGGCCTAAGGCGGCGTAGCAGGGCGGTGGCGTAACAAGGCACGACCATCGCCTCGAACGCGGCGCCGCCACGCGCCAGGCGCCAGTACAGCTCGCGGCGTTCGATCCGGAACATCGCCTCGGTCTTGCCGACCTGCAAATGCATGACCGGCTGACCCGGCTGCCAGGCGGTGCGCAGGATTTGTTTGCGGCGGTTGCGCATCGCCGCAACGCCGTCCGGCAAACGTCGAGCGACAACCGGATAATCGTCGCGGCCGATCATGACGCAAAGCGACTGGTCCGCCGAGCCGGGCGTCGCCAGGGTTTGTGCCGCGGCCGCGGCGAAGACGGCCAATTCGGTTTCCTCTCGCGTCGGCTCCGCGCCGTGGAACCCGTCGGGAAATTCGCGGGCGATGAAATCGGTCGACAGCCTGCCAGCGCGAAAACGCGGCCGGTGCAGGATCGCGGTCAGGAAATCGACGTTGTGCGCGATGCCGTTGACGACAAATCCGTCGAGCGCCTGGGTGAGGCGCATCGTCGCTATATCACGCCGCTTCGCGTGCGCCGCCACCTTGGCGATCATCGGATCGTAGAAGATCGGTATCTCGGCGCCTTCATAGACGCCGCCGTCGACACGCACGCCGTCGCCTGTAGGCTCGGCATAGCGCACCAGCCGGCCGGCCGAAGGCAGAAAGCCGCGCCGCGGATCTTCTGCGTAGACGCGCGCCTCGATGGCCGAGCCCGAGAGTTTCAGGTCCTTTTGCGCAAACGGCAGCTTCTCGCCGGCCGCGATGCGGATCATCAATTCGACCAGATCGAGGCCCGTAACCAACTCGGTCACCGGATGCTCGACCTGCAGCCGCGTGTTCATCTCGAGGAAGTAGAAATTGCGCTTCCCGTCGACAATGAACTCGACGGTACCGGCCGAGCTGTATTTTGCCGCCTTGGCAAGCGCGACCGCCGCTGCGCCCATGCGCACGCGCGTCTTGGCGTCAAGGAACGGGCTCGGCGCCTCCTCGATCACCTTCTGGTGGCGGCGCTGGATTGAGCATTCACGCTCGAACAGATGGACGACATTGCCGCGACGGTCGCCGAGCACCTGGATCTCGATGTGTCGCGGCTCTTCGATGTATTTCTCGATGAAGAGCCGAGCGTCGCCGAACGCCGTCTTGGCTTCGCCGCTGGCGCGCTGAAACGCTTCTTCAAGTTCGGCATCCGATCTGGCGATGCGCATGCCTTTGCCGCCGCCGCCGGCCGCCGCCTTGAGCATCACCGGGTATTTGATGCGGCGGGCGACGGCGATGGCGGCCTTGGCGTCCTTGATGACGCCGAGTTCGCCTGGCACGGTCGGCACGCCGACTTTGACCGCGATCTGCTTGGCGGCGATCTTGTCGCCCATCGCCGCGATCGCAGCCGGATCGGGTCCGATGAAGGTGATTCCGGCCTTCGCCAGGGCACGTGGCAGGGCTGGGTTTTCGGACAGGAAGCCGTAGCCCGGATGCACCGCCTGGGCGCCGCTAGTACGACAGGCGGCGACGATCTTTTTGACGTCGAGATAGCTTTGCGCCGACGATGCTGGCCCGATGGCAATCGCTTCGTCGGCTTCGCGCACGTGCCGCGCGTCGGCGTCGGCTTCGCTGTAGACCGCAACGGTGGCGATGCCCAGGCGCTTGGCCGTGCGCATGATGCGGCAGGCGATCTCGCCGCGGTTGGCGATCAGGATTTTTTTGAACAGCGCCACGTCAGAGCGGGATGTTGTCGTGCTTCTTCCACGGATTCTCGAGGCGCTTGCCGCGCAGCATGGCGAGCGACCGGCACAGCCGCCGCCGCGTCGAATGCGGCATGATCACGTCGTCGATGAAGCCGCGCGACCCTGCGACGAAGGGATTGGCAAATTTCTCGCGATATTCTTCTGCCCGGCGCTCGATCTTTTTCGGGTCCTTGAGGTCGCTGCGGAAGATGATTTCGACCGCGCCTTTGGGCCCCATCACCGCGATTTCGGCCGACGGCCACGCGTAATTGACGTCGCCGCGCAGATGCTTCGAGCTCATCACGTCATAGGCGCCGCCATAGGCCTTGCGCGTGATCAGCGTCACCTTTGGCACGGTCGCCTGGGCGAAGGCGAAGAGCAGCTTGGCGCCGTGCTTGATTATGCCTCCATATTCCTGCGCGGTTCCCGGCAGGAACCCCGGCACGTCGACGAAGGTGACAATTGGAATATTGAAGCAGTCGCAGAAACGCACAAAACGCGCCGCCTTGCGCGATGAATCGATGTCGAGGCAGCCCGCCAGCACTATCGGCTGGTTGGCGACGATGCCGACTGGATGGCCCTCGAAACGCGCGAAGCCGATGACGATGTTCTTGGCAAAATCAGGCTGCAGCTCGAAAAACTCACCTTCGTCGGCGACCTTCTCGATCAGCTCTTTCATGTCGTACGGCTTGTTCGGATTGGCCGGCACCAGCGTGTCGAGCGAATTCTCGACGCGGTCGGCGGAATCCTTGGTTGGCCGCACCGGCGCTGGCTCGCGGTTGGACACCGGCAGGAATTCGAGGAACCGCCGCACCTGCAAGATCGCCTCGGCGTCGGTGGCAAAGGCCAGGTCGGCGACCCCCGATTTGGTTGTGTGGGTGCGCGCCCCGCCGAGTTCCTCGTGCGTCACGCTCTCGTGCGTCACCGTCTTCACCACGTCCGGACCGGTGACGAACATGTAGGAGCTGTCCTGCACCATGAAGATGAAGTCGGTCATCGCCGGCGAATAGACCGCGCCGCCGGCGCACGGGCCCATCACCACCGAGATCTGCGGCACAACACCCGAGGCGAGCACGTTGCGCTGGAAGACCTCGGCATAACCGGCGAGCGAGGCGACGCCTTCCTGAATGCGCGCGCCGCCTGAATCGTTGAGTCCGATGACCGGCGCGCCGACGCGCACCGCTTGGTCCATGATTTTGCAGATCTTCTCGGCATGCGATTCAGACAGAGAGCCGCCGAAAACCGTGAAATCCTGGCTGAAGGCGAAGACGCGGCGGCCGTTGATCAGGCCGTGGCCAGTGACGACACCGTCACCCGGAATCTTCTGCCGCTCCATGCCGAAATCGGTCGAGCGATGCTCGACGAACATGTCCCATTCTTCGAACGTGCCGCGGTCAAACAGCAGATCGAGGCGCTCGCGTGCGGTGAGCTTGCCCTTCTGATGCTGCTGCGCGATGCGCTTGTCGCCGCCGCCTTTGCGTGCGGCTTCGCGCTTCTCTTCCAGTCGCCGCAATATGTCCCGCATCGGCTCCCCCTGGCGTCCGGCGGACAGTTTGGCCTGTTTAGACGGCGCGGTGAAGCGCGGCGAAACGGGCGGCAAGCGTGACGTCGTCGCGAACCGCGGCGCGGCGCGCCGTTGCTTCGGCGTCCTCGCCCCATCGTTCGATCTGGAAGCTCTGGTCGAGTTCGGCGGCGGCGAACGCCTCGTCGGCGGCGATTCGGCCTTCGATCAGGGCCAGCGCCAGCACCAGCGAGCCGAGTGTTGCGGTCGCCAGGTGCAGCGCCGCCAGGGTCATGTCGTCATAGGCGGCAACGGCACGGCGATAGGTGGCAAGGGCGTCCGCTGTCTGGGCGATCGGCGTAACGCCGGCGGTAATAGCTAGCGGCGCAAAGCGTGCACTGGCCCAGTCGAGATGCGGCTGCCAGGCACGCTGCTGGCGTCCCGCAAGCTCGGAAGGCTCCTCGGCGCGATAGCAGACGAGGTCGGTCGTCGCGTACTTGGCGATTTCAGCAACGATCTGCTTGCGCCGCTGCGCCACGAGGTCGATGGCGGTGCCGGCCAGCCGCGTCAGCGGCAGGCCCGAGGGTTTAATCGTGTCGCCTTGCGCCTGCCATTCGGCGGCGATCGCTTCGGCGAGTTTCTTGCTGCGAACCACGAGCGGCGCTTTCGCCGGAGTGCGGATCGGCTTGCCGTCGAGCAACACGCTAAAGCCGGCCGGTGTTTCGCCGACCGCGGCCGTCTTGAAGAATCGCTTCATCGTTCGCCGCGAGCCTTTTCGGGCGCGAGATCGGCGAAGACATCGCGTTCCTGCCCTTCCTCGAAGCCAAAGAAACTCCACGTCTCGCGCATATGCGGCGGCAGTGGCGCCATGGCGATGAGCGTGCCGCCAGCGGGATGCGGAATGGCCAGTGCGCGGGCATGCAAATGAACCCGACGGTTGCCCGGTACGCCGGGGACATGCGTCGCCGCACCGCCGTATTTGCCGTCGCCGAGGATCGGCGTGCCGAGCGCAGCACAATGCGCGCGCAGCTGGTGCGTGCGGCCGGTTACCGGTTCGAGCGCGAGCCACGCAACGCGATCGGCCGCATGCGCCACGGTGCGGTAATAGGTGACGGCGCGCTTGCCTTCATTGTCGGGCACGACGCGTTCGCCGAGGCGGCCGGGTAACTTGGCCAAGCGCTGGTCGACGCGGCCCTGGCGCGGCTCCGGCACGCCGACCACGACGGCCCAGTAGATCTTGCGCGCCGCCTTGCCGCGAAATGCCTCCGCCAGTTTCGCCGCGGCGCGTGTGTGGCGCGCCAGCACCAATACGCCGCTGGTATCCTTGTCGAGCCGATGCACCAGACGCGGCCGTTCCTTGGCGCCGAAGCGGAGCGCGTCGAGCAGGCCGTCGAGATGGCGATCGGTCTTGGTGCCCCCTTGCACGGCGAGACCTTGTGGTTTGTCGATGACGATGACGTCGTCATCGCGGTGCAGGACGCGCGCCTGGATCATCTTGGCGTCACGCGCGCTGGGCTCGGACGGCCGCGGTGCCGGCGGCGGCGGCGTCGACGCCGGCAACGGCGGAACGCGCACGATCTGACCAGCGGCGACGCGGTCGCGCGCGGCCGCGCGCTTGCCGTCGAGCCGAATTTGGCCGGTGCGCAGCAGCTGTTCGAGCTTGCCGTGCGACAGGTCTGGGAAATGCCGCTTGAACCAGCGGTCGAGACGAATTTCCGCGTCGGCGGCGGCGACCGCGATCGATTGCACCTGTCCCATGCGCCGCAATGTAGCGGCGCGGGCCGTCGGGCCGCTAGCTAATCAGGCGCGCTGCCAGTGGCCGGGAATCCAGACCCAGCCGCGCGGCCGCGCATCCCAATGGCCCGCCACCCAGACCGCGCCGTAATAGGGCGGATGGACATAGCGGCCGCGCACCCAGACGTAGCGCACGCCGTTCCAGCGCCAGAATCCCGGACGCCAAACCCAATAGCCGGGTGCGACCGGCGCGGGTGGCGCGGTTTCCACGATCGGCGCTGGCGGGGCAACGCCGATGATGACCTCAGCAGCGCTGGCCAGCGGGCTGACAGCCAACAGCAGCGTCACGACCAAAACGGCACGGAAAAGGCGGGAATTAAACATGCCTGGACTCCAGGTCGGTTGTTCTTGTCGTTTCTTTATAGGCACGCGATCGGGCCGGCGTTCCCGTGGCGGCTTGGTTACTTTTTGGGCCGATTCTGGTTTGGTGCTGCGGCGCGCTCGCTGCGCAGTTTCTGCCAATAGTCGAGCCGCTTGCGGATCTCGCGCTCGAAGCCGGCTTCGATCGGGCGATAGAATTCGCGCCGGCCCATGCTTTCGGGAAAATAGTCGAGACCAGAAAATCCCTCCGGCGTGTCGGGATCGTAGACGTAGCCGCCGCCATAGCCGAGGTCGCGCATCAGGCGCGTCGGCGCGTTGACGGCGTGCATCGGCGGCATCAGCGATCCGGTATCCTGCGCGGCGCGCGTGGCGCTGCCGAAAGCGACATAACCCGCATTCGACTTGGGAGCGGTGGCGAGAAAGATTACTGCCTGCGCCAGCGCCAGCTCGCCCTCCGGAGAGCCGAGCCGGTCGTAAGCTTCCCAGGCGGCAACGGTCTGGAGCAGCGCGTTGGGCTCGGCGAGGCCGATATCCTCGACCGCCATGCGCACCAGACGGCGCGCGATGTAGATCGGATGCTCGCCGCCGACGAGCATGCGCGCGAGCCAATAGAGCGCGGCATCGACGTCGGAGCC
>DASQGX010000059.1:0-2086 GCA_035632395.1 Allostellaceae bacterium
TACTGCGGCAACGACTCGGCCTCGATTCTTGTCGAGGACGAAGAGAAGAAGAATCAGGGCGCGGCGGATTTCCGCCTCGTACCGTGGGGCTGCGAAGGCGAGCACGACTTTTACGGTCTTTGCTGCACGAAATGCGGCAACGCCAGCTTTTTTGCCGGCAATGTCGTCCGCGCGTGGCTGAGCAAAGAGCCGCCGCCGGGCGATAAATAGGCGCCGCCGCCGCGCGGCGCCGGTTCAGGACGCGAGCTTCGCCGTCGCCGCCGGAACGTCTGCCGCCGCCTCGATCGCCGTCAGCCGGTCGGCTTCGGCTTGGGCGCGCTCGCTGGTCGTATAGAGCAGCCGCGGCTTGCGCTTGGCGTTGGGCGCGTCGCTCTCGACCGTCCACCCCGCCAGTCCGTCACGCCGGAACTCAACGACGCGATAGGTTGCCATGGGCGCATTATAGGACACGGCAATGTCACACACCAAAGCGATCGCGAATTTCGAATCGGCCGCTGGCGATTCTATCCACAGCGAATCGGGCTTGTTAACCACACCCGCGCCCTCGACTCGCCTTCCGGCTAGGTATAGCCTCATACCATCGGCGAGCTCGCGACGGGCTTTCGCCGGCTGAGAGAGAAGCCGTCCTCGGTCTCGGGGGATCGCACGCGCTCCCGCCCATATCGAGGAGGCTGCGATGCTCGAAGATCTCAACATCGTCCGGCTCAACGTCCGGCATTACGAAAAACTGCTGGCGGCCGACTGCTCCGCCGAGCAGCGGCAACAGCTTTTGGTCATGCTGGCGAACGCGCGGACGGAATTGCGCCGCGCCCGGGCGCAAGCCGCCGCGCGCACGCCGCCGGTGGACTAGCGCGCGGCCTTCGCGCCGCGGCGAAGCGAAATCCGTTGCCGCCTGGTGTGCGCCCGGTACGATGCAGTCCGATCGCACCGCGAAACCGGAGGCTCCATGGCACGAAACCGCAAAGGCGCGGGCAAGCAGCTCAAGCACTTCCAGCCGAGCGATCATCAGCACACCGCGCATCAGGCCCAGGCGCCGCACGGCCACGCCGCGGATAGCGGTCGTCAGGCTCAGGCCGCCGCTCAGCGCGGTGGCGCGCAGCACGGCCGGTTCGTCGATCGCGCGCCCAAGGGCCCGCGCAAAGGCCAATAATCCGGCCGAGCGGCCTTGCCGCCGGCCCCTGAATCGGGAACCGTGATGTTAGGCAAGATCGTCGTTTCGACCGGCCTGGTCCTCAACATGCTGGGCGCCGCCCTGCTCGCCTGGGACCTCATCCTGACCAAGACCGAGGCGCTCGAATTGACCCGCCACTATTTTCCCGATGCCGGCGAAAGCAGTCACGAAATCCGCAGGCTGTTGCAGGTCAAGGAGAGCCTGCGCGTGTCACGCAACGCCCAGTTCGGCTTGGCGCTCATTGTCATCGGCCTGTGCGGTCAGCTCGCCGGACTTTGGCTGAGCTGGTGACGCCGCCGCGGCGCTGCCGCGCATCGGCCGTGCTACGCGCGAATGGATTCATAAAATGAAAAACCCGCGCCCCCGTGAGGGGGAGAGGGCAGGGTGAGGGGGCGCAGCGTCGCGCTACGCGCGCTTCTGATTTTTCTTCGCACGACGCCGGTTGATGCCGGCCGTACTACGCGCCTAATTCGTGTTCGATGCACTGGCGCGAGTGAACGCCACCGCCGTCGC
Source organism: Allostellaceae bacterium (assembly GCA_035632395.1). Lineage (GTDB taxonomy): Bacteria > Pseudomonadota > Alphaproteobacteria > ATCC43930 > CGMCC-115725 > REEB95. The sequence goes on from DASQGX010000059.1 coordinate 1,685, forward strand.
TTGCGCTTGCGGCTGGCTCGGGCCCGTCTGAGTCTCGGCAGTCGTCGTCGTCGGGCTCGCGCCGGCCTGCGTATCGGTCGGTGTATCGGCCGCGGTCTGCGTATCGGTCTGCGTATCGTCTGCGGTCGACGCATCGGCTGCGGCTTGCGCTTGAACCGGCTTCTCGCGTGCGCCGAGCAGGCCCTTGAAGTCCGCCTGCGTCACCTTGGCGCCGTTCTCTTCGCAAAGCTTGCGGTCCTTTTCCAGCACCGCGCCCATCACGCTGCAATCCTTGCCGGTCACCACGCCGAGCGCGTCGTCGGTCAGCGACTTGCCGGTGAGCCCGGTCGCCACCAGCGACGTGCTGGTGTAAAGATCGCCGAGCGTGAAGGCGCCGATGATCGGCACACAGCCGGACATCGC
>DASQGX010000060.1:0-8259 GCA_035632395.1 Allostellaceae bacterium
CTCGACCAGGCGCGGCAGTTCGGCCTTTCCGAGGACGAATTCAAGCGCGCCTGCCGCATCATGGGCCGCACGCCGAATTTCACCGAGCTCGGCATCTTCTCGGTGATGTGGTCGGAGCATTGCTCCTACAAATCGTCGAAGGTGTGGCTGAAGAAACTGCCGACCACCGGCAAGCGCGTCATCTGCGGGCCCGGCGAGAATGCGGGCGTCATCGATATCGGCGACGGCGACGCCGCCATCTTCAAGATGGAGAGCCACAACCATCCGTCATTCATCGAGCCCTATCAGGGCGCCGCGACCGGCGTCGGTGGCATCCTGCGCGACGTCTTCACCATGGGCGCGCGGCCGATTGCGAATCTGAACGCCTTGCGCTTCGGCAGCCCGGATCATCCCAAGACCAAGCACCTGATCGACGGCGTGGTGCGCGGCATCGGTGGCTACGGCAATTGCGTCGGCGTGCCGACGGTCGGCGGCGAGTGCAATTTCCATGCGAGCTACAACGGCAACATCCTGGTCAACGCCATGACCGTGGGCCTGGCGCGCGCCGACCGGATTTTCTATTCGGCCGCGGCCGGACCTGGAAATCCGGTGATCTATGTCGGCGCAAAGACCGGCCGCGACGGCATCCACGGCGCCACCATGGCCTCGGCCGAATTCAGCGAGGACAACGAAAGCAAGCGGCCAACGGTGCAGGTGGGTGACCCCTTCACCGAGAAATTGTTGATCGAAGCCTGTCTCGAGCTGATGGAATCCGACGCCATCGTCGCCATTCAGGACATGGGCGCAGCCGGCCTCACTTCGTCGTCGGTCGAGATGGCGGGCAAAGGCGGCCTCGGCATCGAGCTCGCGCTCGACCAGGTGCCGACGCGCGAAACTGCGATGAGCCCGTACGAAATCATGCTCTCCGAAAGCCAGGAGCGCATGCTGATCATCCTGAAGCCCGAGCGGCAAGAGCTCGCACGAAAGATCTTCGACAAATGGGAGCTCGACTTCGCCGTGATCGGCCGCGTCACCGACAGCGGCCGTCTGGTGCTGACCATGCACGGCCGCACAGTGGCCGACATGCCGGTCGGGCCCCTGGTCACCGAGGCGCCTTTGTACGAGCGGCCGTGGACGCCAGCGCCAGCGCGGCCCCAAATCGCGGCCAAGACCGTCGACGTACGCGAACCGGTCGCGGCGCTCAAGCAGCTCATCGCCTGTCCCGATCTCGCCTCGAAGCGCTGGATCTGGGAGCAGTACGACCATCTGGTGATGGGCCACACCGTGCAGCGGCCGGGCGGCGACGCGGCGGTGGTGCGCATTCCCGGCCGCAAGAAAGCGCTGGCGCTCGCGACCGACTGCACGCCGCGCTATTGCGCCGCCGATCCGAAGCGCGGCGGTGCGCAGGCGGTGGCCGAAAATTGGCGCAACCTCACCGCGGTCGGCGCCCTGCCCCTCGCCATCACCGACAACATGAACTTCGGCAATCCCGAGCGGCCCGAGATCATGGGACAGTTTGCTCTCTGTATCGAGGGAATGCGGGAAGCCTGCCTGGCGCTCGACTACCCGGTCGTGTCGGGCAATGTCTCGCTCTATAACGAGACCAACGGCAGTGGAATTTTGCCCACGCCTGCAATAGGCGGCGTCGGCTTGATCGAGGACGCCGCAAAATCCATGTCGCTTGGCTTCAAGCGCGAAGGCGAAATCGTCGTCGTCATCGGCGACACCAAGGGTTGGCTCGGCCAGTCGCTCTATCTGCGCGAACTGTTGGGCCGCGAGGACGGCGCACCGCCGCCGGTCGACCTCAACGCCGAGCGCCGCAACGGCGATTTCGTGCGCGCACAGATTCTAACGGGCGCCGTTACCGCCTGCCACGACGTGTCCGACGGCGGGCTGCTGGTCGCGCTCGCCGAGATGTCGATGGCCGGCGGCATCGGCGCAACCCTAACGGCGCCGCAGGACCAGCCGGCGCACGCGTTTTGGCTCGGCGAGGACCAAGCCCGCTATGTGCTGACATGCCGCAACGCCGACGCGCTGCTCCAGGCCGCGCAGAAGGCTAATGTCCCCGCCCGCGTTGTGGGCAAAACCGGCGGCGCCGCGTTGACACTGGCAGGAGGCAATGCCATATCCGTGGCGGAATTGAAGCGCCTCAACGAGGCGTGGCTGCCTGCCTACATGGCGCAATAGGGACCGAATGGCGCTCGACGCGGCGACGATTGAGAAGCTGATCAAGGACGGCCTGCCCGGCGCGCGCGTCACCATCGAGGATTTGCGCGGCGACGGCGACCACTATGCCGCGCTCGTCGTCTCGCCGGCGTTCAAAGGCAAGACGCGGGTGCAACAGCACCAAATGGTCTACGCTGCGCTGCAGGGCCGCATGGGTAATGAGCTGCACGCGCTGGCTTTGCAGACCAGCGCATCCGAGGAATAATCGAGTTCACCAAGAGGATACGATGACCACCGACGCTACCGTCACCGACCGCATCAAGCAGGATATCGCCGACAATACCGTCGTGCTCTTCATGAAGGGCACACCGGTTTTTCCGCAATGCGGCTTCTCCGCCCGCGTCGTGCAGATCCTCACGCAGCTCGGCGTCAAGTTCAAAGGCATCGACGTGCTCGCCGATCCGGCGATCCGCCAGGGCGTCAAGGAATTCTCCAACTGGCCGACCATTCCGCAGCTTTACGTCAAGGGTGAGTTCGTCGGAGGCTGCGACATCGTCAGCGAGATGTACGAGAACGGCGAGCTCAAACAGGTGTTCGTCGATAAAGGCGTGGCGACGCGCACTTGAGCCGTCGCGCGTAGGCCTAGAACATGCGTCGCACTTTCATCGCATTGGCGTTGACGCTGGCGGCGGCGCCGGCCTGGGCGCAGGCGGCGGGCGAACAGGCTGCCGCCGCGCAATGCGCCGGCGCCGATCCCAACCAAGCGATCACCAGTTGCACGCAGATCATTCAAACGCAGCACCAGACCAAGCAGATGCTGGCGTTCGCTTACAATGACCGCGCCTGGGCGTATCATCGGCTCGGCAAGGACGAGGACGCCTTGCGTGACGTCAACATGGCGCTGATTTTGGCGCCGAATAACGCTCCGGTGATCGAGACGCGGGCGGAGATTTACGAAAAACTCGGCAAGCGCGATCAGGCCGTCACCGACTACCGCGCCGCGCTCAAGCTCGATCCCAAGATGACGCAGGCCAGCGACGGCCTGAAACGGCTCAACGCGACGCCGTAGACATTAAACGGTCGCGCAGTTCATAGTTCGCAGCGCGCTCGCACGAACTGCTTCCGATCATGAGGATGTCATCGGTGGCCGACAACGGACTGGTATCGGTGCAGAGCCGCGTATCGGCGCGCGAGACGGTCGGCCGTCTCGTCGCGGCACTGGCCGCACGCAAGCTGACAATATTTGCCCGCGTCGATCATGCTGCCGGTGCGGCATCTGTCGGCCTGCCGCTGCGCCCGACCGAAGTCGTCATCTTCGGCAATCCGCAAGGCGGCACCGCCCTGATGCAAGACCGGCAGACGGCGGGGATCGACCTGCCGCTCAAGGCGCTGGTCTGGCAAGACTCCGACGGCAAGGTTTGGCTCGGCTATAACGATCCGGCGTGGATCGCGCAGCGGCACGGGCTCGGTGCGGCGAGCGCGACGGCGATCAAGGCGATGACTGCGGCGCTGCAGGCGATCGCTCAGGAATCGACGAAATAGCACGCGATCGGCGATGCGATGATCGAGAATTTTCGCGATCACGCCGCCAACGAGCGCACCTTTCTCGCATGGGTGCGAACCGCCATCGCGGTCATGGCCTTCGGCTTCCTGGTCGAACGGTTCGATATTTTCCTGGCCTACATCGCGCCGCAATCGCCGTCGCGCGCCGTGCCACTCCACGGACAGAAGTTTGCGAACGAAGCCGGCCTTGCTTTCATCCTTCTCGGCGTCGCCATGATCGCCATCGCCGCCATCCGGTTCTTCCGGATCGCCAAGGACATCGAGCGGAGTAAAACCGTCCCCACCTCCGGTTCGCGGTTCGACCTGGCGCTTGCGGTGCTTCTCCTGCTGATGGGATTTTCGCTGTTTCTGTACCTGTCGCGCGCCGTATTGCCGTCACTCTGATTCGGCGGCCCATCGCCGGATCATCCGCGCCGAGCCCGACGAGATCATCGAGGTGTTGGAAAAGCTGTAGCCGGACGGCGGCTCAGGCGGCGAAGCGATACGCAGCCATGCTCATGCTGCCGAGCGTGAAGCCTTGGTTGATGCGCGTCGCGTTTGGGTGTTCGCCCGCGGCGCCATAGGCGACGAAGATCGGCAGGAAATGCTCGGGCGTCGGCTGCGCGCGCTGCGCTTCGGGCGCAGCCGTTTCCCAATCGAGAAAGTCCTTTTCCTTGCCCGCCGCGAGCGTCGCCGCCAGCCAATCGTCGAAAGCCTTCGCCCAAGCCGGCGTCGGTCCGCCGTCGCGCGCCATTTCGCGCAGATTGTGCACCGCGCCGCCGGTCGCCAGCACCAGCACGCCTTCGTCCTTGAGCGGCCGCAACGCCTGGCCAAGCCGCACATGCCAGCGCGCGTCGCGCTGCGGCTGGACCGAAAGCTGCGCCACCGGAATATCGGCGTCGGGATACATGTTCTGCAATGGGACCCAGGCACCGTGATCGAGGCCACGCTGGGCATCGGCGTGCGCCGGAATCGAAACAGATTCGAGCAGGGAAATCACGCGGTCGGCGAGCGCCGGCGCGCCGGGTGCATCGTAACGGATACGATAGAGCGCCTCGGGAAACCCGTAGAAATCGTGGATGGTGTCGTTGCGCGACGGCGCGTTGACCGTCGGCTCGCGCGTCGTCCAGTGCGCCGAGACCGCGAGGACCGCCTGCGGCCGCGGCAGCTCGCGGCCGAGTTTCTTCCAGAATTCGCCAGTGGCACCGGGATCGACCGCCAGCATCGGCGAGCCGTGCGAAACGAAGATCGTCGGGAGGGAGCGCGTCATGCGCCCTATCTAGGCAGCCAGCGGTGGCGACACAACCGCGGCCTGGGCATGGCCGACCGGCGGCAAACGCCAAGCCCCGAAAACGGCGAAGGACGCGAACCGGGTTCGCGTCCTTCCCCGTAGGCCTCCGCGCTAGCGGCGGGTGGCGCGGCGGCGCTGATTGCGGCGCTTCGCTTTCGCTTTGCCCTTGCGCTTGTTAGCGCGGATCGTTTTGCTCGACTTACGCGTACGTTTGACTCGTCTAGCCACGCATCTCCTCCAAAAAAATAATGACGGAACGCGGCGATTATAACAGAACGTCCATGCAAACGGGCCAGCGAAACCCACGTATTTGTCGAGTCGAGGCGATTTGAATCGCGAGTCGCGTCACGCGGCTTTCGCTTGCGCGGTGCCGACGAGCCGTTCGACCGCTTCGACGATGGCGGCGTGACTCGCTTTGCCTTGGCCCGCGATGTCGAGTGCCGAGCCGTGCGCCACCGACGAGAACAGCACCGGCGTGCCGATGGTGAGACCCGCGGCGCGATTGCGGCCGAGCAATTTGGCGACGATGTGGCCCTGGTCATGGATCATCACCAGGAACGCGTCGTAGCCGGTGCGGTGAAACATCAGATCGGCGGGAAACGGACCTTCGGCCGATATGCCCGACGTCTTCGCGGCGGCAATCGCCGGCACGATGATGTCAATCTCCTCCTGGCCGAAGAGGCCGCCCTCGCCGGCATGCGGATTGAGTCCGGACACCGCGATCTTCGGCCGGGCGATGCCCATCTGCCGCAGCGCGCGGTCCACCGCAGTCAGCGCACGGCCGACGCGCTCCTTCGTAACGAGCGAAATCGCGCGCGCCAAGCTGACATGCAGCGTGACATGCGCGATGCGCTTATCGTCGAAGCAGATCATCAGGAATGCATCGTCGACGGGCGTGCCGGTGCAGCGCGCGACGAAGCTGGGATAGCCGTCGAATTCAATACCCGCCGCCTTGATCGCGCCTTCGGTCTGTGGCGCCGCGATGACGGCATCAACCGCGCCTGCAAGCGCGGCGTCGATCGCTGCCTTGGCCGAAGCCAGCGACGCGCGCCCGTGCATCGCACTGATCGTGCCGAGCGCGATCGTGCCGCCGTGCAGCAGGTCAAGCGCCAGCAGCTTGACCTCTTCACCGCTCCAATCGACAGAAGCGGCGCTGGCGAACGATTTGACCTTGGGCGCGAGACCGGCGGCTTTCGCGTGCATTGTCAGCACCTGGGGATCGCCGACCAGCAGCGGGCGGCACTGGCGCGTGACGCGCGGATCGAGCGCCGCCTTCAACGCGATCTCGGGGCCGATGCCGGCCGGATCGCCCATGCTGATGGCGATGCGTTTCATCGCGGCTCCTTCAGCCCGCTTTGGCGAGCTCGTCGGGGTCGATGAATATTTCGCCCGCTTTTACCGTCGCTGTCCAGGTCCGCACCGCTTCGGTGCAGGGCGGATAGGTCGGCCGGCCACTGCGCAGGTCGAAACGGCCCTGGTGGAACGGACATTCGAGTTCGCTGCCGAGCACCACGCCTTCCGACAGCTTGCCGGGACCGTGCGTGCACTGATCGGCAAGCACGAAAAATTCGCCGCCGGATCTGGCCACGGCATAGACGGCGCCAGCCGCCTCGACCCGCAATGGCACGTCGTTGGCGACTTCGTCCACCCGGCACAGGCGCAGCAAAGTCACCGCTGACGTCGGCTTTGAAATAAATGACGCCTCGCTGTCGACCGTCCGCGGGGTGGTCGCCCCCCTCCCTTCCCTCCCCCTCGAGGGGGGAGGGCCAGGGTGGGGGTGAAGTACGTCGCATTCAAATGATGCACAAATTCCACCAGCTCACTTGAGCGGAATGCCCGTGGGCGCAGCCATCACCTTCCAGGTGTCGGCCTTGGCGTCCCACACCGACACGATGATGTTGTTGAGCGTCAATCCGCGCTGCGGCGCGGCATCGAAATTGTAGACGCCGTTGACGCCAGCGATGCCTTTCACCTTGAGCAGATAGTCGCGCAACTGCGCTGCCGTGGCGTTCGGCGGCAGCTTGCGCAGCGCGTCGACGACGATGGTCGCCGGATCCCAACCGAGGATCGAACCTTCGTCCGGCTTCGCGCCGGCGGCGGCGAACGCTGCGAAATATTCCTTCTGCTTCTGCGCCACCGCCGGATCGAGCTTGACACGCGGATCGCCGCGCACCGCCCAGACCGATGACGGCAGATAAAGCTCGCGCGGCAGGAAAGCGGCGAAGCGGTGCATCTGCGCATAAGTCATGTTGCCGCCGGTGCTGCCCATCGGCACGGTCAGGCCGCCCTGCACCGCACCGCGGAAGATCGTCGCCGACGGCGCACCGGTCGCCCAGCCGATGAAGGCCTGCGGCTTGGCCGCTTTGATCTCCTCGATCTGGGCGCTAACGCTGACGTCAGTCGGATTGAAGTGCGGATGGGCGACGATGCTAATGCCCTTGTTCTCGGGCCGCGTCAGCAACTGCTCGAAGCCCTTGTCGGCGTCCTGGCCGGTGGCATCCGTCGAGGTCATCAGCGCCAGCCGCGTCCAGCCGCGGCCACGGAAATAGTTCACCAGCGCCTGCGCCTGATCGAAAGTCGAAACGCCGCCGGTGAAGACATAGCCGCCCGCAGGCGGATGGATGCCGGGCGAGAAGCAGTACATCACCGGCCCGTTCTGCATCAGCGGACCCATGGCATTGCAGCCGGCGACCAGCGTCGTACCGAGAACCACGATGGGCTTGGCCGCCAGCACCTGGTTCGCGAGCTGAACCGATTGCTGCGGCGATGATTGATCGTCGTGGAAGACGAAGTTCACTGGGCGGCCATGAATGCCGCCGGTTTGATTGACCAGCTTCTCGAGAATCTGGATCGCCTGCTGCTCTTCCTGGCCGAGGAATGCGCCGCCGCCGGTGAGCGAGGCGATGACGGGGATGTCGTGGGTGTTCGCCGCATTCGCCGGCGGCGCGAGCAGCAAAACCACGACGAATACCGGCGCAAGGGCGCGCACCAGAAACCGCATGGCATCCTCCCCGGGTTTTTCTGTGTCGTTGCCGCGAACCCTAAAGGCTGGGTTGCAAGCAGGCAAGAAGCGGCAACCAGCGAACCAGCCGCACTACCCCGCAGCGCTCTGGCGCGCCTTGGCTTTTGGCGACGGCACAATCAGCACGCGATCCACGCGCCTTCCGTCCATCGCCAGCACTTCGAGACGGAAGCCGCCGCAGCGCACCTTGTCGCCAATTTGCGGGATGCGATTGAGTCGCGCCATCACCAGCCCGCCGACGGTATGGAACGCGCCCCTT
>DASQGX010000061.1:0-1839 GCA_035632395.1 Allostellaceae bacterium
TTTCTCGTGCAAGCCGACCTGGGTCAGCACCTCTTCGACGCGCGCGTCGATCTGGGCGTGCGACAGATGGTGGCCGTGCCGCGCATTGACGGTGTAGAGCGCCGGCACGTGCAGATTCTCGGCCACGGTCATGCTGTGGAATGGTTTCGGCAACTGGAAGCTGCGCGCTAGGCCAAGCCGCGTGCGGCTGTGTGCCGGCAGCCGGTCAAGCCGCTTGCCGTCGAAATGCACCGTGCCGCTTTCGTTGCGAAGCGCGCCGGCGATGCAATTGACCAGCGTGCTCTTGCCCGAGCCGTTGGGGCCGATGAGACCGACACGCTCGCCCGGCGCGACTTCGAGATCGATGCTTTCGAGCGCGACGAAGCCGCCAAAACGCTTGCCGAGTTTGTCGACCTGGAGCAGCGCGGTCACGCCGCCTCCTTTTCCGCCGGCCGGCGGCGGGCACGCACGCTGCGCTCGAACAGGCCGAGGATGCCGTTGGGCGCTAGCGCGACGAAGCCGACCATGATAACGCCGACGATCAGCAGGTTGAGCGCCGACGAGATGGTGACGGTGGCGACCTGCTGGATCGTTGCCAGGAGCACGGCGCCGATCAGCGGCCCGAGCCAGCTTGACGTACCGCCAATCAGCGGCATGGCAATGCTGTTGACCGCGAATGCCAGGTTGAAGCCCGAGGACGGATCGAGATAGGTGACGTAATAGGGCAGCGGTGCGCCGGCCATGCCCATAAGCGCGCCCGACAAGACGGTGGCGATCAGTTTGAGCTTGAGCGTCGGCACGCCGGCGGCCTCGGCGGCGAGCTCGTCGTCGCGGATAGTGGCGAGGCCGTAACCGAGTTTCGAATGCTCGATGGCGCGCGCGATGCAGATTGCAACCGCCGACAGCACCAACATCGTAAGGAACAGATATTGGATATACGGATGGCCGAACGGCCCGGTCTCTGGTCGGATTATGTAGACGCCACGCGAGCCGCCAACGAAATCCCAATTTGTGACCAGCGTCTGCAAGACGATCGCCAGCGCCAGGGTGGCAATGGCAAAGAACACGCCGCGCAGCCGCAATGTCAGATAGCCCATGCCGAGGCCGACGACACCGGCCATGAAGCCGCCGACGACAATTGACGCGATCAGTGGCGGTTCGAACAGCTTGTGCATCACCACCGCGCTGTACGCACCGATGGCGAAGAAGCCGGCGGTGCCGAAATTGACGTAGCCGGTATAACCGCCGAGGATGTTCCACGCCGTCGCCATGACGACGTATTGCAGCACGACGTAGCCGGCGAAAAAGAAATAGTCGTTAGTTGCGAGGCGCGAGGCGAAGGCGATGGCGATCGTCACCAGCGCGGCGATCAGGCAGAAATAGCGTGTCGGGATGTAAGGCACGGCCTAGCGTCCCATCAGTCCAGCGGGGCGGACGGCCAGCGTCAGCAGCAGGAAGCCGAAGGCGACTGCCGGCGACCAGGACGGGCCATAGAACGTCGCGGTCAGGTTTTCCATCACGCCGATCAGCATCGCCGCGGTCAGCATGCCGGGAAAGCTGCCCATGCCGCCGAGCACCACGATGGCGAAAACGCGGCCGATGTAATCGCGGCCGATCGACGGCTCGACCGGCTGGATGATGATGAGGCAGGCGCCGGCGAGCGAGGCCGTGGCAATCGAAATGGCGAACGCGATGTTCTTGATCCGCTGCGGCCGGATTGACATCAGCTTGAGCGCCAGATCGTCCTGCGAGACTGCGAGGATGGCGCGGCCGATGAACGTCTTCGACAGGAACAGCTGGAGCAGGCCGACCATGACGATCGAGACCATGAACGGCACCAGCATGCGCAGCGGCAGCTCG
>DASQGX010000062.1:0-35460 GCA_035632395.1 Allostellaceae bacterium
CGCCGAACATAGAGCTTCACCCGGTGTTTGCGCTCGGGCTCGAACAGGTCGAACGGCTTGCTCGTGGGCACGAACAGCAGACTGGTGTACTCGAGCGTGCCTTCGGCGCGGTTGTGGATGGTGAGCCACGGCTCGTCGAAGGCGTGGCCGGCGTGGTGATAGAACTCGCGGTACTGCTCGGGCGTGATCTCGCTCTTCGGCCGGAGCCATAGCGCCGAGGCGGCGTTGATGGTTTCGTCCTTGCCCTGGTCGTGCAGCACGATCGGCAGCGCGATGTGGTCTGAATGGCGCCTGACGATCTGGCGCAGCCGCGCCGGATCGGTGAATTCGGCAGCATCGGCCTTGAGATGGAGTGTCACGACCGTGCCGTGCGAATCCTTGGTCGCCGCATCCACGGTATAATCGCCCTTGCCGTCCGATACCCAGAGGTGCGCTTCGGTCTCACCCGCCTTGCGCGACAGGACCTCGACCTTGTCGGCGACCATGAACGCCGAATAAAAGCCAACGCCAAACTGGCCGATGAGCGCCACGTCCTTGCGCTGGTCACCGGACAAATTCTTGACGAAGGCCGAGGTGCCCGACCGCGCAATGGTGCCGAGATTGTCGATCAATTCGGTGCGGCTCATACCGATGCCGTTGTCGGCGACGGTCAGCGTGCGTGCGGCTGCGTCGGCGGTTAGCGTAATGCGGTAAGCGCCGTCGCTCTTGACCAGTTCGGGCTCGGTGAGCGCCAGATAACGCAGCCGGTCGCAGGCGTCGGAGGCGTTCGAGATCAGCTCGCGCAGGAAAACTTCCCGTTCGCTGTACAGCGAATGTGCCACGATCTCGAGCAGGCGGCTGACTTCCGCCTCGAAGCTATGTTTTTCCGCCGTCATTCCGGCATGCTCCCCATTCCGATCCAATCCCCGCCTCTTGCCGGGTCGCGCCAGATATGAGGAAGGCGCCGCCGCACTGCAATAGGGCGCATGCGGCCGCAGGCTTGGACGGCGGTCCGTGCACGGGTTATCCTGCGACGTGGAGTCAAAAGGCCGGCCCGCTTAAGGCCGTCTACGAGCCCGGGCAACGGGCCCCTCGCAACCCAGGGAGGGCACCACCATGGCCACCACGGCCACTTACGGCAAACTGTCGGACAGGCAGCACAGCGCCGAATTGCGCAAGGCGGTGGTCGCCGCCACTGTCGGTACGACGATCGAGTGGTACGATTTCTTCATCTACGGCACCGCCGCCGGTCTGGTCTTTCCGAAACTGTTCTTTCCGCACGAAGATCCGTTTACCGGTACGCTTGCCTCTTTCGGCACCTATTTCATCGGCTTCGTCGGCCGGCCGATCGGCGCGGCGATCTTCGGCCATTACGGCGACCGTATCGGCCGCAAGGCGACGCTGATTGCGACGCTCCTGTGCATGGGCATCGCCACCTTTCTGATTGCCTTCGTGCCAAGCTATGCCTCGATCGGCATCTGGGGCGCGATCATCCTCACCGTCTTGCGCATGCTGCAGGGTATCGGCGTTGGTGGCGAATGGGGCGGCTCGGTGCTGATCTCGATGGAATGGGCGCGCGGCCGCGGCCACCGCGGTCTCGTCGCCTCGTGGCCGCAATTTGGCGTGCCGTCGGGCCTGTTCTTGTCCAACCTCGCGGTTCTGGCGTTCAGCGCCTGGTCGGGCGACCAGTTCCTCGTGTGGGGCTGGCGGATTCCGTTCCTGCTCAGCATCGTGCTCGTCGGTATCGGATTGTGGATCCGGCTCGGCATTCTCGAAACGCCGGTCTTCCAGCAACTCGTTGCACGCAAAAAGATCGAGCGTGCGCCGATCGTCGAGGTCATCAAGAAGCAGCCGCGCGAGATCATTCTTTCGGCGCTGCTGCGCATGGCGGAACAGGCGCCGTTCTATATCTTCACGGCGTTCGTTTTCGCCTACGCCACTGGCACGCTGAAAATGTCGCGCGATCTGATTCTATCGGCCGTACTTGTCGGCTCGGTGGTGTCGTTCATCACCATCCCGCTATCTGGCCACATCTCCGACCGTATCGGCCGCCGCAAGATGTATTTGATCGGCGCGGCCGTGACCGGATTTTTCGGCTTCCTCTACTTCGGCATGCTCGATACGGCGCTGCCGTCGGCGGTGTTCATCGCCATCGTACTGTCGCTCATACCGCATGACATGCAGTACGGCCCGCAGGCAGCACTGATCGCCGAATCGTTCACGCCGCGCTTGCGTTACAGCGGCGCATCGCTCGGCTATCAGCTCGCTTCGATCATCGCCGGCGGTCCGGCGCCGATCATCGCGACGGCGTTGTTTGCCACTTACCACTCGGGTTATGCCATCGCGATCTATATCGCCGGCTGCGCGGTGGTTAGCTTGGTTTCAGCGGGCCTGATGCCGGACTACACCGGCAAGGACATCTCGACGGAATACGACGAGGGCGCCTAGGCGCGACTCGACAGGTCGAGGTTCTCGTCAGCGGGGCGGAGACGGCGAGTCTCCGCCCATTTCTTTCAGTTGGCCGGGTTGGGCGGGCAGTGGCTGGCGGCGAGCGTAGCGCCGAGCATCGCGCCGGTGATGACGCCAAACACCGTCGCGCCTGGGTCGACTCGGCCATGATCCTCGCTCAGGGCCGCGGCCAGCAAGCCGCCAGCTGAGGCGCCGAGAATGCCGCCGACAATCGGCTCACTGCCGTCGCAAACCTGGACGAATCGTGGCGCTGGCGCGGGCGCGAACGGGTCGAGGAAGCGCGGCGCGGGGAACGGCACGCCGTAATAGGGCTGCGGACCCGGGCCGGGCGCCGCCGCAGCCGGCGTCGCTGGTAAGGCCAAGCCGAGGCACGCCGCCAGCGCCGCGCGCCGCAAACGTCCGTGAAACACGGATTTTGCCATGCGATTTCTCCTAGGCCGTTGCCGGCCCGTCGTCAAGAAAACGCCATAGAGCGCCGCTTATTCCCCGACGGTTGCGTTTCGCGCCGCGATGACTCATCATCACCAGGCATGGGACTGGTTTCCCGTCCGTCGCGCATCCGGGCCGTGCTCGGCCCGACCAATACCGGCAAGACCCATCTCGCCATCGAACGCATGCTCGGTCACCAGACCGGCATGATCGGCTTTCCGCTGCGGTTGCTGGCGCGCGAGAATTATGACCGCGTGGTGCGGCTCAAGGGTACGCGTGCCGTCGCGCTGATCACCGGCGAGGAGAAGATCGTCCCGCCGAATCCGAGCTACTTCGTCTGCACCGTCGAATCGATGCCGTTGGACCGGCCGGTCGATTTTCTTGCCGTCGACGAGATCCAGCTTTGCGGCGATCGCGAGCGCGGCCACGTCTTCACTAATCGGCTGCTGCATGCACGCGGCCTGAGCGAGACCATGTTACTCGGTGCCGGCACGATTGCACCGCTGCTGCGGCGTTTGGTGCCGGACGCCGAAATCTCGTCGCGGCCGCGATTCTCGACATTGTCCTATACCGGCGCCAAGAAGCTGACGCGGCTGCCGCCGCGCAGCGCCGTCGTCGCCTTCGCCATCGCCGACGTCTTCGCGCTCGCCGAAATCATGCGCCGCCGGCAGGGCGGCACCGCTATCGTCCTCGGTGCGTTGAGTCCGCGCGCACGCAATGCCCAGGTCGGCCTCTTTCAATCGGGCGAAGTCGATTACCTGGTGGCGACCGACGCCATCGGCATGGGCCTCAACATGGATCTCGACCATGTCGCCTTCGCGCGCCTGGTCAAGTTCGACGGCCATGCACCGCGGCGGCTGGCGCCGGCCGAGATCGCCCAGATCGCCGGCCGCGCCGGTCGTCACATGAACGACGGTACGTTCGGCGTCACCGGCGAGATCAAGGCGCTCGACGATGCGGTCGTCGAGGCGGTCGAAAACCATCGTTTCGATCCGCTGTCGCGGCTTTATTGGCGGAATGCGCGGCTCGACTATCGTTCGCTCGGCGGCCTGATCGCCTCGCTTGAGCGCCGGCCGAATCTTCCCGGCCTGGTCTCCGCGCCGCAGGCCGACGATCACGCCGCATTGCGCGCGCTGGCGCAAATGACCGATGTCGCTGGCTTGGCGACCAACCCCGCGGCGGTACGGCTGCTTTGGGAAGTCTGCCAAATTCCGGATTTCCGCAAGGTGCTGAGCGATACGCATGCGCGGCTGTTGGCGCAGATCTATCGTCATCTCGCCGGGCCGCATGGCCGATTGCCGACCGATTGGGTCGCTAGCCAGGTCGACCGGCTGGATCGTGTCGACGGCGACATCGACACGCTGATGATGCGCATCGCGCATATCCGGACCTGGACCTACATCGCGCATCGCGCCGATTGGCTCGACGATGCCGGCGGTTGGCAGGAGCGCGCCCGCACCATCGAGGACGACCTGTCCGATGCGCTGCATGATCGCATCACCCAGCGGTTCGTCGACAAGCGTGCCGCCTACCTGATGCGCCGCCTAGCCGATCCGTGCGAGCTGTTGGGATCGGTGAGCGAGGCGGGCGAGGTCAAGGTCGAGGGTCATTATGTCGGCCGCCTCGACGGCTTCCGTTTCCGGCCCGATTTGGCGGCCTCGGATGAGGCCGCCAAGACCCTGCTGGTGGCGGCACAGCGGGTGTTGCGCGGCGAGATCGGCCGTCGTGTCGCGCGTTTGGCCGCCGCACCGGACCACGAATTCAGGCTCACGGCGAATGGCACACTGGCCTGGAAGGGCGGCGCCGTCGGCCGGCTGGGAGCCGGGGCGCATGCACTCCAGCCGCGGGTCGAAGCGCTGGCGAGCGACTTCTTCGAGGGCGAGCAGCGCGAGGCGGTGCGCCGGCGCCTTGCTGCCTTTGCTGCGGCAGATTTGCGCCAGCGCCTCGCGCCATTGTTCCACGCGCGCGATGCTGAATTGCCCGCGCCGGCGCGCGGTCTCGCCTTCCAGCTTGCCGAGGCGCTCGGCGGCCTGCCGACGACGGCGGTCGCGCCGCTGTTGCGCGCCTTGTCACGCGCCGACCGCAAGGCGCTCGCCCGGCTTGGGATTCGCCTCGGCGTCGACAGCGTCTATCACGCCGGACTGCTCGCGCCAGAGACGATTGCGCTGCGCGGCTTGCTTTGGTCGGTGGCGGCGCGCGAGAACGTTCCAGTGACGCCGCCAAGTGCGGGAACGCCACGCGATCCAACCGTGAGCGCGGCGGCTTATGCCGCGATGGGTTATCGCGTGCTTGGACCGCGCGTCCTCAGGATCGACCGGCTCGAGATGTTCGCTGCCCGGCTACGTGGCCTGGCGCGGCAAGGCGCCTTCGCGGTCACGCCGGCGCTCGCGGCGCTTGCGTGTTGTCCCACCGACGAACTCGCGGCGGTGCTCCTGGCGCTCGGCTATCGCGCGACGCAGCACGCCGACGGCACACGCTTCGCGGCCCGATGCACGCCAGCACGCCATCGCCGGCACCGGAACCGGCGTCCATTGCTGCCTGCTGCCGGCGACAGTCCGTTCGCCAAGCTCAAGGAGCTCAGCCTTGTCCGCTGACGGCGGCGGCATGCCGACTTTGCGGCTCGACAAATTCCTCTGGTTTGCCCGTTTGGCGCGGACGCGTTCGGCGGCAGCGCGGTTGTGCGAGCAAGGCCGCATTTCCATCGCCGGCATCGCGGCGCTCAAGCCGCATCAGCCGGTTCGGGTCGGCGATTGGATCACGGTCGAGCAGGGGCACTGGCGGCGCCGGCTGCGCATCGCGGCGCTCGGCGAGCGGCGCGGCGGTGCACCCGAGGCGAAGCAGCTTTACGACGAGCCCGAGCCGCCGCAGCCGATTCCGCGCGAGCCGTGGATCGCGCTGCTTGAGGAAGAAGCCGGCGCCTGACGCCGCTGCGTCACACGCTGCAATCCTTCCACGGGCCGATATCGAGATGGATGTGATTGCGGTGGTCGTAATTGGTGTTCGGCGTCAGCACGACGCTGAATAGGCCGCAGGCGCCGCGCGCCACCGCATGCAGGAAATCACTCTTCGGTCCGTTGCCGCGCCAGTCGTTCTCGACCATCACCGCGTCGCCGTTGTCGAGCACGAACCCGGCGATGTCGATGGCATCGCCCTTCGCGTGCTCGCTCCATTCGCCGTTAGGCTGGCCACGGCATGAATAGGTGCCCAAGTGACGGAGCTGGCTCACCGACGCGTGCAGGTAACGCTGAGCTGCCGGCTGGACGATTTCGTGCGTGAAGCGCTCGAGCCGCAGCGCCAGATCGCAAGTGACGAGGCCGGATTGGTTCCACGGCACGCTGTCCGCGCTCACCCGCACCGCATCGTAAACCGGGCAGGGACCTTCAGGCGCCTCGGCGGCGACATATTGGACGTGCAGCCGGTCGAGATCGGCGCGGCAGGCGGCCGGCGGCAGATAACTGACCGGTGCCGGGCGATATGAAGGCTTGCCGCATCCGGCGGGCGCCAGCATTGCGACAGCTAGCGCCACCCACCTTGCCGAGACACGCCATGGCGGCATGGCGTTGAGGGAATCACAGTCGCGCCTTGCGCGGCAAGCGCAACTCGGCATACATGCGCGCCATGACGCTGTCTTGCTTCGCAACTGGGACGAACCGATGACCGAGAAGGTGCTGCGTGCTGCCTTCGCCGGCGCGCGCGTGACCGTTGCCGGCGGCCTCGGCTTCATCGGCTCGAACCTGGCGCGGCGGCTTGGTGCGCTCGGCGCCGAGGTGCTGGTGGTCGACGCCTTGCTGCCCGAGCTCGGCGGCAACCGGCACAATCTCGACGGCGCCCAAGGACGCATCGCGGTCGAAGTCGCCGATTTGCGCATGGCCGACGCCGTGCCGTTTGTCGCCGGCCGGCAATACCTGTTCAATCTCGCGGGCCAGACTAGCCACCAGGGCTCGATGGATGCGCCGCTGGACGATCTCGACCTCAACTGTCGCGTCACGCTGCGCCTGCTCGAAGCCTGCCGCCGGGTTACGCCGGCGCCAACCGTGATCTTCGCCTCGACGCGGCAAGTCTACGGCAAGCCGCATTATCTGCCGGTCGACGAGCGCCATCCGCTGGCTCCGGTCGACGTCAACGGCGTCCACAAGCTTGCCGCCGAGGCCTATCACACGCTTTATCGCAACGTGTACGGCGTCACATCCGCCGTGCTGCGGCTCACCAACACCTATGGTCCGCGCATGCGCATCAAAGACGCGCGTCAGACATTCCTCGGCGTCTGGCTGCGGGCGGTGCTTGAAGGACGACGGTTCGAAGTCTGGGAAGGCGAGCAGCTGCGCGACCTGACTTATGTCGATGACGCCGTCGACGCCTTGCTGCTTGCGGCTGTGGTGCCCAAGGTTGCCGGCGGCGTCTTCAACATCGGTGGCGGCCGTCGCGTCGCACTGAAGAAACTGGCCGATGCGCTGGTCGCGGCCCATGGCAGCGGCGATTACTCGGTCGAACCGTTTCCGGCAGCCCGCAAGCGCATCGACATCGGCGACTATCACGCCGACGACCGACTCTTCCGCCGCCTGACCGGCTGGAAGCCGCGCGTCGTGCTGGAAGTCGGCTTGGCGCGCACGCTCGAATACTATCGCAGCAACCTCGCTCCCTATCTCTGACCGATGGCAAGCCGGCGCAAACCCATTCCCCAGGCGGCACCGCTCGCGGCCTATCGCGCGTCGCGGTCGCGCATCGATCGTGCGGTGGCTCGCGTATTGGCAAGCGGCCGCTATGTTCTGGGTCCCGAAGTTGAAGCGTTCGAGCGCGAATTCGCCGCCTATATCGGCTGCCGCGACGCTATCGGCGTCGGCTCGGGAACCGATGCACTGGTGATCGCGCTGCGCGCGCTCGGCCTAGCCCCGGGCACGTTGGTCGCAACTCCGTCGCATACGGCGGTGGCCACCGTCGCGGCGATCGAGCTCGCCGGAATGACGCCGCTACTGCTTGACATCGATCCGGCGACCTACACGTTGGCGCCAGCGGCACTCGAGCGTGCTTTCGGCGGCGGCCGGCGCATCGGCGCGGTCATCGCCGTGCATCTTTACGGCCAGGCCGCCGACCTCGATGCTCTCGTGCCGCTGGCGCGGCGGCACGGCGCCAAGGTGATCGAGGATTGCGCGCAAAGCCACGGCGCAACGCTCGGCAACCGGCGGCTCGGCTCCATAGGCGACGTCGGCTGTTTCAGCTTCTATCCGACCAAGAATCTCGGCGCCGTCGGTGATGGCGGCGCGGTGCTGACCGGGGACGCGGCCCTTGCCGGACGGATCCGCGAATTGCGCGAATATGGCTGGCGCGAACGCTATGTCAGCGCCGTGCCGGGCATGAATTCGCGGCTCGACTCGCTCCAGGCCGCAGTGCTGCGCGTCAAGCTGGCGGCGCTGGATCGTGCCAACGCGCGCCGTGCGGCGATTGCCGCGCGCTACGATCGCAGTCTGGCCAAGACCAAGCTCGGCCTGCCGCAGCGGCGACCCGGCGCGACGCACGTGTTCCATCAATATGTCGTGCGCGTGCCGCACCGCGATGCGTTGCGCGCTGCGCTCGACCGCGCCGCAATCGGCACGGCGGTTCATTATCCGGCGCCGGTCCACCTGCAGCCGGCCTATCGCGGCCGCGTCGCGCTCGATCCTGGTGGCCTCGCCGAAAGCGAGCGCGCGGCGCGCGAAGTCTTGAGCCTGCCAATGTTTCCGGAACTCGGCGCCGGCGACGTCGCGCGCGTGGTGGCGGCGCTGAAGGAAAACGTCTAGGCGCGCTGCAACAGCGCGACGCCGGCGAGGATCAGCAGGATGGCGATGACCTTACCGGCGGTCAGCGTTTCGTCCCAGAAGAAGTGCGCGACCACCGCGACCACGACATAGCTCACCGCGACCGATGGATAGGCGATCGACAGCGGGATCTTGCGGATGGCAATCAAATAGAGGATTGCGGCGGCGCCATAGAACGCGACACCGACGATAGTGAAGCCGTTGGTGACCTGCGCGACGAAATTGGGCGTGCCTTGGACGCCGGCTTTGAGCAGGAGCTGGCCACCGATCGCGATCAGGATGCCGCCGAACAACGCGGCGTAATAAGGCAGCAGAGCCGGCATCACACCCCCCGTATCACGCCGCCGGCGGTGCGCCGTTGACTGGATTCGGCCGCCTCGCTGCGCGTCACCGTCCGCACGATGGTTTGCGGCCGGCGATTGACCGTCAGATAAACGCGGCCGAGATATTCGCCGAGCAGGCCGAGTATGAGCAGCTGCACGCCCGACAACAGCATCACCGCGACGGTCAGCGACGCCCAGCCCGGCGGCGTCTTTTCGAAGAACAGCGCCGATGCGGCGGCCCAAATGGCGCCGACGAGTCCCAGAATGCTGAGCCCGATGCCAGTGAAGGTCGATAGCCGCAGCGGCATCACCGAGAAATTGACGAACATGTTGAGCCACAGCCGCACCAGCCGGCGCAGGGTGTAGTTGCTCCGGCCGTGCGCCCGCGGCAAATGCTCAACCGCCAGGCTGTCGACGCGCTGCGTGACCTGCAGCAGGAGCCCGTCGACATACGGGAATGGCCCCTCATAAGCGATCGCCTGCTGCACGGCAAAGGCGCTGATGCAACGAAAGCTCGACAGATAAAGCCCCTTCGGCTTGTCGAGGACAAAAACGGCGACGCGGTTGGTGAACCGGCTGCCGAGATTGCGCCAGCCGGCATGATGCTTCTCGACCGGTCTTGCGTAGACCACGTCTGCGCCGCCGCGTTGCGCGTGCTCAAGCAGCCGCAGCACCTCAGCCGGCGGATTCTGCAAATCGTCGTCCATGGTGATGACGTGCGCGCCGTGCGTCTCGCGCAATCCGGCCATTACGGCGTTGTGCTCGCCGAAATTGCGCGCCAGATCGACCAAAGTCATCGGCACCGCCGCACGCGCCAGCAGTCCGCGGCAAATCTCGAGGCTGTCGTCCGGGCTGCCATCGTTGACTAAAACGATCTCGTGGCCGCCGGGAACCGCGAGCGCCTGCAGGGCATCGACCAGCGCGCCGATGCTGTGCGCGCCATTGTAGACGGGTATGACGATGCTCAGTGCGAGGGCGGTCATCGGCGGGTTCCAACGGCCAGAATCGAGCCGCCGAAGGGAAGACGCAAGCCCGATCTGAGCAGCGCCGATTCGAAAGTCGCTATGGTATCGAAAACGCGATCGAGCGGCATCGGCAGCAGACCCACCTCACTGCCGCCGTCTGGCAGCAGCCGGCGCGCTGCCATCAGCGGGAACAGCAGCGTGTTCCAATAGGTCGCGCGGACCCGGCTGAAGCCGGCAGCGGCCAGCAGGCGTATCACCTCGCCACGGACGTAGCGCCGCGCATTGTCGACCGCACGGTCATGCGCCGAATAAAGCCAGGGATAGGCCGGCAGGCTGACGATGAGGGCGCCGCCTGGCTTGAGGCAGCGGTACATTTCACCCAGCGCCTGCTCGACGCCGACGCCGCGATGGCACAGGACGTCGGCGCTGACGATGACGTCGAATGCGGCGTCGCGGAACGGCAGGTTGTCGATTGAGCCCTGCGCTACCGGCCGACGCGTTTTGTTGTGCGCGATGCGGCAGGCGAAGCCGTCGTGGTCGAGACCGAAGCTCGCGCCCTGCGCCAGCGCTGCAAGGAAGCCGCCAGTGCCGCAGCCGGCGTCGAGCAGCCGTGTATCCGGTGCGGCGGTAAAAGGTGCTATCGCCGCGCGCAGGTTGCGGCGCAGCGCGCGCGTCCACCACATACGGTCTTCGACCGCGGCCAGCCGCTCATATTCGACGCGCTCCACGCGGCCTCAGCGGGTGGCGGCCGTTGCCGCGCGCGGTCCATGCGCCAGCACCGCGCGCCGGTCGAGCACCACCGACAACAGCGTGCCCAGGCGCGTGACGCGGTAGATCGTGCGTCCGGTCGCCGATTCGTTGCATTCGTCCTTGGTGAACGCGATGACGAATTCGGCGTTGGCACGGTCAGGCGTGAAGGCGAAGTTGGGCGGAAAGTAATAGGCCGCCGACGCCGGCGGGCCGCACACGAACACGGTGAAATCGTGATCCATGAAATCGTTGCCGTATTCGGCGCGGAGATAATTCTCGAGCGCGGCGACGTCCTCGGCATAGGAATTCGCCCAATAGTCGAGCTTGAACAGGCCCTGGGCGCCGCGCGTGCCGCCGATGAAAGCGTTGTAATAGACGTACTCGTCGGGATGCAGCATCGCCATCATCGACACGTGATAGCTGCCGTAGATCGCGAGCGCGCCGTAAACCCAACGCCGCCGTCGCCGTTGGGCAAGCGCACCCAGCACGCTCTCGGCGGCAAGCGCAGCGGCCACTGCGATCGGCGGCAGTACGAAAATGAAATGCCGCATGCCGTCGAACAGTACCGCCTTGATGGCGATGGCATAGGCCACGGGAAAAACGATGGCGAAGCCGAGCATGAACACGCCTAGGACTCGCGCTCGATCGCGCCACGCGCCGGCGCGGCGCAGCGCGACGAATGCAGTGGCGGGCGCTGCCGCAAGCAGCAACAACACCAGTTCCGGCAGCGCCAAGACGATGTAGGTCGGCAGATAGTCCCACGGCAGGTCGGCCGCCGGAATGTAGTGGCCGTCGAACAGCGTGCCGTACGGGAAAATCTCGTGCGAGAAATAGAGCAGCGCATAGACGGGATTGATCAACGGCGATTGCTGCGCCCACGGCCAGAACAGCAGCATCACCGGATAGGCGACAGCGACCGTTACGGGGAATAGGCGCCAGCCGCCGTTCCAGACTTCGCCGGCGGCCATGGTCAGGCTGCGGCTTTCGGTCAGGCGCCAAAGTCCGAACGCCAGCAGCGCCACGCCAATATAGCCGAAAATCAGCAGGCCGCCGACGCGCACGGCCAGCGCGACACCGGCGGCTAGGCCGAGCTTGACGCCGAGGCGCCAATCCGGCCGCGGCAGTTGGGACACCGCGCGCACCAGATAATAAAGCGCCCAAACCATGCTGGCGGCGAACGGCACGTCCTTCGGATTGTTGAACATCTGGCCGTAGTAATTCGGCGTCAGCGCCAGGAAGAGGGCGGCGACGAAACCGACGCGCGGACCGCCGAGGACGCGACCGAGTTTCCAGGTTCCGACGATGCCGACAATGCCGATCAGGGCATTGAGCAGGTGCCGCGTTTCGAACGTGCCGAAAGGCGAAACGTGGTTCAGCGCTGCCGCAAGCGTGTCGAAAATCGACCCGTAATAGAACAGGTCGTAGAGGTGCATGTACGAATGGTCGGTAAAGCCGGAGAGGTAATAGTTGAGAACGGCGACGCCGTACCAATTCTGCGCGTCCTCGTCCCAAGTGACGCCGTAATCCTTGAACGTCACCAACACGAGTACGAGCAAGAGCGCGAACAGCGCCAGTGCACCGTCGTCCCAACCGATACGGGCGAGCCAACGTCCGGCCGGGCCTGTATCGAGCATCGCCCGCCAGCTGCCGGCGACCGGCCGTGTTTCGCTCATAAGCCGGCCCCTGCCATCATTGCCGCCAGCACCCGGTCGGACGAGAAATACTCCGCTGCCAAGTCGCGCGCGGCACGCGCGTGGTGTGGATAATCCTCGTTGATTGCGGCGACCGCGGCCAGCGCCTCGGTTGTGTCGGCGTATTCGAACAGGCCCTCGCCGACGGGGTAGAAACGCGAAAAACCAGTGTTCATCGTGATCACCGGCCGGCCGGCCGCCAAGTAGCAGACGCTGCGGTCGCTGAACCAGCCACTGCGCGGCCGGACGTAGATATCCTTGGCGACGGTGAACTCGCCGCGCGAGCCGCGGATGAACTCACGATAGGCGTCGATGCCGAGCGACACGTCACGTGCATCGCGGATCGTCCAGCCATGCCCGGCGACCTCACGTTGCGCGTCCTCGGGCGCCGAATTGAGCGCGACGGTGAAACAGCGGTCGGCCTGCCGCGGCACGTCGATGAAGTGCATGAAATTGACGTGCTTCGACCAGATGTAGCGCTCGCCGTGGAAGACAATGTCCTTGCCCTTGTTCTCCCACGTGGCGATCGTCGAGAAGCACGGGCCGCCCATGGCATCGGCTGGCCAAAAGTCGAGCACCACCGGCGGTCGCGTCGGCTTCCAATTGATGCCGCATAACGGCACGATCCAGCCGGGTCCGCCGACATTCTCGCCGTAGGTGAAGAAATGCGTGTGGGCGTCGAGATAGCTGCGCGCCGCCGGATCGGACTCGGCGTATTTGATCTGCTCGTAGACCGGATCGGTATCGATCATCAGTCGCCTTTTGCAAGCGAGATGGTGGTCACGCAGTCGCGTCGCGCCGCAAAGGTTGAGCAGCGCGTCGCTGTCGCGGAACAGCGCGTGCACCGCTTCGCGCGCCAGGCCGTGATACTCGTCGCGGATCGCGTCCCAATAGGCCCAGCGGCCCTCGAAGCCGAAGCGCGTCATGAGCGCGGCGAGATAGGTGATGTTCGGCGCGTTGTCGGTGACGACGCTGTTGGCGCGGGGGTCGTATGGGTTGGCGCCGTGGTCCTCGACGTACCATACGTCATAGCCGAGGCGGCGGAGCCCGGCGAGATAGTGCAGCGCCTGCCAGGCGATCCCGGCGAGCGGCATCTGCCCCGCGAAATGCATCACCACCAGCCGCCCGCGCGCGGTCATCGCTCGATCACTCCGCCTTACAAGCGGGCCGGACAATAGCAGAGCGCCGCGCCGGCGAAACCGGGGCGCGCCGCCGAATTGCCTGCCAAAGCCGCCGCAAACGCTGTCCCTTGACCAAAATCCATATTATATCGATTATATTGATCAATGTATGGCGATGATGATTCGCTCACTGCGGCTGAGGCGGCGCGCATGCTCGGCGTTACGCCAGCGACGTTATACGCCTATGTCAGCCGCGGCCTGATCCGATCCGAGCGGGCCGGTGGCCGCGCCCGCCGGTACGCGCTCGCCGATGTGGCGGCGCTGAAGCGCGGCGGCCTGCCCAGCGGGCCGGTGGTTTCGACGGCGATAACCTTGGTCCGTGGCGGCCGGGTCTATTTCCGCGGCCGTGATGCCGTCGAACTGGCCCAGACGCTGTCGGTGCGCGAGGCGGCGGCACTGATCTGGGACTGTGATCCAGTGGCCAGTTTTGCAACCGACAATGTGCCCGATCCGCTGCCTGATAGCGATGTGCTGCAGCGCGCATTGGCCGGCGTGCCGACCATGGCACGCCTGCTGGCGCTGCTGCAGCTCGCGACGGTGGCGGAGCCGCAATGGCCGCAGGTAACGGCGGAATTCTTCGGTTACGCCGGTGCACGCTTGCTGCGATTCCTGGCCGCCGCGGCAGCCGGCGGCGCGCCATCAGCGCGGCCAATTGAGGCCGTGCTGGCCGAAGCCTGGGGCCTCGGCCGCGAAACGCGGCCGCTGTTGCGTGCGGGCGTAATCCTGTCGGCCGACAACGGCATCGACGCCGCGGCGCTGGCGACACGGGCCGCGTCTGCTGCCGGCTTGCCACCGTGGCGTTCGGTCGCAGTCGGCTTGGCGGCACTCAATTTCGATGGCGACCGTGCCGCTGATGTTCGCGCTGGCGCGCTCATGGCACTTTTGCCGCAGCGCTCGCCGGCACCGCGCACGTTGCCGCAGGCAATCGTAAAGCTCGGCGCCGCGCTTGGCTTTCCAGTCGGCGGCGCGGCGGCGCTCTATGCCACCGGCCGCGCTATCGGCCTGATCGCGCATGTCGCGGAGGAAAGGGTCACGAAACGGGCCTGCCGTGGTCGGGGCGTCTATGTCGGCCCGACGCCGGCCATCGGCGCAAGTCCCCAATCCAGCAGGGGTTGAATCCAGCTTCGCCAGCGTGGTACGAGCGGCGATTCCCAGCCAGCGATCGAGTTTTCCCGATGACCTATGTCGTGACCGAAGCCTGCATCAAGTGCAAATACATGGACTGCGTCGAGGTTTGCCCTGTGGATTGTTTCTACGAGGGCGAGAACATGCTGGTCATCCATCCCGACGAATGCATCGATTGCGGCGTTTGCGAGCCTGAATGTCCGGCCGAGGCGATCGTTCCGGACAGCGATCCGCAAGCCGAGAAGTGGGTCGAAACTAATCGCCAATATTCGACGTCGTGGCCGAATATCACGCGTAAAGGCGAAGCGCCGGCCGATGCCGATGCGTTCAAGGGTGTTCCCGATAAGTTCACCAAATTCTTCAGCGCGAATCCCGGCAAGCGCTAGAAAAAACCCAGCGAAATCCGCGCGTTGCGGCCCGGCCTGCATGCGATGCATGGCTCCGGCCCTGGCTTTGTTCAGCCATTTGTGGTATTTATCGCTCTAGATGCACGATGGGTGCGTCTCTCCCGGGGATTGGAATCCGTTGCCGCAGGCTTTTGAGCGGCCGGGGGTTACTCGCGTTTTCGGCTGAGGGCTAACCGGAAAATGGCTGTCGCGCGCAAGAAGGAAGAGAAAACTCTGGCGGAAACGCTCGGCTTTTCTACTGGCGACTTCGTCGTCTACCCGACGCATGGCGTCGGCAAGATTCTCGGCATCGAGAATCAGGAAATCGCCGGCTATCAGCTCAAGGTCTTCGTCGTCCATTTCGACAAGGACCGTATGACTTTGCGCGTGCCAGTGGCCAAGGCGAAGAACTCCGGCCTGCGCCGGCTGTCCACCCGCAAAGAAATGGACGCGGCGCTGTCCAAGCTCAAGGGCCGTTCACGCGCGAAGCGTACGATGTGGAGCCGCCGCGCCCAGGAATACGAGGCCAAGATCAATTCCGGCGATCCGGCTTCGATCGCCGAGGTCGTGCGCGACCTTTACCGCAACGTCGGCCAGCCCGAGCAGTCCTATAGCGAACGCCAGATCTACCAAGCGGCCCTCGACCGGCTGGTGCGCGAATTCGCGGCCGTCGAGAATATCGACGAGGCGTCGGCGGCGAAGCGCGTGGAACAGATGCTGAGCGCGGCGTGAGCCGCGTCACCCCCGGCATTTAGCGCCGGTGGCGTTCTCCAACGACAACGAGATCTACGCCCGCTTCAATCGCGCGCGCCGTGTCTGGGCGGTGGCGCCGATTAATGGCGAAGCCAAACGCTTGATCGTCTTGCATCGCCAGCTCATCGAGCGGCTCGAGCCGGGCGACCGCATCGTTTATCTCGGCAATTATCTCGCTCCCGGGGCCGACGCCCTCGCCACGGTCGACGCGCTATTGCATTTTCGCGCCCTGGCGCTGGCGCGCCGCCGTGCCTTCGCCTGCGAACTGGCCTATCTGCGCGGCACGCAGGAAGCGATGTGGCAAAAGCTGCAGGAACTCCAATTCGCGCCCAATCCGCGCGAGGTCCTGCCGTGGATCTTGGCGCGCGGCCTCGAATCGACGCTGCGCGCCTATGGGGTTGATCCGCGCCAAGGCGAAGCCGCGTGCCGCGAAGGCACGATGGCGATCACCCGCTGGACCGGCTCGCTGCGCAACGCCATCGACACCCGGCCCGGCCATCGCCAACTGCTCAGCGCTTTGCGGCGCGCCGCTTTTACCGAGGACGGTGCGTTGCTGTTCGCCCATGCCGGCGTCGATCCCGAGAAGCCGCTCGAGATGCAGCGGGATGCGTTCTGGTGGGGCGTCGCCGGCACCGACATGCTGGCGCTGGCACGGCCCTACGCGGGGTTCAAGCGCGTCGTCTGTGGCATGGACAGCGCTCGGCGCGGCATCAGCGAAGGCGAACATGCTGCGCTGGTCGATGGTGGTGCCGGACCGGACGGCAAGCTCGTTGCTGCTTGCTTCCGTGTCGACGGCACCGTGGCGGATCGACTCGCCGCCTAAAAAAAGAGGCCCGACAGGGTCGGGCCTCGAGCGCTGGGGATGATTTAAGGCGTCAGTACGGCGATTGGCCGCCGACTTCCTCCCAGATTTTGCGTTGGTGTGTCGGCTCGCGCACGCCGGCGAGGCCGACGATCACGCCGATCGCCGCCACCGCCATCGGATAGAACAAGCCGACAAACGGCACGCTGGGTAGCGCCGCCGCCAGCGAATTGCCGATGAACGGTACACCGCCGCCGAAGACGCCGTTGCCGACGTGATAGGGCAACGACATCGAGCTGTAGCGGATCTTGGCCGGGAAGAATTCGACCAGGAACGCCGCGATCGGCCCATACACCATGGTAACCAGGATCACCATGTACCAGACCAGGATGGTGAGGACGACCGGGTTCTCCTTGTAGGTGGCCATCGCCTGGAACACCGGAATGTAGGTAATCACCGCAAGCGCGAAGCCCGCGATCATGATCCCCTTGCGCCCGATGCGATCAGACAACCAGCCGAAGACGACGAAGAACGGCGCGCCCAGGATCAAGGCCAGAACCAGGATCATATAGACCTCGACATAGGGCAGCTTGAGCACGGTCAGCATGTAGATCAGGGCGTAGAACTGACCCGTGTACCAGACGACGCCTTCCGGCGCGGTGAAGCCGAAGAGCGCGATCAGCATGTATCCCCAATTGCGGCCGCTGCCGAAGGCGTCGAGGGCGGGATTGTGTGAGGTCTTGCCTTGCGCCTTGAGCTTGGCGAATAGCGGCGCCTCGGCTAGCTTGTAACGGATGTAAGCTGAGAGCGCGACCAACACGGCCGAAAGCAGGAACGGGAAACGCCATGCGTAGGACCTGAAGGCGTCGTCGCCCAGGCCAACGCGGAACGCCATGATCACAAGCAGCGCCGCGACAATGCCAATGGTCGCGGTGGTCTGGATCCAGCTTGTGTAGAGCCCACGTCTGCCGTCGGGTGCGTGCTCGGCGATATAGGTGGCAGCGCCGCCGTATTCGCCGCCGAGCGCGAGGCCCTGCACGACGCGGCAAGCGACGAGCAGAATCGGCGCCAGCATGCCGATCGTGTCGTACACCGGCAGGCAGCCGACAACGAACGTCGCCATGCCCATCAGCACAAGCGTCAGCATGAAGGTGAACTTGCGGCCGATCAGGTCGCCGAGATAGCCGAAGAACACCGCGCCGAACGGCCGCACGACGAAGCCGGTCCAGAAAATGCCGAGGCTTGCGAGGAAGGTGAGCGTCGCATTGGCGTTCGCCGGAAAGAACTGACTGGCAAAAAAGCCTACGAGCACGCCATAGAGATAAAAATCGTACCACTCGATCAACGTGCCGAACGACGATGCCGCGATAACGAAGGGTAGGCTTTGCGTGCTGGCCGTACCGATGCGGCCGGCGGTGGCTGCAGAGACGGACATGGGCGTTTACCCCTTTGTGTGTGGTGAAAAGGGCTCTTGCGGCCCGGCGCCGGTTCGCGCGCGGCTTCACGCGCGCCGGTCGTTAAGCACAAAGACTAAACTCAATGTCAGGTTGCAGCAACGCGGCGGTCGCGCCGCGTAGGGCATTTTTCGCTTTCCTGTCAAATCGATAGCTATAGCCAACGATCGTTGCAACCCGCCGCGTGGCGGGGCTTCGGGGCGCTTGCTATAAGGGCGGCCAGCGTCCCCGTAGCTCAGCTGGATAGAGCATCAGTTTCCTAAACTGAGGGTCGGGTGTTCGAGTCACCCCGGGGACGCCAATTTTTCAATAGGTTAGCCGATATGAGCCGAACGCGGACGGCGCCAAGTCAGTCCCACGTCAGTGAATTGCCGTGCGGTTTAGCACCCTTTCGCAGCCGATCATGGGCCGTCGTTCGCACGCAGTCGGATACCGGCACACTACGGCGTGCGGATCGGTCAGGGCGTTCGGGCCGTCACCTAGAACCGCGTTGAGGTGATCAGCCGTGTACGCGTGGCGCAGCGGTTGTATGTTCGAACATCGGGAGCCGCGCCTTACACGCTGATGCCATTTTCGCCACCGAGTCGCTTGCAGTCCTTGACTCGACTCGGAGGAAAAGGGAATCCATAAACCACGACTTAAAGTTGTGAACGGTGCTGGTGTATGCACCTTCACGACAGGGAGCAGCGGAGCGGTGACAGATGACTCAAGAGACCGAAGGCAAATCCGAGAAGGTGGTCACTATCATCGTGGACGGCGCGCCTCACAAGGTCGAGAAGGAAAAGATCACGTACGCGGAGGTCGTCACCTTCGCCGATCCAGATTATTCCAAAAACCCGCAAGTCACTTATTCCGTGACTTATAGCAAGGGGCCACACGATAAGCCCCAGGGCACCCTCTCACCCGGCGGATCGGTGATGGTGAAAGAAGGCATGATCTTCCGTGTTTCACGAACTGGTCAGTCGTAACGAGGATATTAGACGCCTCCTTGAGAAGGGATACGCGATTGCATTCGACGACGGCTATCTTGTCGTCCGAGACATTCCGTACCTCGATTCGGAGAAGCGACTTCAGATCGGCGCTATAGTCACCAAGCTTACGTTCATCGATAAGCATCGGATTGACCGTCCCGACGATCATCAGATTTTCTTTTGCGGCTCTCACCCGCACGGGTTGGATGGCAAGCCGATCCCAAATCTTGGCGGCGGATCTGCAACACTGGCGCTTGGCCGAAAGGACGTCACGGTACAGAGACGGTTCTCAAACAAGCCAGTCTCAAGCAAGCCAGACGCGGGCTTCACTAACTTCTTCGACAAGATCGAGAGCTACGTCACGATCATTTCCGGTCCTGCGCAGGAACTACATGGGGCGACCCCGCTAACGTTCAGGGTCGATGAAGCGGCTGTCGCTGGATCGGTTTTCAAATTTCACGACACCCTCACGAGCAGGGCAGAAATCGGGGATCTCGTTGAAAAGCTAAAGAACGATGTGATTGCAATCGTCGGCCTCGGGGGCACAGGCGCGTACATCTTGGACTTTATGGTGAAGGTGCCCGTTCGCGAAATCCGGGCATTCGATCCGGATACGTTTCATGTCCACACCGCCTTTCGCTCACCTGGACGGCTCGAAGAGTTGGACCTAGGCAAAACTAAGGGAGAGGTTTACCGCCTGCGCTACGAGAATTTTAGATCCGGCTTAACTGTCCAACCTAGATTCATAGACGCCGCAAGCGCGGATGCGGTTGACGGTGTCACATTAGCGTTCGTATGCGTGGACAAAGGTTCATCGCGATCTGCAATCTTCGATCTTCTGATTTCGAAGAAGATCCCGTTCATTGATGTTGGCATGGGCCTTGACCGAAAGCAGGGGGCACTGAACGGAATGCTGCGCACGACGCACTACTCAGTGGAACGTGCGGCAGAGATGCGGGCGCGGCAGCTAGCTGAAATGGCAGATGCCCCAGATGACCTGTATCTGACTAA
The DNA here is from genome assembly GCA_035632395.1 of Allostellaceae bacterium. GTDB lineage: Bacteria > Pseudomonadota > Alphaproteobacteria > ATCC43930 > CGMCC-115725 > REEB95. The sequence continues at coordinate 20,082 of DASQGX010000062.1, forward strand.
CATCCAGACGGCTGAGATCAACGCTCTCAACGCCTGCATCGCTGTGATCAAATATAAACAGCTCCGCGGCTTCTACGTGGACGCGGACGTGTTCAATCACATGCTATTTGGAGTAGGCGAACTGCAAACCTTCGGCGAGTCGTTTCAGTGAACAGGTACACGCTGAAACGAGTGCACTATATGCCGACGGAACTGGAATCCGGCGTCTTGTACATGTCGGAAGAATTTGGTGTCGCGGGGCATCTTTGCGCGTGTGGCTGTGGCGAAAAGGTCATGACACCGCTTGGTCCATCCGAGTGGCGCGTCGAAGATGTGAACGGCGGGCCCACACTGTACCCCTCAATTGGAAACTGGCAGCTACCTTGCCAGTCGCACTATTGGATTATCCAGGGTGAGGTTCGATGGGCGGGAAAGTGGACTCCAGATCAAATCGAGGCAGGACGACGAGCTGAGGAAGAGCGGCGTCACTCGTACTACAAGTCGCTCGAACAGCATCCGCGTGGATTTTTCCGCGCCGTCTGGCAATGGCTCAAAGCGCTGTTCTCACGCTGACGCCATACGCTTGATGCCCCGCGCTGGACCTGTATCGTTGCCTAACCGCCGAAGGGCCTGATCGAACGCTAAACGTTTGTGTTTGTCGAGATCCACAAGCGTGCCTGCACGTCCTTTTCCAACGTATTGAGCAAAGCGGGGCCCTCATTGTGGAGCTTGAGACCCTTGTCGAATTTCTGTGCTAGACCGGCAATTTGGAGGGACGCCTTGCGCTCGAAAATTGCGTCGAACAGCAACTGGTCAATCTCCTTAAATTGCCGTTTGAGATCGTCCTGGATGAAGATCGCGTTCTTGGAAAGATAGTCTCGGAAGTTCCAACACGAATTCCACGCCTTCCCCAATGCATGAAAGTCCTGGGCCCGCGTGAAGTATTTGGTCTTATCAGGCGCCGCTCGTAACTCCTTCTTTTGGAAATCATCAAGAAAACTGTCTGCGATATAAGCTTCGAGCCGTTCAGGTTCCCATTTGTTCAAATCAGGTGTCATGGAATAACCAAGCGCTATCGCATGCGTCTGATTGTAGGCATCGTTAACTCGGCTCCACGCATCCGGAAGAACATCAAATTCGCGTTGGTGAAGTTTGATGTTCCGGTCGAACATCGTGTTTAGCTGTAGCTGCAGCTTGACCAGTTCTTGTTGTTGGAGACTTTTGAACGCCTCAAGCTGTTGCCCGAACCTGTTGCTCAGCCACTTATCGAAAAACAGCTTCGAGATTCCCCAGAGGGCCGCGATAGATGCGCTAACAGAACCCAGTACGACAGCAATGTCGTGAAGCCATGTATCCAATTCCCCCTCCGTCGATCACCACTTTTCCGCAATTACGTTTCTAACGGTATTCCGCGGAAACGGCACGAACCCGATCTCCGAACCACCCCAACTCGGGTGCTGTAGCGTCGCGCCCTTGCGTCCACAGGCCGAGCAGCGCGCCGCACGCCGGAGTATGTCGCTCGAGGCCTCGGCCCCGTAACGGATGATGAAGGGTGCCAGCGCGACCGGCCGGTGGTGCCCGCACCCGGCGGCGCAGTTCACCCAAAGCCACGGCGCGGAGCGGCGGAGGTCGGCGAGGGTAGGCGCGGGCGGTCGGGGCGAGGCCATGCCCAAGCATGACTCCATACCGACGAAGCGCAAGGGTGTAATCAGCCTGTAGCGCTGGTATTGCCGCGAGTGCTAGAGCTTCAAACCCTGTGCCGACCGTATCCGATCTAGAACCCCTACTGAACGCGCCCGTCGAAGCGCTCGACGTCGAGTACAAAGGTTGGCTCGACCTCCGCGGAGATGACGAGCACAAGGCGGTGCTCGCAAAGGCGGCAATCGCTATCGCGAACGAGGGCGGCGGCCACATCGTGATCGGGATACGGGAGGAACGGCCGAATCTAATCTCAGAGCCACGGCCGGCGGGCATCCCGGTCTACGACCAGGATCTGATCAACAACATCATTCGCCGTTTCGCCTCACCAGCTTTCCATTGCACGCTTACGCCTCTGAGGCACCCTACGACCGGCCACGAGCATGCCGTTATCGGCGTACCTGGCGGCTTCGGATTCCCAGTGATGTCGAAAAGCGGCACACCGCAGAACACAATAAAGCCGCACCTCATCTACATGCGCAAGCCTGGCCCCGCGAGTGCGCCACCCGAGAACGAATCGGACTGGCAACTCCTCCTTGGCAGGTGCCTCCGAAATCGCCGCGAGGACATGCTTGATGCAATACGCGCGATCGTCGAGGGCAAGACCGAGGCTGCCGCTGCTCCTGTCGCGCACGATGCGGAGCGCCAACGAGCGTTCGCGGATGGAGCGCGCGCAAGGTGGCAGGCGCTAACCGCTAATCTCGGCGCAAATGCACCTCAACGGTGCCCGCTAGGTCGTTACGAGTTTGACTATGCGTTGCTCGGCGAGTTCAACCGACCAAGCCTGCCGGACTTCCGCAACATGCTTCGTGAATCTGTCCAGCGACACAGTGGTTGGCCGGAATTCTGGATTCCGACGCAGCGGGAAATCGAGCCGGTGGTGTTTGACGACATGATTGATTGCTGGATTGGGGCACCATTCGCAGGCCGTGCCTACGACGACCCCGCACATGTCGATTTCTGGCGCGCGTCGCCAGAGGGTCGAATGTTTCTATTGCGCGGATATGTCGAAGATGTACCGGATATCGCGGAACGCATCAGGCCCGGTACGACTTTCGACCTAACGATGCCGACGTGGCGTGTAGGGGAATGCCTGCTCCATGCAGCTAGCCTCGCTGCGCACATGGCGCCTGATCGTGAACTCCGTGTGCATTTCCGGATGCGTTGGTATGGACTGACTGGTCGACGCATTGCATCCATTGGCGGTACCAGGATGCTGCTCGGCGAGTATCTGAGTCAGCAGGCCGAATATTCAGGCGAAACTACGCTAGAGGTGGGGCGCATCGGCGACAACCTCCCAGAGATTGTCTATCCGCTAATGGCACCGCTTTATGAGCGGTTCGGATTTTTCCGGCTTCCTGCCGCCTTGCCGGCCGAGGAGTTAGCTCAAATGAGAGCCCGCAGGTTTTGATGCGGCCGTCTCCAGCGCGCGCCGAACCGTGGGCCATGCGTTCACAGAAAATGATCGAAGAACTGCCGGGCCGTCATCGGCGCGGCGCGCTTTATCAACGGCTCGGCGCGCTTCGTCACCGCAGGCGGCGAAATCTGCGACTCGTGATGGGTCGCGAGGGTGCGGAGCTTAGAGGCCATTGCCTTATGCCCAGCGACAACCGTGCGTAAGGTCTGCGCTGCACGCTGATGCTGGACGGCACCGCGCCGGTCGCCGTTGCGGTCCGCGATGGTAGCCTTGCGTCCGTGGTCGCGTGCCTCGCCTTCGACTTCCGCCGCCTTCTGATCGTGCTCGTCGGCTTCGGCTCGCGAGGAAATGGCGATTTGTTGATGGCTCGCGTATCGACCAGTTTCGGGATGTCTCATGGTTTGGCTCCTCTACATCATCATCATGGGTTCTTCGTGCGTTGCGATTGAGGCCCAGGCTGGCGGGATGGCGACGCGCCCGGTGATCAGGCGCGTGGCGTGGTCGATTTCGTAACGCAACCCGCGCTGCGTGCGCTCAATCCGGTCGATCCGCTGGTTGATCTCCGGCAAGTCGCGCTCAAGCTGTCGAATCAACATCGTCAGCTTGTCGACCTTCTTTAGGATCACGTCGTCGCTCATGGCGTCGGTTCCTCTGCGTCGGGGTTCTCAGCGAGGCGGTCAGCAAGCGCACGCCACCGGGCACGCGTTTCGCGCACGCCGTCGTGCAAGTGCGCGTCGTCCTTGCCGCGCTTGAGCCACCCGTTGATGGTCGTAAGTAGCGTGCCGTTGCCGCGTGCCTGCGCCGCATCGCGGAGAGCCAGCAGGCAGCTCTCGGTCATGATGGTGGCGTGAAGCTGCGCCGCGTAGCGGTCAACCAGTGTGTCAGCGAGTTCGCGGAGCACGGCGTCAACGCGGACGGCGGTCTCAGTGGCGAGCGAGGCCAACTGCCGGTTGAGGTCGGCGACTGCCGCCTCCAAACCGCCACCTGCGGTAGCGTCACAGGCCAGCCGCGCCTCGCTCGCAGTTCTCAAAGCCATCACCGCCAGATTGCGCTCTTGCGTGCGGGGTCGCGGCGGGTCGCCTTGTGCCCCATCGCGCGTGAAGGCCGCCCAATCGGCTTTCTCAGCTTCGGTGATCTTGTCGAGTTCACCCACGAGTCGTAGCTCCTCGGACCGCAGGGCATCGCGCTTGCGCTGCGCTTCGAGCAGCGGCTGCAACCGTTGCTGCAAAACCGCTATCCGGGCGAGGTGGGCTTTGAGCACGGCACGCGCTCCGGACGACGGGGTCTCGGGCTGGCTAGTGGCTAATCGGAGCATTGATTGTCTCCATCGTTCGAGGAAAGGTGCCCGCCACCAAGGCTGAGATAACCCTCTGCGGGCTGTCGGCGTTGTTGGGCCACGCCACTGACCGACTTGGCGCGTCCGGCGGGAGAAGACGTGTGAGCGCCGGAATTGGCAGCGCATAGGAAGGGTGTCTGCGCTGCGGATCATGGAGCCGCCTCCGTGCAACCGCTCTCGATGAGCGTCTTCGCATCGTCGGGCGGGACGTTGGCGATCAAGGCATCGGCATCGGACGAGTAACGGCGACCAGCGCCGAAGCAAAAATTCTGGAACGGAAGCGGCGTCCTTAGTGTGACGAGAGCCGGGGCTACCTTCGCTTTTGGTTTGGCGAACTGATCGGGTGCGATCCGGAGCGTGAGTTTCTCGTCGCTCGGGCGACGGTGTGCCGCCTCGCTTAATTCCTTGATGTAATCAACCCAATCGGCAGCCGTGGTGCGGAACCCGGCGAGAGCACCGGCGACCGCGTTGGCTAAGTCGTCGTGCCCGCCGGGCGCATGATCAATCGAGTCCCGACCGCCGCGCGCCGTCCTGCGCTCGAGGCCGACCAACTGCGCGTGCAGCCGTGGATGGTCGAGCAGTTCCACCTGGCCGCTGTTCAGCATCGGCAACAGAGCCTGATACAGTTCAGACTTGGCGCGCGTTGATGGCTCGTAATGGACTCCGTGCTCGCGGAAACGCTCACGCGGCCACTCGCCGGCGTAGCGATCACCCGTGACCGTGCTGATCCCGTAGCTCCGGATCAGGGTCGCGAACTCCGCAACGATCGCTTCGGGCGAGAACGGTGGGCGGCGTTCCCGCACTGCATCAAGCACCACTCGATTGGTCGCTTGATCGCGATGCGCGACGCCGAGGGTGAAGCTGTCGGATGAGCCACCGCTCGGATCAGTGAACGCGCAGTAGCTGATGCCAGATGCTGGGGGCAGCTCGAACCGCCCCGGCACTGTCGTGGCTTCAATCACCTCGCGGCTGACGAAGCTCTCAACGTCGCTTCTGAACTCGCCTAGATACTCGGCTGCGGCCGCAATCGGATCGGCCTCCATCGCTGCGTCAACGATGCCCTGCGGCAGCAGTGGGTTCATTACGCGCGACGGCGCTTTCCAGACCAAGATCGGATCGCCGTCTTTGCCGTAGTGCTGACGCCACGCTTGGTAGACGGGACCGCGCCGCGCGTAGGGTGAGGTCGCCACCATCAGCAGCGATCCCGGTAGTGTCGCCATGCCCGGTCTCAACGCGGCGATGATCTCATCCGCGGGATTGGCACCGTCCTCCTCGCTCAACCAGAATGCGAGTTCGTCAGCAATGACGGCACCGATCGAGTAGCCGCGCGTGGTGCGAAAGCTGGCGGCCAGCACCTCAATCGTGACGCGGCACGACAACTCCAGCGCGTCGTCCCGCTCACTCGCGATGAGTTGGGCCAGTGTCGGATGCTCAAGGAACAGTGCGCGTAGGTATCTCATCGCAACGCGCGCCTGCTTGCGGTTCGCGGCGATCAACATGATCGACACGACTTCGCCCGGTGACAGATACGGACGCCAATCCACGAAGGCCGCCAGCCAAGCCGCAACGGTCGCCATGATGCGCGTCTTGCCACCACGCCGACCGCAGATGGCCCAGACCTCCGACGCTCGCGTACTCGGTGCGATCTTGCGACCAGTGCATTGCTCGTAGATCGCTACCGATGCAGCATCCATCGGCAACGCGAACGTGGCAGCTAGGAATGATCGCCAAGCTGTCCAGTCACCACGGGCGAACCAAGGCCGCCACCACTGCGGCCCGTCCATTGCGGCGAGGATGTTGGCTGGCACCGCGTGCTCTTGCTTGAGAGAGCGGCGCGCGAGCATCTACGTCGCCCCGACCAAGTCGTGAACGGTCTGCGGCGGTACGCGCCTGGTGCGTGCCGGTTCGCGGATGCCGAGGCGGGCTAGGGTTCGGACGACACCATTGCTCCAAGCGAGATACTGAACGTGGTCGTGGCCATTGAACCCACTCTCACGAGTCAGGCGTTCATCGAGCAGCTCGAGGTGCAACATCAAGCGCACCGCGCGCTCAATCAGTTGGCGCTGCACCGGATTGACGTTCCCTCCGAGGTAGCCAATGAGTTCAGTACGGCGCGCTCGCAGAAATCGAGCTTCGCGGCACCGCCCGTCTATTCGAGAAAGGGCACCATCGTGTGAGTACGCACTGAACCGGGACTTAACTCGGGGCGGTTTTGCAGATGCTCGTGCAGTGTCCGCTGGCATTTCCGAATATAAAGTTTTTGGACGAGCATCTGGTAACGAAACTGACCGTGGACTGACTTCGATCCGATCAATCACCAAAAACCAAAGGGATTAGCAGGTTTGCCGGGCCCATCACCCAATTACCCAAATTGGGGGCCGTGCGTTTTTGGTGCTGGAAGGACTGATTGCGGCGGATGGTGCCCGTGTTCTTGCGCGGAAACCGCTTTTAAACGGCACCAGGAGGCGTTGAACACCGAACTCCGTCAAATGCCCAGCGGACCTTAAGCGACACCGCCCTGTACGGCGTATTCAGCAGTTACGCCCCTTTTTTGAATCCGTAGTACTCCCACTCAACCCACGCCCGCTTCTCATCGTCGGCGAGCTCGGCGGGTTTGAAGGTCGCCATGAACTTCGCTGCCTCTATCGCCCACCGCTCACACGCAACCGCCGCGCGCACCCACAGCCTTTGCTCCCCTTCGCCGATGAGTGAACCAATTCGCTGATACGCCCTTTCGATGATGTCCTGTGCGAGATACTCACCAACTGTGTTCCGCAGCTCGGCGAGTTCAGCGGCTTTCTGTCTTTCCAGTTGTTCATGTACCCGCCTGACTTCTTCCGCATCCGCACGTTTCTCAGCTTCCTCTCTCTCACGCTTCTTGGCTTCTCTCACAATCGCTTCACAAGTGGCCGCCCACTTCGCCGGCAACCACTCCTCCGTCTCCACCAGTTTTTGAAACGCCAGCGCGATCACGGCTGTCGAGTAACGTCGCTCTTCCAGAATGTGTCGCTGCATGGAGACAAACAAAGCTGGATCGGCAATCACATCACGGCCAGGTATTTTGAACGCGGCCATTACCAGCACTTCAAACTGATCGAGATCGGATTTGGTGGCGGGCGGCGTGCGCGCAACAACCCCACCGCGCCGCAACGTCGGTAGCATCTGTCGGAGGGCGAGGGCACGGCTCATTGCTGCCTCAGCCGAGCTAGCTTCGAAGCGAGGGCATCCGAGGCTCGACCGGATCTGCGAGAGTGACCTCTCTCGGAAGAAGCAGTTTCGCCCACCCCACCCGGCCACGGTCTATCAGTAGGGTCATCAGTAAGGTCATCAGTAGGGTCAGGGGTCAGGGGTGACCCGTAGTTTGGGCGGGTTTGACCCCTATCGCCGTCATGAATGACCCGCGTCTCCGTCGAGTTTGACCCCGATCCCTGAAATAAGCGGTTGGGTGCCGCCCTCGGTTTTCGCGCCTGTCGGTAATCCGGCCACTTCGCGAGTAAAGCCTTGGCGTTGAGTCCGCGCTCCTCAAGTTCGCGCCATTCGAGGCGGAGGCGGTAGCGGTTGTGACGGTGGTCGCGGCCTTCTTTGCGTTCGACGGCAACGACACCAAGTTCGCGGAGCCGCCGCAGGCTCCGCTTAACGGTCGCCTCACCGAGGTTGAGCAGCGTTGCCAATGTCCCAATCGACGGCCAGGCTTGCACTGAGTGCCACTCAATAAACGTTTTTCGATTGGCAAACTTGAGGATGGCGAGCGCCACGAGCTTGTCGGTCGGTGAGAGAGATCGTGCCATCATGAACGCGCGCTCCCATCGCGCTATGCTGAGGTCGAAGGAGTGCCGGATGTTGCTTTCATCCAAACATCACCTGCGCTTCCCCACTTCTAGTTAGCTGTGGCTGCCGGTTGATCAGATTCGCAACCGTTGCGATTCTCACTTTCGCTGGTAAGGCCCTCGTCGCTCGCGAATTCACCTTCCCGTTGCCGATCCAACACGTTCCCTCCCCCATCCGGCCCGTACTGCCAACCGTCATCAGGCGATGCCGGGGCTGAAAGCCCGATGTACTTATCGGTATTGCCTCGCGTAAACGCCTCAATGAGTGTCTCAGCCAAATCGGGTGACAAGCCGTAGCGGCTGCTCCATTCGCCGTTGAGCCATTCCGCGAATTTTTCCTCGCTACCGAGATGCAGCTTGAGCTGTGCCAACAGCTGAGCCGCTTTTTCAAGATCGTAGAAAACGGCCGCCGCGATCATGGGCAATGTTTTCTCGCCTCGGCGCGTGTACTCCTCCACTGCATAGCGGAGATAAGATTCAGCTTTGGTCAACGGCAGATCCTTGAGGTGTGCACGCGCACGCGGCAAGACTTGTAAACTCTTCGCAATCGACATGTAGAGTTCGGCACTGCGAACCGAGACGTGACAGCGCGCACCGAGCCAAGCGAGCCACTCGCCGTAGGGAACGAGCGCCTTGGCCTCCAATAGCTTCGCGCCCGCTTCAATCGCTTTGTCGATTGCACTCGCCTGGAGTCGCTTGAATTCGCGGTGAGCCGCATCTATCTCCAACGCAAGCGTGGTGAGCCTATCGTTTTGGTCTGGCTCACGGCCCATCGATAGCTGCAATTCGCGACGTTCGATCATGTTCCACACTCCTGCTTGGCAGTTCGGCTCTTAACGCGCTCACGCTACTTTCCCCGGCGTGGCTTCGGTGCTGTTTCGGCTTCGAGTGTCATGGCCGCGCCGTTGGGCGCACGATGCGGGCCGGTCGTTGAGTCGCGGGCGCATGGCCGTGCTCGATGAGATGCGTGATGTCGCCTTCGTGATACACGCGGGTCTTGCCAATGCGGCGGTATCGAAGGCCGGCACGGTCAAAGATCGCCTTCAGAGTGAGGTGATGCCGGTTCATCCTTTCGGCGTACCACCACAAATCGTGCCAGGGGCCCCAGCCCGCGCCGTGGTTGATGGTACGTTTGGCCAGTGTCGTCACCCTCGATCTCCATAGGTTCACCATGCGAACGCATAGGATTATGGCGTTCTGCACTGCGTTTGTGGTGGGTGCAGTTGGGAAAGGGGAGCGACCTTTCCCGGATCGTCGAGGATCAGGGGTGCGTGTTCGCGAGTGTTGTGGCGAGATCGACCAGTTCGCGCACGGCGACCGACGGCACCGAACGCTTGGCCATCATCGCTCGATGCAGGCGCCAGTAGTGCCAACGCACGTTCGACTTATCTCGTTTGTCCTGCAGCTTCCGTTGCCATGTCTTGAACGCTGTTGGGGTTATCCGCTCATCGCAATGGGGCACACGTTTGCTCACCAGATCCAAAACCTTGCTGATCGCTAACTCGCGATCACCCGGTTCAATATCCGCAGCCACCATGATCGCAGCCCATAGCCGTGACTCCGTGTTTGAAGTCCGCGGTCGGTGCTTGACCCTGTGCCCGTTATCAAGCTGGACGATCACATCGTGAACCGGCGTAGCTAGGCGCTCTCCATCGTCGGGTCTGAGCGCCAGTACCAGATCGCGTAATGCGGCTAGGGCCATCTGTTGACCCATGATGCCGTCATTGTGTTTGTCGGGTTTGCGCCGTTGTTCATACCTGTCAGCGGCGTTCTCAAGTGCGGTGTGGCACCGGTCTAAGGCATTGCGGATCGACAACCGATCTCTACACGGCGTGAGGGCCTTAGTGCGCAACTCGTCGTTGAGCTCGTACCAAGCTCGCTTAAACTGCGGGATCATCGCCTCGGCTCCAGCTTTACGACTTGGGCGCTTTGTCGTTTGCGTCCGGCGCCGGCGATCATCTTGCCAACGTCGGTCGCTGCCGCTCGCGCGTGATCCGGCATGATGTGACTGTACCGAGCCGTCGTTTGCGGCTGACTGTGACCAAGCAGGTGCCCGATCAGTTGGAGGCTGTGGCCTTGCCGTAGCAGGAACGATGCGAAGCTGTGGCGAACATCATGCAATCGTATGCCGGTGATCTTCGCTTCGACGCAGATGGCGCTCCAAAGCTTTCTGACGCTCTCGATAGGTGCGCCGTCCCTGCGGATCGACGGGAACAGGAAGGCACTACTGTGTTGCGTCCGCGCGAGAGCAACCCTGTCCATGATCCGCTGGCGCTCGAACGGGTCCTTCTCCTGTACGAGTTGGCGTTCGAGGGCGTCGGCCCGACGGTGACCTTGATCGGCGTCCCGGCGCATCTGCCGCAGCACAGCTACCGCCTGCGGACTGAGATCGACGACATGCTCGCGCTTCTGCTTCGTCGCCCCGCTCGGCTTGGTCCAGGTTCCGGCGTCGAGGTCGAACTGATCCCACGTCGCATGCAAGACCTCGCCCCGTCTTGCACCCGTCAGCAGGAGTAGGCGGACGGCATTGATACCGTGCCGATCATTGAACTTGTCGAGTGCAGCGACGAGGCGAGGCAACTCTGTTTTTGGATCGAGGTAACGCGTCCGTCTGTTCCCCGCCTCACGCTTGATGCCTTTCACCGGGTTATCGGTCCGCAGTCCCCACTCGCAGGCGAGGTTCATCATCTTCGAGACCAAGATGAGCAGCAGATTGCCACGGACGGGTGTCGGCTTGCGGTCGGGCGACCATTCGCCTTTGACGATCGCGCGGTACAGCTTCTCGATGTCGGCTCTCACGATATCGGCAACCTTGTGGCGGCCGAGCTTGCGTTTCTCGAGTTCAGGGTTGACCGGGCGCTTCTTCTCATCGTCGGGGTCGATCTGATTCCAGTCGTCGGCGCGGACGATGTATTGGCGCAGGAGGCTGACGTCCTCGACGATGCTGCGCTGGCGCTTGTGGTCCTTTGCCCAGGTCAGATAGTTCTTGGCGAGAGCGGTGACGGTCGGGGCGGCAGCACGAGCGGCATTGGAGTTGCGTACCGATTGCCGCGTAGCCAACGGGTCAAAGCCAGCGGCGATCTGGCCATGCAGGATGCGGGCAAACTCGCGCGCGACAGCAACGGTGAGGTGGGGCTTGTTACCGGGCTTGAGCCACTGCTCCCATTGGGCGCGGGCGTCACCGGGTGACAACAAGCTCCGGCGATCCGCGTAGGCAATCGCCAGCCGACGCTCCTTGCCGGCGCGATCCCCTGCCTTCGAGCGATAGGCCAGGACAAACGACTTGGCACCCTTGAATGCGACCACGGCAAAGCCCGGCGGTGCCGTCTTATGCGCGTCCCAGACCCGGACGAAGCCCGAAGCCGGGTGCTTGAGGTTCGCGATTAACGTATCGGTCAATTCTGCCTTCGCCATCGCCACCCTCCAAGTCAGTGTTAAGTCAGTGCCAAACCGTCCTCATCCGCATAGGTATATGCGGATTTGCATAGGAACGCATAGATAAAAGTGCTATTTAGATTAAAGACTTACGGCATAAACCGCCGATTTAGCGGGGCGGCTCAGTCAGTTAGAGGAGGATCGGGGTACCAAAGTTCCTAAACTGAGGGTCGGGTGTTCGAGTCACCCCGGGGACGCCAATCTTTCGATCATCTTCGTCGGCCACGGTATGGCTCGGGTCGTTGCATGCCACGTCGCTGTGTCACGCTGTCTTTTGCGCGCGTGCGGGGTTCACCGAAGCCAGACTAGAATTGTGCCGATCGATGCGCCCGCGATGTCGTGGAGGGCAAAGCGGCGCGCTGGAAGATTTCGAGGCCACATAAGGGGGTGTGCGATGCGCTTAGTCATGGCCACGGCAGTGGGTTTGCTCTGTCTGCTTGGCGGCGCTTTCGCCGCCGGGCCTTTCGACGGGAACTGGCACGGCACGATCGAACCTTCCGGCTCCGTCTGCCCGCAAGGCGCAATCGCCATGCGGATTACCGACACCGAGATCGTCGGACGATTCAGTCTCGGTGGCGCGCAAATACCGTTCCGCGGCACGGTCGGCGCCGATGGCGGCGTGAATGCTGCCTTTAACATTCCGTCGCACAGCGCCTCCGGCAGTATGACCGGGAAGATTTCCGGCATCGATTTCACCGGCCGCCTGGAAACGAATTTCCAGGAGACGCGGCGGAGTTGCACGCGCAACGTGACCGCCAAACACGACTAGCTTCCGTTTATGCGTCGCCGGCAGACGCTCATGGCGAGCGGCTGTCGGCGACGCTCGCTGGCGACGACGTAAGCGCGCCCTTGTCGGATGCATCCGCGATCGCCGGCGGCCAGTCGCCCAGCCAGACCGTCAGCGGCATGATCAACGGTCGCTCGCCGGCTTCGACCAGAGAGGAATCGATCGCGAAATATTCGCCGCTCGCGCGCTCGCGCAACACCGCCGTATTGCGCATGTGGAAATCGAACATGCTGCCGGCATAGGAAAGCGGCGCAACGTCGTGGAAGCGCAACAAGCCGTCGTGCGCCATCGTGGTCATATAGGTCCACGTGTTGACCGCTTCATCGATGCAGTCGAGCTGCGTCGGATCGCCGTCGTTCGGCCAAATCAGCAGATCGTGCCGGGTCCATTGGTGCGCGATCGTGCCGGTGCGCGCACCGACCAGCCGTTCGAGCAAGGCGATCGCATCGGTGATCTGGCGCCGCTCGGTCCGCGGATCGGCGGCCGGCGGCGTGAATTCGGCGCGAACCGATTGCCACTCCGCGGCGCTGAGGCTGATCGGCGTGCTCTGGGCGCAGCCGAAACCGTGACATTGGTGAAACCCCGCCGGCGTCGGGTCGGGACCCGCGTAGGTGTCGAGAAACGTGTGGCTGAGGTGCAACGGATTCCGGTCGCAGGCAGCGAGGGCCGCCGCCACGATAAGGCCGGTCACTATGGTGCGCCAACGCACCGCAAGCTCCCTGTTCCACCAGCATAGTCCGTGCACCGCCGGCGCGCGAGCGGCGCCGGAGCGGCCTATACGCCGCCCCAGATTTCGCGCGCGGTCTCGACCACCAGCCGCAACTTGGCGATCTCATCGGCGACGGTGAGCTTGTTGCCGCGCTCGCCGCTGGCGAAGCCGCATTGCGGACTCAATGCCAGCTGGTCCAACGGCACAACCTTCGCCGCTTCATCGATACGCCGCTTCAATTCGTCCTTGCGTTCGAGCTGTGGCAGTTTGGTCGTGACCAGGCCCAAGACGGCCATCTTGTTCTTGGGCAGGAAGCGCAAGGGTCCAAAGCCGCCTGCGCGCTCGGTATCGTATTCGAGGAAATAGCCGTCGACGTCGATCGCGTTGAAGAGCGTCTCGGCCACCGGTTCGTAACCGCCTTCCGCGATCCACGCGCCTTCGAAATTGCCGCGACAGAGATGCATGCAAGCGACCATGTCCTTTGGCCGTCCGGCGATCGCGCCGTTGATCAGCTTGGCATAGGTATACGGCAGCGCCTCAGGATCTTCGCCGAGCGCGCGCACCTGTTCGCGCAGCTTTGGATCGCAGAGATAGGCGAAATTGACCTCGTCGATCTGGAGATAACGACAACCGGCCGCCGCCAGATCACGCACCTCCTCGCTATAGACGCGCGCGAGGTCGGCATAGAACGCCGCCAGGTCGGGATAGGCGGTGCGGTCGATGCCGTCGCGGCCGCCGCGGAAATGCAGGATGCTCGGCGACGGGATGGTGAGCTTGGGCATCACCTTCGTCACCGATTTCACGAACTTGAAATGGTCGACGAAAATTGGCCGTGGCCGCGCCAGCTTGCCCGTAACCGCCAACGCCGACGGCGTCCGCTCGATCTCACCCGCATGCGTGTGGAACTTGGCCGTTACCTTGCTCGGCACCGATTTGACGTTGGCGAACGAAGTGAGGAAATCGACATGCCAGAGCGTGCGGCGGAACTCACCGTCCGTGACGGCTTTGAGGCCGATATCTTCCTGCAGCTTCACCACGTCACGGATCGCGGCGTCCTCGACCGTCGTGAGCTGCGCGGCGCCAATGGCGTTGCGTTTGTGCCGTTCGCGTGCGTCGAGCAGCGCTTGGGGTCGCAACAGGCTGCCGACATGGTCGGCACGGAAGGGCGGCGTTTGACGGGCAGTCATGATTTTCCCGAACGTTGACACAGTTTGACGCAGCGGTGATTCTGCGTCCCGGGGAGGACACAATGAAAGCACCGCTTGAAATGATAAGGTCCGGCCGCGCCGTCGCCTATGGCTTGGCGCTTGCCGTCGCCGCGACGATCGGTTTCCCACTATCGTCCCACGCTGCTGGCACTTACGACATCAATGTCATCATGCCGCTCACCGGCAGCGCCGCGTTCGTCGGCCAAGGCCAAAAGGATGCGCTGTCGGCGCTCGAGGAAGAAGTCAACAAGACCGGCGGCATCCGCGGCGCCAAGCTGCATTTCATCTTCCACGACGAGCAGACTAGCCCACAGGTCGCGGTGCAGCTCACCACCCAACTGCTGACCGCCAAGCCGGCGGTGATTTTGGGTTCGAGCCTGGTCGGCGAATGCCTCGCCATGGCGCCGCTGATGGCCAATGGCCCGGTGCAATATTGCCTGTCGCCGGCGATCCATCCCAAACCTGGTAGCTGGACGTTCTCGACGAGCGCCTCGTCGGTCGATCAGATCGCGGCGGTGATGCGCTATTACCGGCTCAAGGGCTGGACCAAGATCGCGACGTTGATGACCACCGACGCGAGCGGCCAGGACGGTGACCGCTCGGTCGACGAAATCCTGCAACGGCCCGAATTCAAGGGCGTGATGACCAAGGTGATAGGCGAGCACTTCAACCCGACCGACGTTTCGGTCGCGGCGCAGATCGCGCGCATCAAGGAGTCGGGCGCACAGGCGCTGATCGCCTGGGTGACCGGCGCGCCGGCGGCGACGGTATTCAAGGGGATGGTCCAGGCCGGTCTCGACATTCCAGTGGCTCCGACCAGCGGCAATCAGACCTTCGCGGCGATGGCGCAGTGGGAATCGTTTTTGCCGAAGCAGCTGATCATGGCTTCGGCGATGTTTCCGCCGCATCCAAGCTCGGTGAAGCTCGATCCGCGGATGGATAAGGCGCAACACGCGATGTACGCCATCCTCGCGGCACACCAT